>URLZ01000013.1 GCA_900548895.1 uncultured Akkermansia sp.
ACCTCCTTCGGTGGTACTGTTTCTTACTATTATTATACGCTATTTCTCGTCAAAATCAACCATTTGTTGTGACAGAGCCTTTGAAAAAAACTCAGGGCTGCTCCTCCGCCGCCTGCGTTTCGGTTTCGCCGCTGCTGCGGAATCGCTCGATGACGTCTTGCAGGAAGCCCTCGGCGACGAGCAGCTGGGCCTCGTGGCGCGGGATGCCGCGGCTGCACAGGTAAAAGAGCTGCTCTTCATCCATGGGTGCGCTGGCGGAGCCGTGGGAGCAGCGCACGTGGTCGGCGAGGATTTCGAGGCCAGGCAGGGAGTTGACGGTGGCGTTTTCGCTCAGCAGCATGTTGCGGTTGGCCTGATAGGCGTCCGTTTCATGCGCGCCGGGGGCCACGAAGATGTTGCCGGCGAAGGTGGCCGTGGCCTTGTCGTCGATGACGTTTTTGTAGAGCAGGTTGGTTGCGGAGCGTCCCCAGAGCATCTCTTGGCGCGTGTGCTGGTCGAGCACCTGCGAGGCGTTGAGGCGGTTGGCGGAGTAGAGCTCGATGTCTGCCGGGCCGTGGAGCACGGTGGCGACGGTCTCTTCTCGAGCCCAGCTCATGCCGCTGTAGCGGGTGAGCTGGCGCACGCGGGCATCGGCGGCCTCGATGTTGGTGATGTTCATGGCGCGGGGGCCGTCGCCCTCCGGGGCTTCGCCGCAGACCTCGAGCTCCAAGCTGATGTCGGCGCCCTTTTGCGCCATGATGCTGCGCAGGGAGACGAGGGTGCCGCTGCCGCGCACGCGGTGGCGCTCGATGATGCGGGCGCGAGCGCCTTCCGCTGCCAGAATGAGGGTGGCGGGGCTGTAGACGCTGTCGGTCTCGCAGTCGATGACGATGGGTTCGCTGATTTCTCCCTCGATGTAGAGGCAGACGCCTTCGCCGAAGCGCTCGAGGTGCAGGGCGAGGATCTTGTCGGAGCCCAAGCTGTGCATGGTCGTCAGGCTCGCCTTCATCTCGCTGTCGAGGGGGGTGGCGCAGCCTTCGGGGGCACGGCAGTCGCAGCGGCCGCTGTTCGTTGGGGTGCCCAGCGCGGCCACGAGGGCTTCGGCGTAGACCTGCGGGCGGCCGAAGCGCCAGTTTTCATTGAAGCGATCCGGGGTGCGCGCATCGCGCAGGCGGGCCTGTGCGGCGGCTTGCTCGAGTGCCTGCTGCATGCTGTGCCCGGTGTCGGTTTCGGGGAAATCCATAGGCGTGTGCAATCGGGGGGGGAGGGGAAGCGGTGAAGGGTGGCTCAGAGGGGGCTCAGCCGATGGAGTCCTCCATTTCGAGATCAATGAGGCGGCGCAGTTCGACGGAGTACTCCATGGGGAACTCGTTGACGAGGTCGTTGATGAAGCCGTTGACGGCCAGGCTCATGGCCTGAGCGCGTGTGAGGCCGCGCTGCTGCATGTAGAAGAGCTGATCTTCGTCGACCTGCGAGACGGAGGCTTCGTGCTGCACGGCGTTGGCGTTGCCGTTGACGGTGATGGCCGGGTAGGTGTCCGTGCGGCTCGTGGCGTTGATGAGCAGGGCATCGCACTCGGTGTTGTTGCGGCAGCCTTTCATCCCCTTGATGATGTTGACTTCGCCGCGGTAGCTGGCGCGTCCTTCGCCGATGGAGATGGATTTGGCCACGATGTTCGAGCTCGTTTCGGGGGCGGCGTGGATCATGCGCGCACCCGTGTCCTGATGCTGGCCGGTGTGGGCCAGCGAGATGCTGACGACTTCGCCCCGGGCGCGCCGGCCTTTCAGCACGACGGCCGGGTACTTCATCGTGAGGCCGGAGCCGAGGTTGCAGTCAATCCAGCGGATCTCGGCGCCCTCCATGGCCAGCCCGCGCTGGATGACGAGGTTGTAGACGTTGGCAGCCCAGTTCTGGACGGTGACGTACTGGATTTTTGCTCCCTTGAGCGCGACGAGTTCGACGACGCCGGAGTGCAGGGTGGCGCTGTCGTATTTCGGGGCGGTGCAGCCCTCCATGTACATGAGCTCGGCGCCTTCATCGGCGATGATGAGCGTGCGCTCGAACTGCCCCATGGCCTCGGAGTTGATGCGGAAGTAGGCTTGCAGGGGCTGGGCGAGCTTGACGCCCTTGGGCACGTAGATGAAGGAGCCTCCGGAGAAGGCGGCGTGGTTGAGGGCGGAGAATTTGTTGTCGCCCACGGGGATGACCTTGCCGAACCAGGGGCGGAAGATCTCCTCGTAGTCGCGCAGGCCCTCGGTGGAGTTCACGAAGATGACGCCCTTTTTCCGCAGCTCCTCCTGCATGTTGTTATAGGCGGTCTCGGAGTCGTACTGCGCATCGACGCCGGCGAGGAAAGCGCGTTCCTGCTCGGGGACGCCGAGGCGCTCGAAGGTGCGCTTGACGTCGTCGGGCACTTCGTCCCAGCTCTGGCGCGGGGCGACGCCGTGGGCGAGGTAGTAGCGGATCTTGTCGAAGTCCACCCCGCTGATGCCCTCGGGGGCCCAGTGCGTGGGCATGGGCATTTCGCGGAATTTCTTCAGGGCGTCTTTGCGGAACCGGCGCAGCCAGTCTGGCTCTCCCTTGGCGTCGCAGATGTAGTCGATGGTGGCTTCGGTCAGGCCGTAGCCGGCGTCGTAGCGGTGATTCTCGGGGAAGGAGAACTCGCCGCGCGTGTCGACGCTGAAGGGGGAGTCGGTGCCGGGCTCCGAGGATGAGGTGGTGGGGTGCTCAGGCATGGTCTCCGTCTTCCTTGAGGAAATCAAATCCGTGCTTCTCGATGTGGTCGACGAGCTCATAGCCGCCGGTGCGCGCGATGCGCCCGCGGTAGAGGATGTGGACGACGTCGGGCTTGATGTACTCGAGCAGACGCTTGTAGTGCGTGATGACGAGGAAGCTGCGGAAGGGGGCGCGCATGGCGTTGACGCCTTCCGAGACGATGCGGAGCGCGTCGACGTCAAGGCCGCTGTCGGTCTCGTCGAGGATGGCGTAGGTGGGCTCGAGCATCATCATCTGCAGGATGTCGTTGCGCTTTTTTTCGCCGCCTGAGAAGCCTTCGTTGACGGCTCGAGCGGTGAGCTTCGGGTCCATGCCCAGCTGCTTCATGCGGGCGCGCAGACTCTTGTAGAAGGCGACGCTGTCGAAGCTCTCTCCCTCGGGCAGTCGGGCGCTGAGGGCGGCGCGCAGGAAGTTGGCGTTCGTGACGCCGGGGACTTCGACGGGGTACTGGAAGGCGAGGAAGAGGCCGGCGCGGCTGCGCTCGTCGACGCTCATGGCGAGCAGATCCTGCCCGTCCATCTCCGCTCGGCCGCCGGTGACTTCATAGTCGGGATGGCCGCAGAGCACTTTGGAGAGGGTGCTCTTGCCTGAGCCGTTGGGCCCCATGATGGCGTGCACTTCTCCCTTGGGGATTTCGAGATTGATGCCGTTGAGGATTTCCGCGCCGTCCTTGACGCGGGCATGCAAATCTTGAATGATGAGACTCATGATGCGGGGGTGGAAGGGGATGTCGGTGTGGAAAGGCAGTTCTCGGGGATGAGGCCGCGCAGGCAGGCGTCCATGCTGTGGATACGCACGCCCTCGGGCAGGTCGAAAACGTCTTCGATGCGCACGCCGGGCTTGAGGTGCACGTCGAGCACGCGGTGGCTCTCGTCGTCGAGCACGTGGACGTGCGGCACGAGGTTCGGGCAGTAGCGCGAGGGGCCGTTGTCGAAGCGCAGCTGGTTGATGAGGCCGGCGCCGGACATGGTCTCCAAGCAGTTGTAGACGGTGGCCAGCGAGATGCCGAGCGCGTTGCGGCAGGTTCGCTCATAAATTTGACCGGCTGTCGGGTGGTCCGTGGAGGTGAGAATGGTCTCCAGCACGGCTCGGCGCTGGCGGGTCATGCGAACCCCGGCCTGCCTCACCATGGAGCAGGCGAGGTTGCGGGTGGTCTTGCTGCTTCTGCCTTGGGTTTTACTCATGTCGTCGCGCGGTGCGGGCGATTATAGCGACTCCGCAGTGTGAAATCAAGGCTAAATCCGCTTTGTTTGGAATGAATCAAGTTTACGCCGAGTCCGTCGCTCGCGCCATGGGCGGCCTCCGTGAAGGGGCGCGGCTCCGAGCGCGGGCGGGCGTTTGGGCTCGGGCGAAGAGCTCAGCGCCGGCGCCGCATGCTGGCGGGCAGGATGTTGAGCTGTTCGCGGTATTTGGCGATGGTGCGGCGCGCCACGCTGATGCCGATCCGGCTCAGCTCGGCTTCGATGCGGGCGTCGGAGAGAGGGTGGCGCGGGTTCTCGGCCTCGATGAGTTCGCGGATGCGGCTGCGCACGGCATCGGCGGAGAGTCCGCCCTCGCTCGCGGCGGAGGGCAGGGCGGCGGTGAAGAAGCGCCGCAGCTCGTAGACGCCGTGGTCGCAGCGCAGGTATTTGCCCTTGACGGCGCGCGAGACGGTGGAGACGTGCAGCCCGGTGTCTTGGGCGATGTCCTCCATGCGCAGGGGCTTGAGGGCTGCGGGTCCTTCGCGGAAAAAATCCTCTTGGCGCGCGACGATGGCGCGCGCGACGGTGAGGATGGTCTGCTGGCGATCGCTGATGGCCTTGATGAGCTCGCGTCCCTCGCGAAAGCAGCGAGAGAGGTAGCGGCGCAGCTCAGTTTCATCCGCCCGGTCGGTGAGCATGGCCCGGTAGTCGGCTGAGAGGCCGAGGCGGGGAATCCCTTCGCCGGTGAGTCTCACGACGGGTTTGCCCTCGTCGAGGGTGACGATGAGATCGGGGGCGATGACGTGCTCTTCCGCGCGACTGAAGGCGCTGCCGGGGTCCGGGTTGAGGCGGGCAATGCGGCGGGCGGCTGCGGAGACGGCCTCTTTGCTTTCGCCGCAGGCGCGCGCAATATCGGCGTAGCGGTGCCGAACCAACTCGTCCCAGTGGTTGCGCAGCAACTGCATGGACAGGCCGTCGGCTTCGTCCGCGTGCTGCAGCTGCAGCATGAGGCTGTCCCGCAGGTCGAAGGCACCGACGCCCGCGGGCTCGAGATCACGGATAAGGGCAAGGGCTTGGGCGAAGAGCTCGCGCGGCGCCCCGAGTTCCTCGCGCAGCGCCTCCGCCGACTCGGTGAAGTATCCGCGGCGATCCAGCTGGTCGATGAGTTGCAGGCTGAGGGCTTCGAGGGCGGCCTCGGGTGCGGAGGCGTGAATCTGCCCGGCGAGGTGGTCGGCGAGGGTGACGGGCTCGGTGAGGCTTTCAAGCACGTAGTCGTGGCGGCGCGTGGCATCGTAGTCGAGCGCGGACGATCCGCCGTCGCGGTCGCCGGCGTCGCTGTTCGCCGTCTCGTGGAGCCCGTCGCCGTCCGCTTGTCCTCCCTCCGACTGGTCGCGATCGCCGGGCGTCGGCGGCAGCTCTTCGAGCGCGGGGTTGGCGGCGATGGCTTGGGCCGCCATTTGAGAGAGCTCCATGTTCGTGGCCTGAAGCGTGCGCATGAACATCTGCATGGCTGCCGTGGCCACCATGCTCTGGCGCATGCCCTGTTCCATGCTCGCGTTGCTCACGAAAGCTTACTTAGCACATCGCAGGGCGCGAATCAAGAGAAAAACGGGGCCTCACGACGTGTCCTCATGCTCGCTTGAGCCGCTCCTTCTGAGTGCGTCCCCCTGAGCGACCGGCTTCGAGAGCCCTCCCCGCTTTGCTACAAGCTGCCTCAATCGGAGGGGGGGGCGATGCTTTGCCCGTTTGAACGGGTTGAGGCGATTGAAAGCCGCGGTGCCGCCGGAGAGGGCCGCCGGCGCGCCAAGCCGCGGCTTTGCCGATCAGGAGAAGAGGCCGGCGAGGCGCTCGACGCAGCTGCGCAGCTGGCCGTCCTTCTCGATTTTCTGCTCGATGGTGCGCATCGCGTGAATGACGGTGCCGTGGTCGCGGCCGCCGAAGGCCGCTCCGATGTCCTGCAGCGAGCTTTGCGTGCAGCGGCGTGCCAGATACATGGCTACCTGGCGGGGATGTGCAATCTTGGCCGTGCGGCGGCGCGCCGTGAGATCGGAGACGCGAATGTCAAACTCCTCGGCTACGCGGCGCTGAATCTCTTCGATGGTGCTGCGCGAGTTGCCCTGATCGCTGTGCAGCAGATCGCGCACCTGCAGGCGCGCCTCGGCGACGCTCGGGCGGTGGTGCGAGAAGGAGGCAAGGCTGCCGATGCGCGTGAGGGCCCCGGCGAGGCTGCGCACGGAGCGCGTGATGTTCGTCGCGAGGAATTCGAGCACGTCATCGCCGACGAGATCGCTCTTCCACTTGCTGCGCATGTTGCGCAGGATGGCCAGGCGTGTCTCGAGGGCGGGCAGGGAGATGGAAGCCGTGAGCCCCTGTTCGAAGCGCGTGCTGAGGCGCGGATCGAGATCCGTGATCTCGTGGGCGGCGCAGTCTGCCGTCATCACGATCTGCTTGCCGCTGTCGAAGAGCGAATTGAAGGTGTAGAAAAACTCGTCCTGCGTCTTCTGGCGCTTCGAGAGAAACTGCACGTCGTCTATGAGCAGCACGTCAGCCTCGCGATATTTGCGGCGGAAGGCGCGGATGGCCTCGCTCTTCTCTTCGCGGCGGCTGCCGATGGCGTCAATGTAGGCGTTGGCGAAGTCTTCACAGGTGACGTAGAGCACGCTGACGTCCTCGCGCTTTTCGCTGATGGCGTTGCCGATGGCGTGCAGCAGATGCGTCTTGCCGAGGCCGGAGCCGCCGTGGATGAAGAAGGGGTTGAAGCGCGTCGAGGCCCCTTCGGCAACCGCCTTGGCCACCTCGTAGGCGAACTCGCTGTTCGGGCCGACGACGAAGTTCTCGAAGAGGAAATCCTCGTTGAGCCCGCTGTTGATGTGGCGACGGCGCTTGGTGCTGCGACGGCGTGGGCTGCGGCCGGACGGTGTCGCTGTGGCGGAAGAGGTCGCTGCTGCTGCGGCAGCCGAGGCGGCGCGGGGGGCGCCTGCGGAAGCGGAGGTCGGCAGCGCTCCTTCATCGGAGACCTCTCCGTCCGTTTCATCCGACGGGACTTCCTCCTCATCCGACTGCTCGACGAACTCGATCTCTCGAGCTCCGTCCAGCACACGGGCGGAGGCAGCCGTCATGGAGTCCAGGTAGTAGTTCTGAACCCACTCGATCATCATCCCCTTCGGGTACTCGAAAATCAGCTTGCTGCCCGTGTCTGCGCAGAGCTTGAGCTGGGAGAGAAAGGTGGAGCCGAAGGATCCTTCTCCGAGGTTCGTGTCCGCCTTCATGGTGTCCATGATTTGCTCCCACAACCCTGCTGCCTCTCTCGTTTTGCTCATGTGTCTTCCTTTTCTATGTTGTCGCCCGTCGTTCGTCGGTCGGGCCTGCTTGCGGGGAGAACTATGGCACGCGAAGCCCCTCCTGAGAAGCTTTTTTTGCGGAGAACACCACCTGCCCATCGCTGCCATCCCCCGTTCTATAGGCGTTCCACAGGCTCTGAAAAAAGTTTCTCCGCCGGGCAAAAAAGCTTCGGGAAACTTGACTTTTATCGGCCGTGATTTCCGGCGGCCTCAGCATTCAGTCGTGGGTGTTTTGACGAAATTGAATATATTGAGAATCAATAAGTTGTGATCTGTTAAAAAATCGAATTGTGGGAGCGTTTGTTGGATGCCTCGCCACGCTGAAATGCACTCAAACGGCGCGGTTTCGGAAGTGCTGCCAGCCTGATGTCAAGGGTGTTACACCGGCGGAGGTCAGGCGCCCGACGGGGGTCACGGGCACGGGGAGGGGCAGCTCCTGCAGCAGGGGCAGCTGTTCGTCCGTCAGGGTGAAGAGCAGCTCGTAGTCTTCACCGTCGCTGATGGCCTCGGCGGTGCTGACACCCGGGTTGCACGGGATGGCGCTCTCGCTGAGGGCATAGCCGCAGCCCGAGGCGGCGGCGAGGCGGGGCAGATCGGTGCCGAGGCCGTCCGAGAGATCCATCATGGCAGTGGGGCGCAGTCCGTGGCTGACGAGGTAGCGCGCCAGCTCGATGCGCGGTGTGAAGGTGAGGTGGCGCTCGCTGGCGAAGGAGCCGCCGAGACGCCCGCTGACGCAGATGTGATCCCCGGGGCGGCCCCCGCTGCGCAGAACGGCCTGCCCGCGCTCGACGCGCCCGGTGAGCGCGATGTTGACGATGAGGCCGTCCTCGGGCAGCGCCGAGGTCTCTCCTCCGGCCATGGAGACGCCGTATTGCTCCGCGAGCTCGGCCATGCCGCGGTAGAGCCGTTCGGCGTCCTCAATGCGGCGCGAGGGGTGGACGAGCAGGGTGATAAGCGCGTGGTCGGGCAACCCACCCATGGCGGCGATGTCGGAGAGCGTGCGGGCGAGCGCCTTGCGCCCGATGAGTTCGGGAGGAGTGTCTCGCGTGAAGTGGACTCCCTCAATGACAACGTCCGTCTTGAGCAGCAGATCCTCGTTCTCATCCCCGCGGGCGACGGCACAGTCATCGCCGGGGCCGACGATGAGGCGCTCATTTCGGGTCAGTCCTCGCAGCAGAAGGCTCAGAGAGGCATCTTCACCCCTGTCGGCGAATCGGGGGCTTTCCGCGAGGGGAGAATCCCAGGAGGTCGGTTTGCCCGAGCCGCTGACCGAGGCGTCAGGGGAGGTTGGGGAGGTTGCGACGTCAGCGAGGGGGGAGTGTTTCATCATCAGGTGAGCAGCAGAGTGAAATTGATGGCGTTGAAGGTGACGTGCAGCGCAATGGGCATGATGAGGCTGCGGCTGCGGTAGTAGGCGAGAGCGAGGATGAAGCCGAAGAAGCTCAAAATGACAAACTGGGGCAAGGCAAAGTGAATGGCGCCGAAGAGCAGACCGCTGATGGCGGCGGCAACGGTGGGGCGGCAGCGCGTGCGCAGAATGTTGAAGATATAGCCGCGCCAGAGGATCTCTTCGCAGACAGGGGCAATGAGGATGGTATTGATCCCCATCAGCACCAAGGCCTCGGCTTCGCTCGTCTGCGCGATGAGCTCGCAGACGCTTTGCAGCTCTGGCGCTCCGCTCAGTCGGAGAATGAGGTCGCTGAGTCCGCTGTACTGATAGAGCAGGGAGAAGGCAAAGACGGCAGCGATGCTGAGCAGAAAGAGGCGTGCGAGTTGCCGCAGGCTCGGCGCTTGCCCCTTGAGTCGCAGAAAGCCCTGCCCCCGGTGCTCGATGGCTAACACAAGCAAAGGCAGGTAGACGGCCAAGGAGGCCGCGACGGTGAACACGGCGTTCAGAAGACTGGGAGGCGCCGCGGCGGACCCGCTTGAGGCGTCGCCGAACAGGGGAAGCTGGATCACGCAGAAAAAGATGTAATAGAGCAGAGCACAGACTACATCACCCGCTGAGGGAAAGTGGCGGAGATGGCTTGGCGGGCAAAGTTCGTCCGGCGGGGCGGATGCGTCAGACGAGGGAAAGTCCGAGGTCGCTGAAGGGCCGGGAGGCGAGGTCTCGGCCGCTTTACCAGAGGTCGCGGCCGCCTCCCGGCTCGAATGGTTTCCCGTGGGATGAATTTCGAGAGCGGAGCGGGTGCGTCGGAGCGGCAGGAAGCAGGCGCAACAGGCGATGAGGGGACCGAGGGCGGCGAGGGCGAAGGAGATGCAGAGGTCGGTGGTCATGTCCGAGGTGACGGGCAGCGCCGTGAGTCCGGCGTTGGTGTAGGGCAGGTGCAGCAGCCGGGACGAGCTTTTCGGCGCAGGGAGGCGGCCGAAACCTGCCTGATCTGCAGCACCCTCTACCCGGGGGGCGTCGCGAACACAGCGGGCAGAGGGACAGCGGGACAGCGGGCAGAAGCGATTATTGTTGCAGGGAGAGAACCAAGCGCACGAGTGATGCGGCGAGCTGTTGCGAGCCGTAGTATTGCGCCGAGGCCAAGCGCTCGCCTTGCAATTGAATGCGTTTGTTGATGCGTCGGATGACGGGCAGATAGCGATCCTCGTATTCCAGCCGCTGCTCTTCGTCAGGCGGGGGAAGGGTGAGGAATCCTTGGGGCCATTTGCTGAGCTCAGCGGTGATGAGCCCGATGGGCTGGACGGCCCTTTGGGCGCTCTCCGGGCTGTCGACGGAGGCCATGACTTGCTCAAGCTTCAGCAGCAGGGCAATGCCTCTGGCCAAGTGCTGCTCCACAGGAGAGAGTTGCGCCGTCGCATCGCCCGAGGCTGTGGGAGCAGGAGCCGTGATGACGGGGCCCGGTGTTTCTCCCACTAGATCCCCCGGAACCGGAACCTCGGGGGAAGCCCCGGGTGCGCTGGGTTCGGGCAGCTGCTGCGGCGCGTCGAGCAAGAGCCCGGCCCCTTGCTGCTGCGTGGGCCAGTCGGCCTCAGGCGATGCTGCCGATACCGGCAAGAGAAGCAGGGCCGCGGACAGGAGGATTATCGGGGTGTCTTTCATTGCTCGAGCATCATGATGAGGGTTTGAAATTGTTCGTTGAATGCAGCGGAGTAGTAACACTGCTCGTGCTGCAGGCGAAAGATGTGCTCATAAACCTTTCCCCACTCCGCGCGCATGCGCTGCTCGTAACGCTCACGGATGATGCGGCTCTGCTCAGGCGTGAGTCTGTCGATGCGGCGCACGCGGTCGCAGACGCGGTAGACCTCGGGCAAGAGCTTGCGGAGCTCGACGGCGGCCGCATCCGCGCTGTCCGTATCGCGCGCCGCCGAGAGCGCCGGCAGCAGCTTCTCCGGCAGCTTGCAGTAACTTTCCATGGACTCGGCCAGCTCCGCCGAGAGCTCCTCCGCCGCGCAGATCGCAACGGGGAGCGTGAAAGTGAGCAGGAATCCGCAAGTGACGCTGAACTTCATGCCGAGAGTATAGGCGCTCGGCGGGGGCTCTGTCAACCCCCCGCGTTGTCTTACGCTTCGTCCGCCGCAGGCTTGTCGGCATCAGCGCCCTCCTTCGCGGGCTGCTCTCCGTGTCCCTCGGCATCCGGGGCCTCATCCTTCGCGTCATCCGCCTTCTCGGTGTCGGCGGCGCCCTCGTCGTCAGACGTCGCGCCCTCGGCCTTCTCTCCGTCCGCCTCGCCCTCATCGGCGACATCTTCGTCAATCTGCTGAGCGAGCTCCGCTTCGATGGAGGCCATCATGCTGTCAACTCGGGCCTCGTAGCTGCGCACCTTGCGATCCAGATCCGTCATCTTGCGCTCCAGCGCCAGCTTCTCGCGATTGCGGTTGCGTTCGCGCGTGGTGACCTCGCGCTGCATGACGCGCAGCTGCTCCGTGAGCGGCTCTCGGTACTCGCGCGGGAAGATCTCGTTGCGCAGGCGCGTGACGCCGCGGGCAACCTCGTCGGTCTCCAGCAGAGCCCCCGCCCGATCAAAATCGCCCTGAATCAGCGCCTCGCGTGCCTCATCCATCTTGCTCCAGAAGGCCGCGAGCATCTCAGGCACCTTGCCCACCTCAGGCTCAAGCTTGACATCTTTGTTGCGGCGCAGGGCGTCCTTCACCTTGTTGGTGCAGTTGCGCAGCATCTTGAGGTTCTTCGGGCTCGGGTTGTACCAAATCGTCTCAATGTTCTCCTTGTCCTTGGCGAAGCGCTCCGCGAGCTTCTCGTATTGCTCCTCATCCGCCTCTTCGAGCGTCCGCTGCCGCTTGTCGTTCATGCGCTCGCGGCGCTTGGTCTCGCGCTCATACATCTTGCTCCAGTGGTTGTCGAGCTGCTTGAGCGTCTTGAGGTAGGTGTCGAAGGCTTCCTTGTACTCGGGAATGCCCTGATAGCGATCACGCAGCAGTTCGAATTTATCGAGCCCGCCGACCTTGCGCTTGCCCTTGTTCTCCTTCATGTCCGTGAGCATGGCCTGATAGGCGGCCTGGGCATCGCGAACGTACTTGTCCCGATCCGCAGCGCTGACCGTGAACTCGAAGGGCCCGGTGAGCGTGTTACTGTATTTCTCGTTGAGATCGCGCACCTCTCCCGATGTTTCCATGATCTCCTTCAGATCCCGCTCGGCTCGCTCCTTGAAGCGTCGGTGCGAGGAGCTGAGCATGCGCGAAGGTTTTTTCAGCGTCGCCATGCGTGCGTCGACGTCTTCCGTGAGCCGTCGCAGGCGCGAGACGAGACTCTCCTCTTCCGGCTGAGTCTGGGGTGCCTGGGCTTGCGGATTCTGCCCCGGCTGAGCAGCGGGAGTCTCTGCAGCAGCCGAGCCGTCAGCCGACGCAGCGGCCTGAGTTGCGGCCTCCGAGCCGGACGCGTCGCTTGAGCCGGAAGTTTCCGCCGGCGCCGACTTGCCGGTCGCACCTGCCTTCGCGGCCTGCTCGGTCGGAGGCGTCAGGAGAGAGGTGGCGGAAGGGGCGGCTTGAGCAGCAGTGATGCCGCAGACGATGAAGGAGAGGGAGAGAAGGGATGGCTTCATGGGGTGGAGTGTGAATCTTTATGGTAAGGTTAGCACATCGCACCAGCCTTGGCAATGTTCAAATGCAGGACGGCTCGCTGTTTTTGCTGCGTTCGATGCTTTGATCGCAGAGCAGACCGCAAAAAAGCCCGGAGAGGGCGAAGAGGGTGTAAAAACCGAGGATGAAAAGCTCGGGGTGCGGCAGGGTGATGGTGTTGCTGACGCTCCAGGCGATGACTCCTCCGGCGATGAAGCCGATGCCCTGCGCCATGCCCGAGAGGGCGACGGTGCCGGCTTCGTCGGGTGCGCTCTCGACGATGAAGGTCATGCCGAGGGTGAAGATGGAGCCGATACAGAGGCCGAAGATGATGGAGAAGAGGGGCCAGAGGTTCAGAGGAGCCTCCAGCATGCCCGCGCAGGCGAGGCAGGAGAGCGGAATGGTGAGCATCATGAGGCGCCGCCGACTGCCCAGCCAGACGGCGAATTGGTGCGAAAGCAGGGCGCTGGGAATCTGAAAGGCCGTGGCGAGAGCCAGCACAAGCCCGGACTCCATGGCGTCAAGTCCGCGCATCCGCATCAGGGTGGAGAGCCAGACGATGATGAGCCAGGAGCCCGAGACGCGGAAGAGGTAAAAGAGGGTGACGAGCCAAGCCTGTTTCTTGCGTAGCAGGGGCTTCATCGAGGCCTGAATCGGGTGGGGATTGGGCAGTTTATCGCGGCTGCTGAACAGGTATTCCGCCCAGAGAATCAGCGCGACAATCAGGGGAAGGGCCCAGAAGCAGAGGCCGGCGCGCCAGCCCCCCAGAATATGGCTGATGGGGTTGGCGCTGCCGGAGCCGACGGCGGTGCCGAGACAGATGCAGGCTGTGTAGGCGCCCATGAGCTCCGGCACATATCCGGGATAGCGCAGCTTGACAACACCGAGGATGACGGAGCCGGTGATGCCGAGACCCAGGCCGATGACGAGGGTGCCGCCGTAAAGGCCGATGAGGCCGCCGTAGCTGCGCCAGAAAATACCGAGCACAGCGGCAGCTAGGGCATAGACGATCAGCAGCCTCGGGCGAATGAGGCAGCTGAGGCGAGAGCCGAGGGGAGCGGCGATGCCGAGAGCCATGACGGGGAGCAGGGCGAAGAGCCCGCTGTCGGCCGGGCTGAGATGCAGCTTGATGATGAGCTCATCGAGCAGGGGATTGGCCGCCGAGAAGGACATGCGGAGGTTGAAACTGATGAGCAGGAAGATCAGTACGAAGTGCAGAGATGAGGGTTTCAGACGCGCCATGCCTCTGAGGCTAAGCTCTCTCTCTCGTCCTCTGCAACCTATTTTGCCAACTGTTTGAGAGCTTGTCGACGATGTCAAGCTCTCAAGCCGTCGGGCTGCACAACAAAAAACTCCCCCTCACAGCGACAGCAGTTGCGAGGGGGAGGCTGACTCAGCACCCGGCCGGTGCCGGGAGCCCTGAAGGGGCGTTTATCTCATGTCCCTCAGGCGGACGGCGCAGTCGCGAATGAGCTGCGGGCCCTTGAAGATGAAGCCGCTGTAGAGCTGCACGAGCGAGGCCCCGGCGCGAATCTTGGCCTCGGCATCGTCGGCGCTCATGATGCCGCCGACCCCGATGATGGGGATGCGACCCTTGAGGTGGCTTGCAAAGGCCTCCAGCGTCTCGTTGGCCTTGTTGTACAGAGGCTTGCCTGAGAGACCTCCCTTTTGGGCGGCAGCGGGATGGCCCTCGACGCCTTCGCGGCTCGTGGTGGTGTTGGTGCAGATGAGGCCGTCGAGCTGGCAGTCGAGAAAGACGCCCGAGAGTTCACGAATCTGGCTCTCGCTCATGTCGGGCGAGACCTTCATGACGATGGGCACGTGCCGCCCGGTTTCGCTGCTGAGGTTGGCCTGTTCGCTTTTGAGGGCCGCGAGCAGGTCGGCGGCGGAGTCGGCCCGCGCCAGCTCGCAGAGGTGCGGGACGTTCGGGCAGGAGAAGTTGATGGTGATGTAGTCCGCCACGGGCCACGCCTCACGCAGGCAGGTGAGATAATCCATGCGGGCCTCGTCGTTGGGTGTGGATTCGTTTTTGCTGATGTTGATGCCCAGCACGCCGCTAAAACCCTTCGCCGCGCGGATGTTGGCCACGCCGGCCTCGATGCCGGGGTTGTTGATGCCCATGTGGTTGATGATGGCCTGCTGCGGGATGCAGCGGAAGCAACGGGGCTTGGGGTTGCCGGGCTGCGGACGTGGGGTGAGGGTGCCGACTTCCACAAAGCCGAAGCCGAGATGGCCGAAGGCGGGGAAGGTGTTGGCCTGTTTGTCCATGCCGGCGGCAAGGCCGACGCGGTTCGGGAAGTTCAGGCCCATCACGGTGACGGGGTCGCTGACTCGCCGCCCCCCGATGAGGGAGCAGAGGTGCAGCTTGTCGGCCGTGCGGAGGGCGGACAGGGTGAACTCGTGCGCCGTTTCCGGCGACAGGCAGAAGAGGAATCGTTTGGCGAGGCTGTAGAGGATCGGATTCACGGAGGGAGGGTGGGCAGGGAGGGGATGTGAGCCTCCCTGCCCGGAAGATGGGGTCAGTAGCGGAAGGTTTTATTGTAATGTTGCCGAAACCAGTCGACGAACAGGGGGACGGATTCTTCATAGTCCCAGACCGGGGAGTAAGCCAGGTTGGCCTCGAGACGCGAGGTATCGGCGTAGCTCTCGATGCTCTCACCCTGAAGCTCGGGCGAGGCGGGGTCTTCGACGATGGTGGCCCCCTTGCCGAGGGCGGTCTCGATGGCCTGAATGAAGGTTCTGTACGGAATGGGTTTGCCGCGGCCGACGTTGTAGAGCGCGTAGGCTGCGTTGCAGCGGGAGGCGATCGGCGGGTTGGTGAGGGCGATGGCGACGCCGTCGACGATGTCGTCGACGTAGGTGAAGTCGCGGATGAGGTAGCCGTTGTTGCAGATGCTGATGGGCTTGCCCTCGATGATGTCGCGCGCGATGGTCATGGGCTGCGAGTCGGGCCTGCCCCAAGGGCCGTAGGCGGTGAAGATGCGCATGACGGTCACCGGCACTTTGTAGGTGAAGGCGTAGGAGTAACAGGCGAGCTCGGCTGCACGCTTCGTCATGGCGTAGATGCTCATCGGGCTGTCGACGTCGTCCTCCTCGCGCTGGGGTGCATGGGCGTGGCAGCCGTGCACGCAGGCGCTCGAGGTGAAGAGGAAGTGCCGGACACCGTGGCGTCGCGATGCATCCAGGAGATTGACGGTGCCCTGAATGTTGTTCTCGGAGAAAAAGACGGGCTGCTCGCGCGAGGGGGCGAGCCCCGTGACGGCGGCGAGGTGGATGACGCAGTCGACAGGGCCGGCCTGCCAAACTTGTTTGAGCCCGTCCCGGTCGAGGATGTCCTGTTGGATGAAGACGAGGTCTCCGGGGCCTTGGAGATGGATGCCGGGGGAGATGCGGGCGGTGTCGATGCCGAGCTCAGCGAGCCGCGCGAGCTTGAGCTCCCGAGAGTTGAAGTCGCTCAGGTTGTCGAGGATGGTGACGCGGTGTCCGTCGGAGAGAAGGCGCTTGGCGACGTGGAAGCCGATGAAGCCGGCACCGCCTGTAACAAGGATGTTCATAGTGCTATATGTTGGGGTGGAGATGAGGCGAGATCGATGATTTTTATTTTAGCATCCGCCCTCCGCATTGCAATCCCATTTTTCCGTTTTCGTCGGATTGTTGGTGTTATCGCTCACTCCTCTCCGTGCGTGTATGCCGCGGCCCTCAGGCCTCCTCCTCGTCGTCCTGCTCGTCGATGACGGTCTGCCGCACCCAGCCGATGGGGTCGCTTCCGAACTCGACAACGTCGCCGGCGCGGAGGTAGCAGGGCGGCGTCATGCCCATGCCGACGCCGCCGGGGGTGCCGGTGGAGACAACGTCGCCGGGGTTGAGGGTGATGAAGCGGGAGACGTAGGCGACGAGCTCGGCAACGGGGCGAATGAGGTGGGAGCTGTTGCCGTTCTGGCGCAATTCTCCGTTGACGCGCAGCTGGAGCGGCAGGTGGTCCGGATCCGGGATTTCATCGCGCGTGACGAGTACGGGGCCGAAGGGGGCGAAGGAGTCGCAGCTCTTACCCTTGGTCCATTGGCCGCCGTGTTCGAGCTGGTAGGAGCGCTCCGAGTAGTCGCACATGAGGGTGTAGCCGATGATGGCGCGCCGCGCTTCGCGCGCATCGGCGCGGTGCAGGGTGTCGCCGATGACGGCGGCGAGCTCGACTTCGTAGTCGAGTTTCGTTGCGCCGGCGGGGTTGATGACGCAGCTCAGATCGGCGCTGACGGCCGAGGGGGATTTCAGGAAAAGCGAGGGCTCGGAGGGGACGTCGCCGCTGAACTCCAAGGCGTGGTCGGCGTAGCTCTTGCCGAGGCAGGCGATGTTGACGGGCTGCACGGGCAGGGCGCTTGTGAGCACGAGCCCCTCGGGGTCAACGGGAACGCCGTCCGGGGCGCCCTTGGAGACCCAAGTCTCGATCTCCTTGCGAAGTTTTTTGCCGTCGGGCAGCAGGGCCGCCCAGATCTGCTCATCGTTGGAGCTGACGTCGATGAAGCACTGGCGCTTCGGGACCCAGAGGCCGATGACGATGTCGCCTTCGTCGTCTGTGTAATACTGGAGTTTCATGGATAGGGTTTAATCGTGGCGTTCGCCCTGCGCAGCCTGAGTCGGTCGAAGTAGGATGGGCCGGAGGGTGCGGCGGGAGGGGTGCGCAGGGGCGAAGTGGAGTTAAGGGAGCGTGATGCGGCAGAGGTGCGGCAGGTTGGCTTGGCTGCAGGCTTGCCCGAGGGGCAATCGAGTTGTTGCGAGCCGTGAAAAAGCGTGTCCGATACGGGTGGGGTGAGAATGGACGGGAACGGGCAGTGATGGCCGGAAATGAGCGATGAGCCCACATCAATCCCAGTCATTCATGTTGTCGGGGATGTCGTTGAGGTGAGCGGGGAATTCGTCCTTCGCGGGGCTCTTGCGGGGCGCGGGTGCATGGGTGTCGGCGGTGTCGTCACGGGCAGAGGAGGGCATGGCGGGGGCTCCGCCGGCAGTGCCGCTCAGGGCATCGCTGACGGGATCGCTCAGGCTGTCTTGAAGGGAGGGAATGCT
Source organism: uncultured Akkermansia sp. (assembly GCA_900548895.1). Taxonomy (GTDB): domain Bacteria; phylum Verrucomicrobiota; class Verrucomicrobiia; order Verrucomicrobiales; family Akkermansiaceae; genus Akkermansia; species Akkermansia intestinavium. The sequence goes on from URLZ01000013.1 coordinate 17,360, forward strand.
CGGAGCGGAGGGCTGTGTCGTGGGACTGCTGCCGCCGGCGTATCCCGGGAAGGTGGTGCCTGAGAGTCCGGGGGCGCTGCCGGCTACACTGCCGGGAAGCCCCGGGAGCGCACCGGGGATGGTGCTGCCGGCCACGGGGAGGCCCGCGGTGCCGCTTTGCTGCTCTTTGCCGGGATGGCGCAGCACGTCGCGATAGAGGTAGACGGCGTCACCCGCGACGACAGTGCCCGAGCGGATGCTCGCCGTGGCGAAGTTGCCCCGAGCTTGCGAGACGTCGCTGAGCACGAGGTTGCCGACGCGGGTGTTGCTGCCGTCCGCCGGGTGGGTGATCAGCGTGGCGCCCGATGTCGGGACGGGGCCGATGAAGCGCAGGATGACGAAGCCGCGGTCGCTGAGTACCTGATTGACGGTGCCGAGGTAGAGCGGCGCCGGCTCATCCGTCTTCTGCCGCTCCGGCACCTCTTCCCGCTGGGTCTGGCAGGCGGGAAGCAGGCTCAGTGCCGGCAGGAGCAACAGGCTCATCAGAGACGCATTTCTCATGAGCTCAGGGTACACGATGTTGCCCTCTCCGTCAAGTGGTAACAATCAGGAGAGATGCTCTCATCGCCGCTTGCTGCGTCATCGGGGAGGCCTGCGGAAACGGGAGCCCTTCCGCGAGGTCTGCTCTTCCCCCTTGTCTTCAGCCGAAGGGCGAGAAAAATTCCGCCGCCTCGGCCGGAGGTTCGGGGGCCGGGGCGGGGGCTGTCGGCAGCGGGGCGGCAGCCTGAGCTTGGGCGCTGCCGGGCGCGACGCCTGACGGGGTGCCCGAGCTGCTGCTGACGCTGGCCGAGCTGCCGGGCTTGAGGACGGTTTGCAGCTGGTCTCGGCTCTGCGGGGCGATATCGGTCATCAGCTCCATGAAGTTGGCGCCCACGCTGCGGATGGCGCGGCGCAGGAAGTAGGGGACGGGGCTGGAGGGTTCGTTCTCTTCAAACCAGGCGCAGAGTTGCTCCATGAGCCGCACGGCCTGCTCGCGCCCGCTGCGCGCATCGCAGCCGACCGGCAGCACCGGGAGGGCGCCGAGGTTCGCAGCTGCTCCCGCTGCACCTGCCGTCGGCTGGGCGCCGGCGACGGAGGCCGGAGAGGCGGCGGAGCCGGGGCCGTTGGCACCGCTTGCGGCGCTGCTGCCGGGGAGTCCCGCCCCACCGGCGGGGGCTGAAGCGGTTGCTGCGGCTGAGGTGGCGGCACCCGCGGGGCTTCCCGCTGCGGCGGAGGCTGTGTCTGTCGCTGTAGCATCAGGCGCGGGCGCTTCGGAGGCCGGTGCCGCGGAGAGCAGGAAGAGCTGCATCTCCTTGAGCCTGTCGGTGAGCATGCGGAAGTCCGGCGTTCCCATGGCGTGCTCGGTATAGACGTCGCGGATGTGGTGCAGCAGCCCGAGGATGGCGTCGAGGTGCTCGAGCTGTTCGCGGATCTTCTCTGCCGGGGTGTCGCGCAGGGCGGCGCGGATGGTGCGATCGGCGTCGCTGCCTTCCGCAGCTTGGCGGATGTCGTCGAGGCTGTAGGAGCCGAGGGCCGGCGAGGCGGCCAGCGGGGTGGCCAGCAGCAGGCGCAGCACCGTGGTGTCTGCGTCGAAGCTGCCCGGCATGGGGGAGAGGCGCATGAGCGTGCTGAGGCGCTCCTGCACATCGCCGTCGTCGGGAATGGGCCAGAGCCTCTCCCACATCTGCTCGCTGAGCGCGTCGATGAGCTCGAGCCCGTCGCGCAGCCCGCTCAGTCCGCCGTTGGCCAGTCGTGCCACCGTCCAGATGACGGCGATGCGCAGGTCTCGGGTCTCTTTCATGAGGCCGGCGGCGGCTTTCTCGAGCTTGCGCCAGTCGGGCGGGGTTGCGGGGATGACGGAGTCTCCCATCATGTGCTCGGGCTCGCCGGCGTACTGCTCGTCGAGCTCGATCATGCGGGCGTCGTATTCGAGATTCTCGCCGCAGGGAGCGGCATCGCTGAGCGGCGAGGCGAAGGTGGTCATGAGGTCGTTGTTCATGGGGATCAGTTCAGGGGAAGATCGCCGTCGGGCATGTCGGCGGCGGGGTATTCCATGAGGAAGTCAGCCTCCGTCGGCGGCAGCAGTCCGTCGTCGGCGGAGGGGGTGAGGCAGGGCCTCAGGTAGAGGGTGAAGTCTCCGTCGGGCTGGCCGTCGTCCGTCTTGAGCGGCACGATGAAGTAGTTATGGGACGGATCGTACTCAGTGGCCTGCTCGAGGACGAGGTCGAGCAGCGGCCGACGGCGGTCGAGGTAGTGCGCCGAGTATTCGTCACCGGCGTGCCGGTAGAGGCGCAGCAGGACGTTGTCGCCGCCCGTCAGCAGGTAGTCGGTCTCCTGCGTCGCGTCGGGCAGGCTCCGCAGCTTGCCGGTGCTGACGGCAGCGCTATCGAGCGAGAAATAGGGGCAGGCCGCTGCCTGACGGATGCGGGCGTCGCTCGGCTGCTCGGCGACGCCGGGCAGGATGAGGCGGAAGCCGAGGCTGTAGCCCTGGCGGCGGAGGCTGTCGAGTTCGCGCCGCAGCGCGCTGATGTCCTCAGCCGTGGGCTTGCGGGGGAGGTTGCGCTGCGTGAGGTAGGTCTCGCGGATGCGCTTGCGCAGCTCCTTCTCGCGCTCGGCCTGCCCGGGCTCATCGCCGGTAACCGGGCTCAGGCTGAGGCTGCCGGGCCAGTCGGCCGGGGCGATCATCTCGCGGTTGAAGCTCATGGCGAACCAGAACAGGCAGTTGTAGCCCTCGCGGTCGCGGAAGGTCAGCGGAGCGTAGATGGTCTTTTTGTCGTCAGAGAGGCGGGCTCCCGGGCGCAGACACAGGTCAAGCACGCTCCAGTGGCGGCTCAGCGTGAGGGTGCTGTCCGGGGTGTCGGAGTCGGAGTGCCGGTAAAATTCAAACCGGAGGCTGCCGCTGGAGGCCGGGATGCCCTCCGTGAGCAGGGGGAGGTCGGCGGCGTTTTGGCGGTTGAGGTTGAAGCGGCCCGTGAGCGGGGTACCGTTGCAGAGGATGCGGCAGTAGGGGAAGCGGCGCCCCACGGGAATGAGGCGCTTGAGGTCATCGCCGCCCGCGACCGGAGCGCTGCGCAGGTCAGATGCCGGCAGGGTGGGGATGCACTGCAGCTCACAGGCGGGATCGGCCAGCAGAGAGAGTACGCGGATGAGGTTGCTCAGGCTCTCATCGGCGCTGCCGGCAATGCTCAGGTCGAGCGAGGCGGCTCCGGCCGGGATGCTGCGGGAGTTCGCTTGCTTGGCGATTTCCGCCTCGCGCTGCGGGTCCGTCAGATGGGCCACGGCCCCCAGCCTGTCGTAGAGGTCATTGATGTCGTAGGCGGTCAGGATGTCCTCGCTGCGCTGCCGGGAGGTGTTGCAGAGCGGGAAGCGACGCGCATCGGCCAGGCAGGCGGCGAGGTCGTCCTCCAGCGCGGCGGCGGCTTCCTGCTTGAGCAGGCGCATGCCGTGCAGTAGGTAGTTATTCCACCAGAGGAAGGAGGAGTTGGACTGCGCGGGGTACCAGGAGACCCAGTAGCTGTTCATCAGCTTCTCGACCGGCAGGGCGATGAGGCTCTTCCATGCCTGGTCGGGCTTGAGGCTGAGCTTGCTGATGAAGTCGGCGGAGGTCTGGAAGTTGCGCCGCGTGTCGGTATCGAGCGATTTTTTGGCCCGCTGAATCAGCTCGCGGATGGCGGTGAGCTGCGGGAAGCGCTCTTCATTCATGAGGCTGGGAAGATCCAGCGCGTCGTAGATGAGGTCGTCGATCTCATAAAGGATGGATCCGACGTCCGCCGAGTAGAGCACATCGCCGCTCTCCACGTACTCCGCCCAGTTGCGGATGCCGTTGATGCGGTAATAGGACGGGATGGTCTCAACCCAGTACATGACGTAGTCGGTCAGGTAGTGCTGGCAGGCTGCCTCCAGGCGCTCGAGTGACTGGTTCAGCTCCGTATCGTCGGGGGCAGCTTCCGCCTTTTTGCGGATGTAGTCGGAGAGGCCGAGCAGGTCTGTGATGCGGCGGTTGGCGCTCCCGGGTTCGTAGACGGGGTTGATGGCGGTTTTGGATGCCGAGGTGTAGGGCATTGAGGGGAGCTTGCGCGCGACGCTCGTTCCCGGCTCCGGCACCAGCACTTCGAGGTTGCTGTGCGGAGCCTCGGCGAGCCAGCCGATGAGCACGCTGCGCTCCAGGCGGTTCCAGTTCTGCTCCCAGCAGCTGCCGTTCAGCGGGCTGTCCTCTGACGTGCCGAGGGCTTGGACCTCGCCGTCGTACTGTTTGCGCGCGTCCTGCACGCGGGCGATGCGGTGCTGGTAGGTCTCCTGCGCGCGCCCGGCGGGGACGGGGAAGGAGAAGAGGGCGTTGAGGCGGTCGGCTCGGCTCATCGCCTCGCGCCAGGGGCGCGGCGAGCCTTCGCTGGTCGCGTCCTTGTCCCAGAAGCGGCAGAGCTCGTCGGTCAACAGCTCGCCGTCGCCGGCGGAGAGCTTGGTAAGCGCCTGGGTCACGGAGGAGGCGAGCGCGGCAAGCTGTCCGTGCAGAAAGTCGGCATTCTGCGAGGTGCCGAGGCTTTGATCGAGGCTCTGGAAGCTCTGCAGATCGCGCCCCAGCGCTTCGCTCAGCGCGTTGCGCACCGTCTCAAGGGCCCGGCGCAGCGAGCCCTCATCGGCGATGTGAAGTCGCTGCTCGGCCTCGGCGATGGTCGCGGCAAGGCGGCGAGCCTCCTTGTACTGCTCCTGCCAGCGGCGGATGCAGCTTTCTGCCGTGGTGGAATCCTCGCGGCGCACGGCCTCGGCGAAGTCCTCTTCCAGCTCGCCCATGGCCAGCATCGTCTCGCGGAGGCGCTTGACTTGACCGATGAAGTCGGCCATTTGCCCGTAGCCGAGCGAGGGGTAGATGCTCAGGTTGTCCGCCGCGGCACTGTAGAGTGCTGAGGCCTTCGTGATGGCCTGCGCGGCCTCGATGGAGACGGGGCGCAGGTAACCGTTGAGGATGGTCATGGTGCCGAAGGTCTTGTTGCGCTCAAAGCTGTTGAGCCAGAGGGCCCGAATGGCGGCATCGCGGCCGGTCTGGCTCTTGGGGCGGATGAGCAGGGAGTAGTTGATGTCATCCTGAACGCTCTCGCCGTTCATCAGCAGAATGCCGTAGCGCGTGATTTGCAACAGCGTGGCGAAGCTCTCCGTGTCATCGCGCTCCCAGTCCGGCGGCGTGTCGGTATGGTCGGCCCGATGAATGAAGACCTGTCGCGAGGTGTGCACGGCCGGCTGCACCAGCATGGTGACCACAGTGGCCTTGTCGATGAAGTCCTTGTAGCTCTTGAGCAGCTGGGGAGACATCTCGTGATCGACCACCCAACAGGCAGGCCTCCAGAAGAGGGGGAGTGGAGCCGGCACGTTGGTCATGTTCGTCATGATGTAGAGGTACTCGCGCCTCGATATCTTGGTGCCGGGGACCGTCTGAGAGGTGAGGGGGATCTGCTCGCCCTGCTCGACGCCGAGCAGCGGCGCGTTGGCGATGCTGTTGCCGCGGAAGAGCCGGTGTGCGTTGGTCCAGAAGGAGAGGTCGCGCTGTGCGAGCTGCTCGAGGCCTCCGCGGCGGAGGGCTGCCGAGAGCACCAGCAGAACGGCCGCGGAGCAGAGGGCGATGCCGCTCACGCAGTAGGGCCTCCGGATGCGCCGCAGGGCCTCGTCCGTGTAGTCGCTCTGGTCCGCCGTGCCGAGGATGAGCTGTTGCAGCAGGTTGCGGGTGAAGTAGTGGCGCGGCGAGCCCAGCGAGAGGATTTTTTCGCATTCCGCCACCAAGCTCTCTCCGCTGAGCTCGGGAGCCTGAACGGCGCTGGCGGCGGCGCCCGGGCTTGGCGTCGCCGCCAGCGGGAGGGGATGGAGCTTGCCCTCCCGCTTCTCAAAGACGACGCGCTCCGTCGTGATGACGGGCTTGTCGAGCGCCGCGGTGAGCCAGAAGCCGCGGAAGGGGAAGATGCCGCGGTCCTGCTTCTTGTGCCGCACGTGCGTGAAGATGCCGGCGAGGTAGCGCTTGAGGTTCTCGCGCAGCGCCTCCACCTTGTCGGGCAGCAGCCAGATGGGTGCGGCGATGTCGGCGCGCTTCTCGCCGGAGGCGGTCTTCTCCCAGATGGAAGGGTGCAGCGCCAATGAGCCGCGCAGCGTCCGCAGGTGGTCGACGAGGCGATTGAAGGCGAGATCCGTCGCGGCGGCATCGTAGGGCCCATCCGGGCGCGGATTGCTCCAGCCGAGGGGCTTCTCGCAGTCCTCATCCGACAGCAGCGAGAAAAACTCCGAGAAGCCCTCGATCTGATCGCATTTCGTGATGACGACCCAGACCGGGCAGTAGGCTCCGGTGATGCGGCTGAGCGCGCGCATCTCCTCGGCAATCAGGGTGACCTTGCGGTCGCGCAGCTCGGAGGAATCGAAGAGAAGCGCGTCGGCCGGGATGGTCAGGATGACGCCGCCGGGCAGGTTGTTGCGGCAGAGACCGTGCAGCTGCTCCAGAAAGTACTGCCACTCCTGGTCCTGACGCCCGCCCCAGCGGCTCAGAAAGAGGCGCCCGCCCACATCCCAGATCATCCCCTTTTCTGCCAGCCAGAGGTTGAAGGTCGACGTCGCCTCGGCTGCGCGCGAGAAGTCATTGATGCCGGCGGGATACTCGATGCCGCCCATCTCCATGAGGCGGCTCTTGCCCGAGCCGGGCTCTCCGAGCAGAAGCCAGGAGGCGGCGCGGCGGGGATCGATGCCCTGGGCCGCCATCGCCTTGCGCGCGGCCTCCATATCCATGCGGATGCCCTCCACGCGCATGTACTGCTCGTGGCGCTGCGCCTTCACATCCCTGCCGGCGGCCATGGCGGCAAGCTCGCGGCGCAGCAGCAGATCTTCGCGCATCGTGCCCACCATCCGATGCAGGCGCCGGCGGTGCAGAATCATGCGCACGGCGATGTAGAGCACGAAGGCGACAATCAACAGGGCCAGCAGAAAGAGCAACCACTCCGCCCAGCCCCAGTCAGCGGGGTGGGCGATGGATGCGGCGGCGGCCTCGACGGATGAGGAATCGGTGGGATTCATGAGAGAGAAAGTCAGTGGGATGCGGAGACCGGTGCCGGCGCGCCCGGCTCGGCCTTCTGCGGCGCGTCGAGGGCGGCGGCCTCGGAGGGGGCAAGGGCGGGAGATCCGGCGGCGTCGGGAATTTCATCGACTACCGTCCGCGCGTCATCAGCCGAGGTGTCGGCTCCGTTTGCTCCGGCCTCAGGCGACGCGGTCCTCGTGCCGGAATCAGCGGCCTGCGGGAGTGTAGCCGCCGTCGTCGTCGTTTCCGTCAGCGTCGCCGCAGCCGCAGCCGCAGCCTCGTGCTGCAAGGCCGGCGGTATCTCAGCCCCGCGGAGGGGGAAGCTCTCGTGCGTCGCCTCGCCGGCGGGGGCACTCACGGGGCTGGCGACAAGCGTATCGGCGTTGAGCGCGTGGCGCATGGCGCGATCCTCAATGAGCTCCTGCGTCTCGCTGAGCTCGCTGCGCAGAGCATCCGTCGCGCTGCGGTAGCTGTGCAGGTAATAAACGCAGGCCAGCAGCAGCGCCGCAGCCCCTGCACCGCCGGTGAGCAGACCGCTCAGCACGGGGCGGCGCGCTCGGATGGGGCGGGAAACGGCCTCCGAGCCCTGCCGGAACAGCGCCTTCGAGGCCTCCTCCTCGGGCATCACCGCCAAGCGCTCGGCCGCACGCCGCATCAACTCCTCCAGCCGCACGCTGCGGCGCTCCAGCGAGCCGGAGAAACCGCTGGCCACCATGTCGTACATCAGGCGCAAATGCTCGTGAGCCATCGGCGTGTCCTCATCGAGCCATCGGCGCATGTAGTCGAAAAACTTCTCGTCGCCCGCCAGCTCATTGTACCGGCTGCGCCCCAGATCCTGCCACTGCTGCGCATAGGGAAAGGCCCCCTCGTGCACTATGTAGTCGATGTAGAACGCCGAGTAGCGGCAGGCATCCTCCAGCGCCTCCTGCGGCAGCTCGCGCGCCGCCGCACCCGTTTTGCGAATGCGGGCCAGCTCGCGCATGAGATGGCTCATGAGCACCTCCTGGTCCGGCGCATGGCCGCGGGCCGCCTCACAGCGGCTGTTGACAAGGTAGGTGATGAGCGGGGTGAAGAGCTCGCAGAGAGTCATGAGCGTTGAGCGGGAGTAGAGAGAATCAGATAGAGCTCCGCCTGCGTGTCCGGCAGAATCTGCGGGCTCCACGTCAGAGCGCAGCGGCGCTCGGCCGCGATGTCCTGCCAGGTGTCATCCTCCAGCGGTCGCGCGGCGCAGAACCACAGACGCTTGTCGCTGGCCGGCAGCAGGGGCGAGGGAACACGCTGCTCCTCAAGCCGAACACCGCGAATGCGCATGTGGCACTGCGAGGCCGCCGTGAGCTTGAAGGCATCGCCCGCCTCCACGAGATCGGCCACGCGGCGGGGGTGCCCCGAGCTGAGCACGCAGACGCAGACGGCGCGCACGGAGCCCAGCCACTCCTCTTTCAGATCGCCGACCCAGGCCTCGGCTGTCTCATCGTGTCGCAACTCGACGCGCACGCACCACTCCGTGGCCTCTGCCGCCGTCAGGCGGTAGATCGCCTCCATCACCTCCGTGAAGAGCGGCAGGCAGTCATCGTGCCGGTAGAGCGCCGGCTCAGGCACATCTTCAAGGGGGCGGAAGGCCGCCAGCTGCATCAGCAGACGGCAGAGCTCGGTGTAGAGCGCCTGCGGCGTCGCCGACGGAATCGCCGCGAGCTGGCGCAGCGCCTGAAGCGAAGACTGAACCAACCCGCACTTGAGCATCTTCTCCAGCCGCTCCGTCGCGCGCGCCTGCGTCTGCATCTCGCGTTCGCGCAGCGACGTCACCAAATTCGTGGCAATGTGGGAGAGGTGCGAGCAGAGCGCCTCGAGGCGGTGCAGAAGCTCTGGGGCCGCGCTGAGCGTCAGCGACGGCGCCATGTAACTCGCATCGCGGCTCAGCGAGGGCCGTCCGTCGGCACTGCGGTGACACACCAGCCGCATCAGCGGCAGCTTCTCATAGCCCGGCAGCGCCTCCGGGCGCGTCGAGAGCAGGAGCTTCAGGCGGCGGAACATGATGGGCTGCTCGTTGCCCCCCGCATTGAGATCATAGCACATCTGAGGCTCAGCCGTGAAGCGTCGGGGAGCCGCCCCCGCCGCCTCGTCCCCGGCCACATTGCCCTCGCCCTCGCGCAGCGGCGGCACCGCCAGATACACCGTCAGCGTCGAAGCCGTGCTGAGCTCCGGCGTCAGATCGAGAGCCTCGGCCTCCGCGTTGCGCGGCAGATCCACCTCCGTACCGCCCGGCAGAATCGCCTGAAGGGACTGAATGCTGAAGTGAAAATGCTCGAGAGCCGTCTCGTCGATGTCGAGATGAGCGAGCCCGTAGGCGTAGGGCAGCGCCAGGCTGCGCTCACTGCTGCGAGCCAGAGCAAGACCCTGCTGAACCTGCTGAAAATGGTGGGGGCGCAGAAAAACGCCGTCCGTCCAACTGAGACTGGGGGAGTATTGCAACATGGGGAAGGAAAAAGGGAAACGAAGGAGGGGAAGCGGCTCGGCGTAAAACGATTAGTTATCCTCCGGCTTGATCGGCGTCTGCAGGAGAAGCCCCGCCGGAATGATCGACACGTCAATGTCCTCTCCGTCCCAGCGGTCAGCCGCCAGCGGCAGCGTCAGGCGCCGCATATCCGGCCCCTTGGCGCCGTCCCGAGGCAGATTGATGAAGAGCACGAGGTGGCTGGCCCCGCGCTTCTCGAGCCAACTCTGCCACACCTTGTCATCGCGGCTGAGCGTCTTTTTCTCGCAGTCCTCTTCACTGAAGTAAAAGGTCTTTTTGCGCAGCGAATCGCGCAGCACGTTGGCCGGGTCGAAGTAATCGTCGATCTCGGTCTGCTCCAGCTGCTTGAGCGTCGTCTCATTGGCCTCGACAATATCAACCTCGACCGAGGGGAAGACGCGGAAGCGCTCAATCGTGACAGGGTCATAGGACACACTGAGGTTGTACGCACTCGGCGCCGAGCTCTGGCAGGAGGCGAGAGCAAGCGCACCGGAGATCAGGAGGAGCAGGCGTTTCATGGAGGGGAGTGCAGGCATCGGAGAGGGCGAGGCTGGCGTGTTGAGCCGGAGATTGGCGCGGGAGGAATGAACAGGCTTGATGATCGGGTGATTTGAACGAGCGTGGTGAGCGGTCGGCGTGATGAACAGGCGTGGTGAGCAGCGGGCTTGGTGAACGGGCCGGGTGAAAGGGTGAGGTGAACGGGAGTGATGAACGAGAGAGAAACGGGAGTGATGAACGGAGCCGGTGAGTCGTCGTTTCGTTCGGGCTTGGTGATTGGTGTGTGGAGAATCCGTCAGCAGATGTAGTTGATGCCGCTGGTCACCATCGCCGACGTCGTCACGGGCACCCCCGTCGCCGGATTGACGCCTGTGGCCATCGACGTCACATTGGCCAGCGGCAGCCCGTTGACGATCTTGGTGACCGCCGTCGTGTTGGCGATCACGCCCGTGCAGGCGGCTCCGGAGACCGGGGACGTCATGGTGGCGACGGGCAGCCCCTTGACGAGAAAGGTGGGAGCCGTGCCGGTGATGAGATCTCCGGTGACGGAGGTTCCGGTGGTGACCATGATGGGAGTCGGCATGAGGGGGAGAAAAACGGAGGTGTGAAGGTGAGGGAAGAGACGATAATGAGGTGAGAAAGGCGATCTGTCAAGAGCGACGTTGAAAGAGCCGTTGTGCGGTGGCGGACGGACGGCTACGGCTGTGTCGGCGGGGCGGACCTTGACGCGGCGGACCTTGATGGGGAAGCCTCCGGCGGGCGCAGGCGCTCCGTCGAGGGCTCCACCGTGAGGCCACCGTCCGTTAGGCGCAGCACGAGGCTATGCGTCCCCGAGGGATAGGCCTCGGGGCTCAGCGGAAAGACCACGCGGCGGGGATCCGACTGCGTCGTGCTGCGGCGGGCCGGCTTCGGCGTCACGGCGATGAGCGTATCGGCCCCGTCGGCCAGCCAGGCCTTGCAGACCGCCTCCCGCTTCGGCTGAAGCGTCACAACCGGCGTGGCGGCATCCAGATAACAGCGATAGACATTGCCCGGCCGCGAGGGAAGCCCCGACGTCGCGAAGTATTCATCCACGGGCGTGACCGTCTGGCGCAGGCGCTCCGCCTCCCCCCGCACGGCGTAGATATCCACCAGCGCGGCCTCGGAGGACGCCGCGGCGCGGCAGTCCTGCACGCTCAGCGGCAGCATGTGCCCGCTGCCGCTGCAGGACGACAGCGCGAGCAGCGGTGCCAGCGCCAGCAAGTTGTGCAGAAATTGTTGGATGCGCTTCCTCATGAGGGCTCAAGATCCTTGTCCCATTCTACCAAAGCCCGAGCGCGCATGCAAGTCCCGATCATTGTCATGCCGCAATTCTCCCGCGTTCTGCTGAACCGGATGGCCGAATTCGTCCCAGGTGCAGGTGCCGTCCGCGCAGCGGATGCCCAGCTCGAGAAACTTGGCGTAGCGCGTGTCGTAGTCCATGCTGCCGCCCTCCAGCAGCGCGAGCTGAAGGAGCGTCTTGCTGATACCCGTCGGGGGCAGCGAGGGATTCGTCGGCGCAACGCCCGTCTCCGTCCTGAGATTCGTCGAGCTCCAGAAGGCGGCGTAGGCCAGCATCGCCTCGGGCCCGCTCTGCGCCGCGATGGCAGCCCGGCAGGCGAGCTCTCCGTTCTCGTCGCTGGGCACGAGCAGCCAGCGCAGCGCCGCCTCCACCGCGGCCGCCTTCGTCGCCGCCGAGGGCTTGGGCGGCAGCCCCCGGAACTGAAGCGGGAAGTGTTTTTTCATCTCGGCCTCGACGGCCGCCGGCACGGCGCGAGTCTTGGCTCTCGCCGCTTCAAAAATGCGATCCGAGGACGGTGCCGTCACCGACGGCTCCGCCGGCGTGACGCGCTGCACGATCTGCGCGAAATCCTGCTCGGCCGTCTCCTGCATGCTGCGAACGACCTCGGGCAGAATCATCGGCCCGTCCGCGCTGCCCAGCGAGCCCGGCGGCAGCGAAGCCTCCAGCTGCGCCATCGCTTGGCGCACCCAAGCGAGCTTCAGCTCGATGCGCTTGGCCGGGTCGAGGTAACCCTGCTCGCCGGCCTCCTTCTCAAGCTCCCGAGTTGCGGCGTCGAGCTGCTGCTTCTGATCATCGACAAGAGCCTGAACATCGGAGCTGTCGCTCAGGCGGGCCGCCAGATCCCGCGCCGCCTTTCGGCGCCGCTCGGCCGGGCTGAGCCCGTCGCTCGCCTCGTCGCGGGCGACGTCCTCGCTGACCAGACGCACACACAGGTAGGCCCACCACACGCCCACGCGGGGAAGGATGGCGCGGCAGAGCAGGTTGACGGCCTCCTCGATGAGGTTCTGCGTCAGCAGAATCCGGAGAGCCAGCTCGGTGCTGATCTGCTCACTCGGGAAGAGCGCGAGAACGTCCTCCGTCGGGGCGTAGCCGCGCAGGTGCAGGGCGGAGGCGAGATCCTCCTGATGCAGCATGATGAAGGGCTTGCTGAACTGTTGGCCGTTCCAGGACATGGCGGAGTGTCAGATATTGAGGCTCGTGCCGCTGTGCGTGTTCAGCGAGACGGTTTGTGTGTTGATGGAGTCCTGTTCATTCGAGGAGACTTTCTGAGCGCTGTGGCTGATGATGCTGTCGTTTTTGTCGACGGCTTGGTCGCTCTCGGAAACCTTCTGATCGTTGGCCGCGACCCCTTGGTCGTCGGAGGCAACGGTCTGCTTTTTCTCACTGGCGGCACTCTCCTCCAGCATGAGCGCCAGATCGGACTTGTCCAGAGCATCGGTTTGCTTCTGAAGGGCCGTCTGCTCATTCTTCAGGGCGTCGAGCTTGGCCATGCCCACGCTCATCTGAAGTTTGGAGAGGTAGAGCTTTTTGCCCAAAGTCTCCATGAGCTGAGACGCCGTGATTTTGCTCGTGAACTTGGCGATCAGCGACGCGCTCAGACCCGCCGCGAGACCGACGCCTGCGCCGATCGAGCTGCCCAGGCCGTGGGTGTCCTCAAAGGAGGTGGTGTTCGGGCGATCGGTGGGGATCGGCTTGGTGAAGGAATCCGCGTCGTCCGCCTTCTTGCCGAACACCGATCCCGCGATTCCGCCGGCGACGCTCATCCCGGCGGTCACGGCTCCCCCCAGCACCCATGAATAGGACGGTATTTTTTTGGCGATGTTCGCCAGGGACGATCGCTCACTCATGGCGAAGAAGCCCGCCAGCGGCGTGTCGATTTCCGACAGATGGTTGTGGTAGTGCCAGATCTGCGGAGAGGCCTGCGTCATGGCTGTGGCGTTCATCTTGATCATGCTGCCCGTGACGGAGAGCAGGGAGGAGAACTTGTCGCTGATGCCCTGCACGCCGGCCCAGCCGATCACCTGCGTGACCGTGCTGATGGCCGAGCCCGCGAAGTCCACAGCGGTGAGGCCCTTCGTCTTCCATCCGTCGACGAGAGCACTGTTGTAAAACGAGTCCGTGCCCGAGGCCGTCGTGTAGATGTCCTTGCCCGTCAAGACGCCCTTGATCAGACCGTTGAGAAACGTGTCCTGAATGGTGGCCCCGCCGATGATGGTGATCTCCGGCGCGTAGAGCTTGGCTGAGAAGTCCGTGACGGTGAGTGCGGAGCCCAGAACCGTGGAGGACTTGACTTGATTGGTGGCGATGGAGGTGACGTAGGGCCCCTTGGTCGCCACGCCGCTGGAGTCAACCAGAATCGAGCCGCTCATGGGCAAGCCGGCGTTGGACATGAGGTGGGTGGACTGCCCCTGATCCTCGGTGTTGTAGGCCGGGTAGGCTCCGGGGTTGAGCACCTTGCCCGTGGCGCTCTGAATCTGAATGCCGGACTCGGTGATGCGGATGGAGGACTTGCCGACCCGCAGGGTGATGCCCTGCGCGGCCGTGACGACGATTTCACCGCCGGCATTGACGATTTGGTGATCCGCCGATTGCAGCAGAACGTCGCTGTTGGAGTAGATGTTGACGCCCTCAAAGTGCGGGCGGGTGATCGGGCTGTTGTAGATGGTCTGGGCACTCTGGGCGGCGCCGGCCATGGCGTAGCCGCTGGAGGAGTCCGCCTCGGAGACGAAGCCCATGACGGTCTCCACAACACTGCTGGCGAGATAGGTGTTGGTGATGTCCTCCCGCTGCTCAACCGGCCGGACGCCGTTGTCGAGCGAGATGAGCTGAATCTGGCTGAAGGGCAGCGGGTTCGCCGCCAATTCGGTGACGGACATCGGCCGGGTGGCATCCTCGGCCACCTTGTCGCTGCCTCCGCTGCTGTCTCTGCTGCCGCTGCCCGATTGAGCGTCCCCCTTCGAGGTGGCGGAGCCTCCCTCGCTGCCCGTACTGCTGTTGGAGGAGGCGGAGCCGGAGCTTCCGGAGTCGGAAGCAGCGGCGCCCGAGGAGCCTGAGCTGCCTGAGCTGCCTGAGCTGCCTGCGCTGCCGGACTTGGCTGCGTCGGAGGATCCGGAAGAGGAGCCGGAAGAGGCGGACGTCGCGGAGCCGGAGCTGCCCGAGTGGACGACGCTCGGCACATCGAGGTCCATTTCGCGGCCGGAATCCTCAGCGGAAGCCGTGTAAGTGCGCTTGGGCAGGTGGGTGCGGTTGCGCAGGGTGACGGCGGAGACGTCCGTGGTGGGGGCGGAGGCCGCCGTGCGCGTCCGTCGATCGATGGTCATCAGGCGGGCCAGGGGGGCCTCATTGCTGTTGCGGAAGAGCGCCGTGAGCGCCAGCGGAATGCTCAGATCGCCACGGTCGAGGCAGACGAGGACGTTGCCGATGCGCGGGCGAGCGAGCAGACCGCTGTTTTTATCGGCATAGGGCGAGGCCACCTCAACCCAGAGGGCGTTCGACAGCTTCGCGCCCCCCTCCTGCGCGGCGCTCCAAGCGGCAATTTCCCGCACCTTGCAGAGGTTGCGTGTGTCGTCTTCGCCGTAGCAGGATGTGTCCTCCACCACGGCGAGGAAGCAGCGCAGACGGGGCTCGGGCCAAGCCTCGGCCTCCGTCAGCGGACTGTCGGAGAGATTGGGGCGATCCGCGACGCGCACGGGTCGCGGCAGCACCCCGATGGCCGTGTCGACGCCGGTCGGCACGGCGTCGATGGTGACGACCCAGTTCTGATCCGTGGCGGCGACGCTCTGGCGGATGATGGCGTACTCCGGCGCCAGGTTCCCCTGAAGGCGCGAGCCCTCCCTCCACGCGACCTTGCGGCCGGGGGAGAGCGCCTGAAAGGCCTCGCTGCCGTTCGGGTAGCGGTATTGCCCGTGGCAGCAGCGGCTCACAGCTCGGGCGGCACGGGCCGTGGCGAGGATTCGCTGAGCCTCGGGAGCGGCGGTCAGCTGATCCCAGCTCTCATCATGAACGCTGAAGCGCACCGCATCCGCGGAAGCTCCCGTCGCACCTTTCTCAACGTCTCGGTAGTTTTGCAGCGCGACTTCTCCCTCGCTGAGATCCCCGACGCCGTAGTGCGCCTTCCACAGACTCGCGTGGGAGGAGACGGGCTCCATCACGGCAAGGGCCGCGTCCTCCTTCGCTCTCTCTCCCTCAGCCTTCGTCGCAAAGGGTTCGCGGTCCGCTTCGACGGCGTCAAACAGGCAGAGCCTTTCCCTCTGCTCCGCGCCGTCCTCCGCGTCGGGCATCGTCCAGACAAAGGCCAGCCCCCAGGCCGCCAGCAGGCGGGTGAAGAAGTTGTAGTCGCTCTCGTCGTTCTGGATGAGCTGAATGAAGGAGGGCAGGTGCTGCCGGGCCTTGGCGCTGATGCAGAGGGAACCCGCGTCCCAGCGCGACGTCAGCAGGTGCAGAAGCTTCTCGGCCGGAGAGGCGCTTTCATCCACCCCGGCAAGGCTGATATTTTTCAGCTCGTCGGAATTGTAGACGAGGCGGTTGCGCGAGTAACAGGCCTTGGCGAGCGCCGGGCGGATGGTCCATTTGTACCAGGAGAGCTCTTTGCCCGCCTCCGTCTGTTCCGCCGAGGCGGGGGTGTAGCTCCGGGTCGATTCGATGCTCATCACGACGCCGAAGACGCGGTGCAACACTTTGTCGCCTTCCTTCACCAGCAGACTGACGCGCTTGCCGAGCTGCTCCAGAATGCGGCCGGGCTCCTCGGGCGTTTTAACGAGAATCTCGTAGGCGTAGAGCGATGAGACCGCCTCCTGCCCGGCGATGATGCGGGTGGGGGTGATTTCAAGGGGTCTCGATGCAGCTGCACCGCTCTCCTCCGGCTGAGCGGTTCGGGCCCGCTGGCCGTCGCAGAGCGTCAATGTCAGAGTCAGGCGCATGATGAAGAATCAAACCCTTGCTTGAGGACCGACGGGGCTTTACGATTCGCGCCCGAAGCCGGAGCGCGTGCGAAAGACGCGGTCGTCGCCGCCCTCGGGGCGCGGCTCGCCGGACGTGCGGACGGGCTTGCCGTGCTCATCCCACGTGCAGGTGCCGTCGGCGCACTCGATGCCCAGCTCGAGAAACTTCCGGTAGCGTGCGTCGTAGTCCATCTCGCCGCCCTCCAGCAGAGCCAGCTGAAGGAGGGTCTTGCTGATGCCCAGCGGGGGAAGCGCCGGGTTGGTGGGGGCGATGCCGGTCTCCGTCTTGAGGTTGGTCGAGCTCCAGAAGGCAGCGTAGGCCAGCATGGACTCCGGCCCGCTCTTGGCCGCGATGGCGGCCTGACAGGCGAGCTGCCCGTTTTCATCGGTGGGCACGAGCAGCCAGCGCAGAGCCGCCTCAACGGCCGCCGTCTTGGTCGCCGGTGAGGGCTTGGGCGGCAGTCCCTTGATCTTCAGGGGGAAGTGCTTGCTCATCTCCTTGTCGATGGCCGGCTTGATGGCTTCGGTCTTCTTCTTGATCGCTTCGTAGACGGGGCCGAAGGAAAGAGGGTGCTCTGATTCCGGCTTGGGATTGAGGGATTCATAGTATTGATCCAGCTCCCGAAGGGCCATGTCTTTGAATCGGTTGACGACGTCTTCCATAGGCATGGGGGCATTGGGGTCCCCGAGAGCTTCCTGAGGAAGTGCGTCGCGCATTTGTTCCAGAAAATGCCGCACGTAGTTGAGTTTGGCCTCCAGACGCTGATCCGGTGTCAGGTAGTCACGATTTTTGACCTTTTCCTCGAGCTCAGATCTCAGTTGTTCGATGCCCTGCATGCGTTCGCTGATGTCCTGCTCAATATCGGATGTATCGGTCAGCTTGGCCGCCAGGGCGTCAATCCTTTTTTGTCTGCGCTCCTTAGGGGTGCACCCATCTTTGGCCAAATCCTTTCGGATGTCCTCCTGCACCAGTTGCAGGCAGAGGTATGCCCACCAGACGCCAACACGCGGAATAAGACAGGCGCTGAGCAGATTGACGGCTTCTTCTGTCTTTCCGTGCATCAGCAGAATTTGAAGAGCAAGCTCATTGCCGATTTGATCGGTCGGGAAGAGCTCCTTCTCTTCGTCTCCCGGTGCGTATCCTCGGAGCATCACGGTGCTGGCCAAGCTTTCTTGGTGCAGGAAGATGCAGGGTTTGTTGAATTGATGACCGTTCCAGCTCATGTGATGATTTTCCGTTTGAGAATGTGTCATGCATGCTGTTCCGCACCGCCGTGGATAGCGAGGTTGCCGGTATGTTGCCCCAAGTTCGCTTCGACGGTTCGGACTGCGGCGCGGAGGCTTGCAATTTCGGTGGAGTCTATGGTAGTCACGGTATTGTTAGAAACGTCTATGCTCGTGTCTGTCTGCCTTGCTTGTTGATTTGC
Organism: uncultured Akkermansia sp.; assembly: GCA_900548895.1. GTDB lineage: Bacteria > Verrucomicrobiota > Verrucomicrobiia > Verrucomicrobiales > Akkermansiaceae > Akkermansia > Akkermansia intestinavium. The sequence goes on from URLZ01000013.1 coordinate 35,121, forward strand.
ACCGATGACGGTTTCTTTCCTGAAGTTGACGGAGTGGACCTCCTCTTCCAGTACATTCCGACCTTTTCGCAGATTGGAGGTATTGCTGGTGATGGTGACCTTTTTTGTACAGAGGGCTTCCGTCGTATTTCCCTTGACATCGTGGCAGTCGTCGCTGATATAGAGCTTGCAGATAGCTTCGATGATGCTGTATGGGATTCCTATAATTATTGCTGCGGCCAAGGCGGTCGTGATTTCGCTCGCGGTTTTTCCTGACCTGCTCTCGCTTTTCGCCTGATTCAGCTTCGCTCTGACCTCTTCTGCTCCTGCTTCTTTATATTTGTCCTCCATGGTTGATTCGGGCCATAAGATGCCGCAAATCAGGGTATATAGATCTTCTTGATGTTGCCATTTTTCCGTGCCCGTCATCATGGCGGTCAATGTAGCATTGAGTTTGCCGCTCATGGTGTTGGCAGCTTTGGTGGCGGACGAAAGGACGTTTAGAGTCGTTGAGACGATATTTTCGATTCCCGTCCGCGTCTGTAGCGCTTTGAATCCGGCCAGAGGCGCCACCTTGTCACACAGGGAGAGGGCATAGCGATTGATGTGGTCCGCATATTCCTCGAGGGTGTCCGGCGCGAGTTTGAGCAAGCTTCCCGTGACGGATACAAGGTTCTTGTAGCTTGCGCCTTGGTTCTTGATGTGCCCCATGAGGCTTGTGGCCAGACCGAGGCCACCTGCCAGAATGGAGGCGGCTGTCCCTGTGCCGTTGGAGAGTTCCGGAGCTGCGAGCTTCCGACCGTCGACGAGAGGGCCGGAGTAGGCTGTGGAGGTCGTCGTTTCGGACAGACTTGTGTCAAAGGCCAAGCTTTTGATAAATCCTCCCGTTACGATGTTATTGACGCTGTCCACCCAGGCCGCTCCGCCCACGATCGTTGTGGTGGGTGCGTAGAGCTTGGCAGCGTAGTCGGACACGGTGAAGGAGGAGCCCAGGAAGGTCGACGCCTTGAACATGTTGGTGGCGAAGTTGGTGACATAGGGCCCTTTGACGGTGACGCCACTGGTGCCGACTTGGATGGAGCCGCCCAGTGCCATTCCCTGGTTGCTGGAGCATTTGCCGATTTGCCCTGTCGTTTTGCTGTGATAGGGGGCGTAGGCTCCCGGATTTTGCACCAGTCCGGCGGGGCAGGAGATTTCTACACCGTCTTCGGAAATCCGAATGGAGGATCTCCCGACGCGTAGAGTGATGGCTTGTGCTGCGGTGACGACGATTTCACCGCCGGCGTTGATGATTTGATGGTCGGCGGATTGCAGCAGCATATCGCTGTTGGTGTACATGCTGATGCCTTCGAAGTGCGGTCGGGTGATGGGGGTGTTGAGCGTGTTGAGTGCGTCTTTGGCGGCTCCCGCCATGACGTAGGAGGAGTTGTCCATATCCAGCGCCATGCCGGTGATGGTTTCCACAACAGCACTGGAGAGGTAGACGTTGCTGATGGCCTCCTTTTGCTCAACGGGCTGCACTCCGTTGTCCAGCGAGACCATCTGAATTTGGTTGAAGGGAAGGCGGTTTGAGGCCAGCTCTTTGACTGAAATGGGGCGCGTGGCCTGAACGTCATACCGTGAGCTTGCCGCGCTGCTGTCGGTGCCCGGAGAGCCGTCGCGAACATTGAGGTCAAGCTCGGTTTTGCTCAGTCCTGCTTTTTCCAGCCTGAAATCACGTGCCGGAACGTGGGTGCGATTGCGCAGGGTGACGGCAGAGTAGTCGGTGACATTGCTGTTCGCATCTTTGCGGGTCTTGCGATCCAGAGTGTGAAGTTCGGCAAAGGGAGCGGCATTATTGTCGCGGAAAAGGGAGCTGACGGCAAGGGGGATGCTCAGGTCTCCGCGATCGAGGCAAAGCAGAACGTTGCCCTTGCGCGGGCGCGTGAGCAGACCGCTATCCTTGTCCGCAAAGGGTGAGCCCAGCTCGACCCAGAGGGTATTCTCGAGCGTGATTTGCACGCTGTCCGATTTTTTAATGCTCTGCGGGGCGATTTCGCGGACTTTGCAGAGGTTGCGGGACGGCAGTGTGCTGACAATGTCTTCGTCCGTGTTGCTGAAGATGCTGCCGTCTTCGACGACGGCGAGGAAGTAACGCTGCTGCGGCTCGGGCCAGGAGTCGCCGCAGATGAGCTCGTCTTCGCTCAGATCCGGGGAGTTGTTCAGATGGACGGGTTTCGGCAGAATGCCGAGACCGGATTGTTCATCCGGCGTGCGCCCGTTGATGATCACCTCCCAGGACTTGTTGGCCGCGCTGAACTGCATGCGGGTGACGTAGTAGATGTCGGAGCTGCTGTACTGCGCGGTATCCGTGGCCCACTGCACTTTGCCCCTGAGGCGAAGCCGGGAGGCATTGGTGGCGTCCGCCTCCTCTTGAACGGTCACGGCGCCGTGGCAGCTGCGCCCGTTGTCGTTCCGGCTTCGGAAGATGCCGACCGTGTCGCGCTCAAAGCTCGTGCCGAGGCGCTGGTCCCAGCTCTCATCATGAAGGCTCACGCATCCCTCGTTCTGCTTGACGACGGCGTTGTAATTTTCAACCAGAGGATCACTGCGATGCAGCAGATTTTGAACGCCGTAGCTGAGTTTCCACATGCTGGAGCCGGAGGAGACGGGGTGCATGGTGGGGATGTCTGCCGTCAAGCTCTTGAGGTCGCCCGCGCTGCGGGGCAGGGCGGAGTCGACGGCATCATAAACGGTGATGGATTCACGCGCCCCGCTGAAGTCCCAAGTGTAGCCCAGCCCCCAGGCGGCGAGGAGGCGCGTGAGGAAGTTGTAGTCGCTTTCGTCGTTCTGGCGCAGTTGGATGGTATCGGGAATGCGCTTTCGGACGGCGGTATCGAAGGTGATGTCGGTGTTCCAGCGCACCCGGTAGTAGGCGGTCAGCACGTCGACGAGGCTTACGGAGCTCTCGGAATCGTTGCCGTCGCCGGCCTTGGTGATTTGCTGAGAGTCCGCAAAGATGCGCCGCCCGCACGAGTAACAGGACTGGGCGAGTTCGGGGCGGATGGTCCAGACGTACCAGCCGGCGTCTTCTCCCTTGCCGTACTGCGTGCTGGACTCGATGGACATGATGATGCCGAGCACGGTTTGCAGCCGACTGTTGCCGGCGCGGAGATCGACTCGAATGCGGCTCCCGAGGAGCTGCTGCATGGCCTTGACGCAGGAGGTGAGTCCCTCATCTCCCGGGCGCACCTTGATGAGAAACTTGAAGCTGTAGAGGGCCGAGAGTTCGAGCGTGCCCGAGATGAGCCTCACAATTTCGAAGGAGCAGCCCTCGATCGGCTTGACGTTGTGACTGTAGGTGATCAGAGTTGCGGCCATGGTGCGGGGTGGTGGTGGGGAGCTTTGTGTGCGGAATGCGGGGAAGGAGCGGGTTTGCCGTGCTGTTGGTTGAGAGCGTCAGCCTTTTTGGGCCCGTCGCGGCCGCCCCGTGCGGTCGGCGGGGCGCCGGCGACGCAGCACTAGTGCCGCGAGAGCCAGCAGGCTGAGGGTGGTGCTGCCGGGCTCGGGGGTGAGGGTGAGGCGGATGGCATGCCCTCCGTCCGCTAGCGAGAGCTCGGCATGAGAGGCGGCGCCGCCCGGGCCGGTGAGGGTGATGGCGCGGAGATCTTCCGCCGTGAAGGCCGCTCCCCCCGTTTCAAAGAGCGTATAGCTGAGGCCGGGGTCTAGGGTCGCCGTGCTGTCGAGCGTGAGGTCTAGGGTGACGGCGCTGAGCGCAACGCCGCCTTCCCCGCAGAAGAGGGTGGTGTTCGTGGCGGTCTGCTCGTCGATGAGCAGCGTGACGGCGCTGAGACTGAGCTCCCCCTGTGCGCAGAAGAGTCCGGCGCCGCATCGCGAGGCCAAGCTGAGATTGTTGATGCTGATGTCTCCCTTCGCGGAGCAGACCCACGGCTCACTGAGGCTGCTCTCGGCGCTGAAGATCAGAGAGGTGCCCGGCGCTGCGCCCGTCAGGACTTTGTCAGTGAGTGCCGAGAATGCGGTTTCCGCAGCGATCTCCAAGGAGCTTTGCAGCCGAATCTCGGCGTCGCCTGCGTCGCTCCAGGCGAGGGCAAATTGGTCGGCGAACTCGACCTCCGCCCCCGCTGCCGCGGCGGACAGCAGGGGGAGCATCAGGCAGACCGCGGCGGCGCGGCGTCGGCATGGGAGGGTGAGGCTCATGCGTCGAGGGTGATGGCGATGGCGCCGTCCTGCACCGAGAGGGTGGCCTTGGTGTAGCTCTTCTGCTCAAGCGTGGCCAGGAGCATGAGGGAGCTGAGGCGCGGCAGGATGCTGTTGGTGATGATGTTGTCGATGATGCGGGCACCGGCATCGGCGCGGCGTGCCTGATCCATGACGAAGCTGGTGAGGTCGTCGCCCCAGCAGAGGGTGGTGCCGTAGCCGGCTTTGAGGCGGCGAGCGACCTTGCCGAGCTTGAGGCCGATGATCTTGGCCATGACTTCCTGCGACAGCGGGTAATAGGGGATGACGACGATGCGGCCGAGCAGGGCCGGCGGGAAGACCTTCAGCATGGCGTCGTGCATGGCGTCGGCGACCTGCTCGGGCGTGGGCATGAGCTCGGGGTCGGCGCAGAGGCTCATCATCTCATCGGTGCCGACGTTGGTGGTCAGCAGGATGATGGTGTTGCGGAAGTCGATGAGGCGCCCCTCGCCGTCTTCCATGCGCCCCTTGTCAAAGACCTGGAAGAAGATTTCGTGCACGTCCTTGTGAGCTTTCTCCACCTCGTCGAGCAGCACGACGGAGTAGGGCTTGCGGCGCACGGCTTCGGTGAGCACGCCGCCTTCGCCGTAGCCGACGTATCCCGGAGGCGCTCCCTTGAGGGTGGAGACGGTGTGCGCCTCCTGAAACTCGCTCATGTTGATGGTGATGAGGTTCTGCTCGCCGCCGTAGAGGGCCTCGGCGAGGGCGAGGGCGGTTTCCGTCTTGCCGACGCCGCTGGGGCCGGCGAGCATGAGCACGGCGATGGGCTTCTCGGGGTCGGCGAGAGAGGCGCGCGCGCTCAGGATGCGGTCGGCGATAATGTGAAGGCCGTGGTCCTGCCCGACGACGCGCTCGCGCAGGGTGTCGGCCAGGTGCAGGATGTTCTCGAGCTCATTGCTGACCATGCGCCCGGTGGGGATGCCCGTCCATTCGCTGATGACGGCGGCGACGGCCTGCGCATCGACCTGCGGAAGGATGAGCGGGTGTTCCCCCTGAAGGTCGGCGAGCTCGGCCTCTCGCTCCTTGAGCTCGCGGCGCAGAGGCTCGGCGTCTTCGTCCTTCAGATCGTCGGCATCGAGGCTGTTGCGCAGCTCGACGACGCGCTCCACGAGCTCCTTTTCGCGCTGCCAGTCCGCGAGGCGGGCGGCTCGGTGCTGCTCGGCATCGGCTTTTTGGCGGCGGAGCTCGGCGAGCTCATCGCCGCGCTCGAGGCCGACTTTCTCTTCGTGCTCAAGCACGGCGATGCGGGCGTCGAGGGCGTCGATGGAGCGCCGCAGGTCTTCGATTTCCGCCGGCTCGCTGCTCTGGGAGAAGGCGACGCGCGCGGCGGCGGTGTCGAGCAGGCTGACGGCTTTGTCGGGGAGCTGTCGCGTGGGAAGGTAGCGGCGCGAGAGGGTGACGGCGGCGCGCAGGGCTTCGTCGAGGATGAGGACTTTGTGGTGCCGGGCCATGACGCGTCCGACGGCGATCATCATGTCGTGCGCCTTTTCGTCGTCGGGCTCTTCAATGAGGATGTTCTGAAAGCGGCGGGTGAGGGCGGGATCCTTCTCGAAGTATTTTTTGTATTCGCTCCAGGTGGTGGCGGCAATGCAGCGGAAGGAACCGCGGGCGAGCGCGGGCTTGAGCAGGTTGGCGGCGTCGCCCTGCCCGGCGGAGCCGCCGGCACCGATGAGGTTGTGAGCCTCGTCGATGAACATGATGATGGGCGTGTCCGAGGCCTTGACTTCGTCGATGACCTGCTTGAGGCGGTTCTCGAACTCGCCGCGCATCGAGGCGCCGGCCTGAAGGCCCTGAAGGTCGAGCGAGAGCAGGCGGACGTTTTTGAGCATGTCCGGGATGTCGCCGCTGGCGATGCGCAGGGCGAGGCCCTCGACGACGGCGGTCTTGCCGACGCCGGCTTCACCGGTGAGGATGGGGTTGTTCTGGCGGCGGCGCAGGAGGATGTCGATGATGCGGCGCACCTCGGCATCGCGACCGACGACGGGATCGAGGCGGCCTTGGCGGGCCTCTTCGGTGAGGTCGGTGCAGTACTGCTTGAGGGCCTCCTGTTTGCCCATTTCGGCCGGGGCCATGGCGCCGGATTCGCTGCCGATGCTGCCGGTGGCCAGCCCCGTGCCGTCGGCCGGGGCGCTGCCCTCCTCGCGGCTGCCGTTGGTGATGGTGTAGAAGTGGTCGGAGAGCTCCTCGGCCTTGACTTTGGTGAACTGCGGGGAGATCTCGGCGAGGGTGCGGCGCAGCTCGCCCGTGCGCATGCAGGCGAGCAGCAGGTCGCCCGTGCGGATGGCGCCGCGCTTGAAGAGCAGGGTGCTGAGCATCCAGGCCTCCTTGATGGCCAGCTCGATTTGCGGGGAGAAGTCGCGGATGCTGGTGGCGCCTCGCGGCAGGCGGTCCAGCGCGGTGGTCAGATCGGCGGAGAGGCGGGAGGCGTCGGCTTCGAAGTGGCGGAGGATGAGGTGGATGTCCGTTTCATCGGTGTTGATGATCTGATTCATCCAGTGCACGAGTTCGACGTAGGGGTTGCCGCGGACTTTGCAGAAGACGGTGGCGCTCTCGATGGCCTTGTAGGCGACGTCGTCGAGCTTGCCGAAGAGTTCGGTGCGTTTGATTTCAGCCATGTCGGTGGGGTGAGGTCAGTAGTTGATGAGGTGCGTGCAGCAGGTGGTGCGCGAGGAGGTGGGTGCGAAGAGGGTGTGGGCGCCGAGCCGACGGGAGCCGTCGAGGGCGGTGGGCGGGATGCTGTCGGTCGTGATGCGGAAGTTCAGCTTCCAGCTCAGGGGGCGCGACGTCATGAGACGAAGCCAGGCCTGCAGGCGACGGTAGCCCGTGCTGCCGGGGGTGAAGCGGCCGTACTGCTCGTAGCTCAGCGGGCCGATCTCGAGCGTGACGCGCTCGGTGATGCTGCGCTGCGAAGCGCCCAGCAGGGTGCTGCGCCCGAGCTCGCAGACGCCGGGGCGCCCGAGGCGGCAGCGGCTGTCCTCGCCGATGGGCAGGCGGGTGGGGCTGTTCTCGATGATGCGGACGGGCAGGCGGAAGTAGCGCTCGAGGAGGCGGCGCAGGCAGTCCTTTCGGTTTTTGCCGGCGAGCTCGCGAGCGTAGGTGACGGGGGTGGTGCCGGGCAGGGGGCTGCCCTTACTGCTGCCCTCTGTACTGTCTTCCGTGCCGTCTGACGTGTTGTCTTCCCTCTTGTCCTCCGTGTCGGCGGCGGGGACGCCCGAGAGGGCGGCGGCAGCACGGCTCAGGGGGTCGTCGTCGGCGCGGTCATAGCTGACGGCGACCTGAGCCGCCGTGCCGGCGCGGTAAAAGAGAGCGGTGAGGCGGTCGTGAAAGATGTCCGCAAAGCGCTGCATCGAGAGGTCGTAGTAGTGCCGACTGCGTTCGTGGACGTATTCCGTGAGGGCCAGCGGCAGGGGGCCGTTGGGGCCGAAGAGACCGAAGAAGTAGACTTGCAGGGTGCCGGCCTGCCCGCCGGGAGCCGCCGCGTAGCCGAAGAGCTCGGAGGGCGCGAAGTAGAGGTGCGGGACCTGGGCGAAGTGCACGGAGGGTTGCAGGGCGGAGGCCCCGGTGCCGATGCGCGGACAACGGGGGCTGAGCTGCTCGATTCGCCGCACGGCGGCGAAGAAGGAGTAGAGACCGGGGCGCGAGCTGAGGGCCCGCGCGAAGTCGCTCATGCTGGTTCCTGCTGCTGCCATGTGCGGATGCACCGCGTGCCGGTGCGGACGGTGACGGTGGTGAAGCTGTTGATTTCTGTGAGAGAGAGCAGAAAGCCGGCGAGGGCGCGCGCGAAGTGGTAGACGCCGCTGTCGCCGAAGGCTTGCTCGTTGATCGTGATGTCAAAATGCCAGCCGCGCATGACGCAGAGGTCGCCGAGCACCGGCACGGGGCGGGAGGTGGCACCGATGCGCACAGCCGTGATGCCCTCAACCTGCCGGCGGGCGGCCTCGTCCTCCTCCGGGTGCAGGTGGTGCAGCAGGGTGCGCAGCACAGCGGGAAGAGCCTGCTCGCCGTAGGCCGCGAGGGTGGCGGGGGTGAGGCGCGCGAGCGCCAGCGCCAGCCAGCGGGCCCCGTGGTGGGTGAGCGGGGCGCGCGGTCTTCCGGGCGTCGAAGCGAAGGCGGCCTGCGCGCCCTCGCCGCTCAGCCGGGCATCGCGGCGCAGAAAGAGGGGCAGGTCTCGGTTTGAGCACAGGGCGCGCACGGAGATGCTGCCGATGCTGTCGCGGCGTTCCGTGTAATCGGGCCCGGAGAGCTGGATGTAGACTTCGCTGCCGGTATAGGGGCTGACGCGGTGGCGGGGCGGGGCAACGGGGGCCTCGCGGTGGGTCGCGAAATAGTTGAGGCGCTCCGTGCCGCCGGGCATGCTGAGGTCGTCAGCGAGGTAGAAGGGGTACAGATCGAAGAGCTTGGCGTTGTCGCCATCGTAGGCGGCTGCGCCGAGGACGCGCAAGACCTCGAAGTTCTGGTTGCCGGTGACGTCGGCCACGAGGTGCTCGGCGGGCCTCCACGAGGGCAGGGCTCGGTCCATGCGCCGCTCAAAGACGTTGATGGCGCGCACGCAGTCGGTCAGCAGGGGCTGCTCGCCGCGCAGCAGCAGGCGCAGGCGCTCATCAGGGCGGCGGCGCAGCAGCAGCAGCAGATCCGCCGACCCGCTCTCGGGCAGCAGCCAGCGCAGGTGGAGGATGCGGAAAAAGGAGAACTGCTCGGGGGCGATGAAGTACTCCGCCACGGGGGGCAGGGCCATCGCGTCCTGCGGGGCCGCAGGCTCCGTCAGCGCACTGGCGGGCAGGGTGGAGGTTCCTTGGCCGGGGCTCTCTGCGATGATGCCGGCGCAGGCCTCGGTCAGCAGCTCGAGCAGGGCACCGGCGGCGCTCTCGGGCAGGCGGATGAAGAAGTTTACGTCGTCCTGAGGCCCGTGCGGACCGCAGTCCAGGCTCAGGCGGAGGGCTCCCTCGGCTTCGAGACCGGCCCGAGCGGCGAGTTCGAGGGCCGGGCCGTCGTCCCAGGCGCAGGAGCGGATGCTGATGCCCGAGGCGGTGAAGGGCTCTCGCAGGGTGTAGCAGCATGAGAGCTTGTCCGGCAGAGAGGTGGGGGCGCTGAAGGGCGTGCCGGCCGGCAGAACGGCGCCGGGCTCCTCGGTTCGGAGGTGCAGGACAGCGCGCGAGGCAATGGGGGCGTTGAACTCTGGGGCGATCTGGTTCAGCAGGGTCTCCGGAAGCTCGGCCTGAGCGTCGTCGAGCTTGCGCGAGATGCGGGCGGTGAGAAAGGCGACGCCCTCCAGCAGGCGCTCGACGTAGGGGTCGGCGCACTCCTGCTCGCCCAGCTGAAGCCTGCGGGCGATTTTCGGGAACTCAGCGGCAAAGCGCTGCGAGGACACACGCAGGTGATCCAGCTCGTTCTCGTAATACCTCAGAAAGGTGTCGTCCATGGCGGCGTTCAGGGGTGAAGGGTGGCTTCGCCGGTCTCGACGTCGACGCGCAGGCGAAAATACATGTCTTCGCTCAGCGGGTGGACGGCCAGCCGGCTGCTGATGGTCAGGTGCAGGGCCGTGCGGTCGTGCGAGCTGAGGCGCGTATCGGCCTGCACGAGGATGCTCGCTGGGTCGAGCCTCGGCTCAAAGTTGATGATGGCTCGCCGCACGGCTTCCGCAATGATGCGCGGCTGCTCGGCCTTGCCGGTAACGCCGGCATAGGAGTCGATGCCGAAGTGATAGCAGGATGTGGCCACCTGAGGAAACTGCTGCATGAGCCTCTGCGTGGTCGCGGGTGCCGTGTGCGAGTTGAGCAGCATGCTCAGGTTGCGGAGAATGTCGCCCTTGAGTTGCTCCTGCGAGAAAGACGCCCCGTAGGCGTCATCCTGCGCCGAGAAGGGGTGTTCGTCCGTCAGCCTCGTCAGCAGACAGGGCAGGTACTTGCTGGAGCTCTTTTCTGAGGTGGACATGCAGATGAGGGAGCGACGCGTCGATCGTTTTAAGGCGGGGTGGGGTGGAGGGCGGTGTGCGAATTGTGGAGGACGAAGGGGCGAGGATGGGGGAGGGGAAAGCGAGGGGGCAGGGTCAATCCCGTATGGGTTCGCTTGCTCCTCGGGGTTCGTTTGCTCGGTCCGTTTGTGCGTGGATTTCGTTCGAAGACTTGAGCGGTCGGGGTGATGTCCGATAAAGTCAGTGGGAAATGGGTTCAACCGAGGCCGTCGGCCTGCCCGAGTTCTCACTGGTGCCGACGAGACCGGCCTTGGCGGAGAGAGCCTTGAGAAAAAAACTGCGAGGGGACGGTTTCGCGTGCCGAGAAACGCCGTCCGTGGGTTCAAGGAAGCTCTCCCCAGCGGAGGACCGGTTCGGTGAGCAGGGGAATCGGGCCGCTTTCCGCGTTCCAGCAGCGCTGGCCCTCGCCCAGATAGAGCCCGTTGCCGCAGTCCGTCCAAGCCGTGGAGCGCATCAGAAGCAACTGCGCGTCCGCGCTCGACGTCTGAGCCGTCAGGGGATAGCGCCCGGGCATGCGGCCGATGAGGATCTCCCCGCTGCGCAGACTCAGGCGCACATGCGGCCACAGAAGCTCGATCGGGTGGGTCGGGGCGGCGATTTCCAGCTCCTGAACAGTGGCTTGCTCAACGAGTCGGTACTCGCCGCCGGTGATGAGCTCCAAGACTCCGGAGAATCGCGCATCTCCGTCGAGCAGCCAAGGCTCGCTGCGTCCGCTCAGGGTGACGGGAACGACGGGCAGCGCCTCAAGGACGCGTTCGATCGCCTCAGCGCCGGCCTTCAGATCGCCGCGCGTGCAGGCCGCCATGCCAGCTGTCAGGCTCTCTCCCCAGGAGGGAACGGAGCCGGCCCAGACGGGAAGCGCCTCTCCACGGAGCACGGACTCGCGGCGTTGCTCGGCTCGGATGAGCTGGGAGACCGTGCTGCAAAACAGCGCCGAGGAAGGCGACAGCTTCATGAGGGCATCGGCCTGCTTGTCGGCCCGTTCCCACGCTCCCTCGAGGCAGAGAATCTGCACAAACAGAGCGCGAGAGGACGCGTCCTGCGGGTTTTGTCGAATCTGCTGCGCAACTTCGTTGTGCAGGCCTGAGAGATCAGCGCGTTGAAAGAGCTCTTGGGTGTCCATGGACGAGCGGGGGGTGAGAGGGAATGGCGAAGGCGAAAGCGACGGGCGTGAAAGCAATGGACTCATGCGAACGCGGGCCGCGCGAACGGCGCGGCAACGCGAGACCGGACGGGAAAGCGGGAGAGCCGGCGACCGGTCCGGGTCGCCGGCTCTGATGCTTGAAATCCGATCAGGCGGACTGATCCGTCGCGATGTTCCAGCCGGCAGCAACGTCGCCGCCGAGCTCGCCGGTCGTCTTGAAGGTGTGGGTGGTCCACTTGTACTCCTCCGCCACGATGCTGACCTGCTCAACGAGGCGCAGGGCCGCGGCGTCGCGGCCGATGCCGGCCATGAGCGTCTCCGTGCAGACGGGGGCGTCGACCGTCATCACCTTGGCCTCGATGACACGGGCGTTCGTCATCTCAACCTCATAGAGCTTCTGCTTGGCGCCGCCGATCTGCGCGCAGATCTCGAGCTTCACCTTAGCGATGTTCTGACCGCTCATGCAGGCCTTCTGGATGTTCGGCGTGGCCTTGTCCAGCAGGTGCACGAAGACAAGCGGAGCCAGCACGCCTCGGCCGGCCGCATTCGTCTGGTTCGCAAACTGCGTCTCCTGCGTCGCGCCGTGGCTGAAGGACACAACGTCAATCCAGTTGGTGTGGGCGACGTCGGTGGACTGCCCTTCGATGCCGTCAATCTGAATGTAGGAATTGAATGCCATATGATGGTGGTGGTGTTTTGGGGTTGCTTGTGCTCAGCAGTAGTTTTGTTATTTCTTCTCGCTCGGAAGTTTGGTCACCAGACGGAGAGAAGCGGTGAGGCCTTCCAGTTGGAAGTGGGGCTTGAGGTAGAACTTGGCCGTGTAGTAGCCGGGGTTGCCCTCGACGTCTTCGACGGTGACGTCCGCCGCGGCCAGCGGGTAGCGGGCCTTGACGCTCTCATCGGCGTTCGGGTCAGCGGTGACGTAGCCGGCGATCCAGTTCGAGAGCCACTTCTGCATGTCTTCGCGACCCTTGAAGGAGCCGACCTTGTCTCGCACGATGCACTTGAGGTAGTGCGAGAAGCGGCTGGTGGCGAAGATATAGGGCAGGCGAGCCGAGAGGCGGGCGTTGGCCGTGGCGTCCGGGTCGTCGTAGACGGTAGGATTGTTGAGCGTCTGCCCGCCGAGGAAGACGGCGTAGTCGGTGTTTTTCCAGTGGCAGATGGGCAGGAAGCCATTCTGTGAAAGCTCGGCCTCGCGGCGATCCGTGATGGCGATCTCCGTCGGGCATTTCATCGCGACGCCGCCGTCATCCGTCGGGAAGGTGTGGCAGGGGAGGGACTCCACCATGCCGCCGGACTCCACGCCGCGGATGGCCGCGCACCAGCCGTATTTCTTGAAGGCTCGGTTGATGTTGGCGCCCATGGCGTAGGCGGCGTTCATCCACGTGTAGGCGGAGTTGTCGCCGGCCCCTGTCTCTTCCTCAAAGTCGAAGCCCTCGACCGGGGTGGTCTTGGCGCCGTAGGGCAGGCGGGCCAGCACGCGCGGCATAGTCAGCGCGATGTAGCGGCTGTCCTCCGAGTCTCGCAGGCTGCGCCAGGCGGCGTACTCAGGCGTCTGGAAGATCTTGCTGATGTCGCGGGGGTTCGAGAGCTCCTGCCAGCTGTCCATGTTCATGAGCAGAGGATCGGCTGCGGAGATCATCGGGCAGTGCGCGGCGGCGCAGATGCGGCCCATCCCCTTGAGGATCTCGATGTCCTTGGGCTGGTGGCTGAAGTAGTAGTCAGCCACGAGAGCGCCGTAGGGCTCGCCGCCCGGGGAGCCGAACTCATCCTCGTAGAGCTTCTTGAAGAGCGGGTTCTGATCCCAGGCCGCACCCTTGAACTTCTTGATCGACTTGGCGAGCTCGTCCTTGGAGACGTTGAGCACCTTGATCTTGAGGTGGGAGTCGGTCTCGGTGTTGGAGACGAGGTAGTGCAGGCCGCGCCACGCGCTCTCCAGCTTCTGGAAGTCGGGGTGATGAATCACGAGGTTGAGCTGGGCGCTGAGCTTGCGGTCGATCTCGGCAATCATGGCCTCGACGGTCGAGATGACGTCATCCGAGATCAGATTCGCCTTGCCGAGTGCCTGAGAGGCCAGCGTGCCCACCGCCTGTTGCACAGCGGACTTGGCTTCCTCGGTCTTGGGCTTGAACTCGCGATCGAGCAGGGCCTCAAAGGCGTTGAGTTCGACGGTCGAGGCGGCCGCAGCCTGGGGTGTTGTCTGTGTTTCCGGCATGGCGATCAGGCGTTTTCAGTGTTGGTCTCCGCGGTCTGCTTGTCCTTGGCGGCTTGTTCGGAGAGGGTCTTGAGCAGCGAGGGATCCTTGAGAATCTTGCCGATGAGCTCCTCGGCGCCGGCCTTGCCGTCCATGTACGAGACGAGCGCCGCCAGCTGTCTGCGGGCTTCGAGGAGGTCGGAGACGCCGGGAATGCGAGCAGCCACGGCATCCGGGTTGAAGTCCTCCATGCTGTTGAAGGTGATGTCGACGCCGACGTTGCCCTCCTGCGTGATGACATTCGGGACGGAGAAGGCCACGCGCGGCTTCATGCTCTCCATGCGGTCATTGAAGTTGTCGCTGTCAATCTCGAGGAAGCTGCGCTCAGCCACCGGCGGCAGATCGGCGTTGGACTTGCCCGACAGATCGGACATTACGCCCATGACGAAGGGCAGATCTACCTTTTTCTCGGCACCGTACAACTCTACGTCGTATTCAATCTGGACGCGCGGTGCGCGGTTGCGTCCGATGAACTTTTGGCTGCTTTCTGACATATATCTGTTTATTGAGATGAAAAGAGAGCCGCAAAGGTACTCTGTTTACGAAAAAACAGGATACACCTCGCACGATTCGTGATTCTAGAACTACCAGCCTTGTGTGTCAAGTACAAAACGCACCGCTCACAGTTTGTTTCGTGGCGTTTTCTTTACCAAAAATCATGTCAGACGGGGCGCCGCTTTGCTCACTGCGCCTTCGGCCGCCATACTCGCCGAGCTATTGGGCACTGCGCCTCAGGCTGACGAAAAATAGCCTGTTGGCCGGACTCTGCGGCTCCTCTGTCCGTGCATGCTCACTTCGTAGGAGCTCTAATCCGGCGAGAGCAACAGGCTCGGAAAAGTTGAAGCTGCGGAAGGGGCAACCCAGTCGGCGCTTATTGCGCCGCAGAGTTGAGGGAGGCGTCTTCATCATCGGAGCTTTCTGCGATGATGAAGTTGGGCCGCTGCTTGATCTCCGTGTACATCTTGGCCATATATTGCCCGAAGACGCCGAGGAAAAAGAGCTGGACGCCGCTGAGCAGCAGAATGACGCAGACCATGGACGTCCATCCGTCCACGGAGTCATGGAAGACGATCTGCCTCACGCTCAGAGCGACGATGGCGATAAAGGAGATAGCCATGAAGAGCAGTCCCAGCAGAGAGGCCAGAGCCAGAGGCAGGGTTGAAAAGGCCAGAATGCCCTCCAGCGAATAGCGGAAGAGCTTCCAGAACGACCACTTGGTTTCGCCGGCGGCACGCTCCACGTTGTGATACTCCAGCCACTTGGTGCGGAATCCGATCCACTCGTAGAGCCCCTTGGAGAAGCGGTTGCGCTCCGGCAGGGAGAGCAGAGCCTGAAGCGCCCGGCGCGAGAGCAGCTTGTAATCGCGAGCCCCGCTCTCGAGCTTCGTGTCGGAGATCTTGTTGATGAGCCAGTAGAAGCAGCGGGCAAAGAAGGATCGCACGGGCGGCTCGCCTTCGCGCGTGCTGCGCCTGGTGCCGACACAGTCGTAGCCCTCTTCGGTCACCCACTTGAGCATGTCGGGGAGGAGGGCGGGCGGATCTTGCAGGTCGGCATCCATGATGGCGACATAGTTTCCCGTGGCGTGCGTCAGCCCGGCGAGCATGGCTCCCTCTTTGCCGAAGTTGCGCGAGAGGGAGTAATAGCGGACGATGTCGGGATAGCTTCGGTGCAGTTCCCTCAGGATGCTGAGGGTGTCATCTCGGCTGCCGTCGTTGACAAAGATGACTTCGGGTTTCACGTTGCCGAGCCCGTCGAGCACGCGCTTGAGCTCAGTCATGAAGATGTGCAGAACGGCACTTTCATTGTAGCACGGAACGACGAGAGAGAGGGTGATCATAGGGTCACTGTAGCACGTTTCGGGGCAGAGTCGAGAAAAAACGACGGAAGGACACGCGGCCTGTTTTTGATGCGCAGAAGGCGAATCGTCCCGCATGAAACGCGACGGTGCGGTGCGCGGGCACTCCCTCAGAGCCGGCTGTTGCCGGAGATGGAGACGGAGCCGCCACGGTACGGCGTTGAGTATCGGGACGGCTGCGGTTGGACACTGCTCGGGCGGGTGTCGCCCTCCTCTTCGGGAAGGACGTTCGAGGGAACGACGTCACCACCGCTGCTGCTCCGAGGGCTCGCCTCCTCCGGCTCGAGGGTCTGCACCTCGGGCGGCAGAATCTCTTCACCGTTGACGAAAATGCGCTCGCGGATGCTGCCGTCATTGCCGACCTCGATTTTAGTGGTAACCTTGCCGCGCGGCTGAGAGAGACTGCCTGTGGCAGCACTGTCCCCCGCCTGCGGCGGAGTGGTAGGTGCCGCGGACTCGCCGCCGGCGGGCACGTTGGAGCTGTCCGTCAGCGGGCGGAAGCGCGCGCAGACCAGGCGCTCGCCGTAGTCCTGCGGATCGAGCATGAAGAGGCGATCGAGGCGCATCAGCGCCAGCTGCCCCTGCTTCATGGCCACGAGATCTTCGAGAATGCCCGCAGGCTGCCCGGGGATATCGCGCCGCAGCAGAATGTCGACGGTGTCGCCGGCCTGAAGGGGCTGAGGCTGGGCCGAGGCCCCGTTCTGGTGGGCGAGCAGCTCCACGACCTCGAAGCGCGCAATGTAGTCGCGGTTGTCGTTGGAGGTGATTTCGTGAAAGACGGCGCGCACGGTGTCCGAGCTGAGCAGATCGCAGTTGCCGGTGAGCTGGGGCACCCCCGCGGGGGCGGAGGCTTGGCCGACGGCCGGCCCGGTGGCGAATCCGCCGGCGGATGCGGGGGGAGCGACGGGAGGTAGAGAGGGAACCGCGTCCTGCTGAGCGGCGAGCTCACCGGGAGCAATCAGGGCCAAGGTGAGGAGAGCGCGGAGGGCCAATGAGCAGCGCGAGTGTGCAGAGCTTTGGGTGACGGATGCCGGCATGGAGGTGTGAGGCGTGGGAGAGGAGCTTGTGAAGGTCGGCGAGGGTTGGGGAAGACTTAAAAACCCTCGTCAGCAGGCAGAATGGGGCGGTCCGGATAGGTGGGAGAGGGGTTGCCCGAGCCGCTCTCGATGATGGTGTCATCACCTCCGCGAGGTGCGTCGCTGCCCTGCGCCGACGGAGTGGGCGCTGGAGCTGGGGGGTCGACCGGTAGCGGGGGGATTGCTGCGCCACGGCCGGGGTCGCCACCGGGCGTTCCCGTCCCGGAAGAGATGCCCTCGGCAGCCCCTCCCGCATAAGGCTCCTGACTTGGGGCCAAATTTCCCCCGACGGGCGGCAGGGGAAGAGCCCCGCCGTCGCTGCCGGCCGCGCCTGCGCCGCTGCCTGAGGCGAGGACCCCGAGGCGGGCGAGGCGCGTACAGACGATTTGGTTGCCGTAGTAGGGCTCCGAGAAGAGGAAGATGTGGTTGATGAGCATGATAACCTCTTCCCCGGGCTTCATGTCCGCCATGCCGGCGAGCACGTCCGCCGGTTGGCCGGGGCGTGAAGGATCGGCGGGGATGTCGAGGGTCTGCCCGTGTTTCAGCGGGAGGTTGGCGTAGCGGTTTGAGGCCTTGTAGGCGATGGTCTCGATGACCGTGAAGCGGTACGCGGCCGTCTCGCCTTCGCCGACGGGGCCGACATAGGTGGCCCGCAGGGTGTTGGAGGCCATGAGGTCGCAATTCCCGGCGGGTGCGAGTTCTGAGGGGCGTCCCTCCTGCGCGGAGGCGCCTGTGATGAGGAGAGGGGCTGCAAGCGCGGCGGCGAGCAGCGGAAGGGCTGAAAGGGTGGGCTTCATCGGGGTGAGGGGTCGGTTGATGGAGGTGGTGCTTGTTTTATATCACGGAGAACGGATTTTTTCCAGTGTAAATCATGACCGAGCAGGATTATGTCACGCAAGCTGTCGTCGCTGAAGAGGCGGCCGGTGCCGAGCCCGTGGAGGGTGTGGGGAGCGCAGAGGCCGCACCACTGGGTGAGGATGCCGTGGCCGATGTGGCTCTCCAGCGCCGAGTTGATCCACCAGCGCATGCCGCGTTCCTCCGCGAGGGAGGCCCAGTTAGCGGCTCCCCGCAGTCCCCCGTGCAGCGAAGGCTTGATGACGAGGGCCTGCGGTCGGAGGCGGTCGAGCAGGCTCTCCCGCGCATCGGGTGACGTTGCGGCGATGAGCTCTTCATCGAGGGCGATGGGCAGGGGCGCGCAGCGGCAGAGCTCGGCGAGCGCGCGGGGCTGCCCGGGGGCGAGGGGCTGCTCGATGCAGGAGACGCCCGCTTCCGCGAGGGCTTCGAGGATGGCCGGAGCTTCGTTCGGACTGAAGGCCCCGTTGGCGTCGACGCGGATTTCAACCGACGGGAACTCCGCCTTGACGTCGCGCAGCAGCGCGAGCTCCTCACCGAGCGGGAGGGCCCCGACCTTGAGCTTGAGGCAGCTCGCCCCGCTCTCCGCCCCCTGCCGCAGGGCTTGGCGCATGCACTCAGCCGTATCCATCCAGACGAGGTGGTGGATGGCGATGGCGTCGCGCCCCTGCGTGAAGGGCGTGTCCCAGAGGGCGCGAGAGCCGCTCCTGAGCCCCAGCAGGGCCCCTTCGATGCCGAAGCGCAGGGCGGGGCTCTCGCTTAGCTCGGCGGGCAACAGGGCCTGCCGGGCTTCCACTTGGCGTAGGGCGGCGGCGATGGGAGCGTCCGTGAGCCGAGCGGCCTCGGGCGAGAGCCCCGGCATGAAGCTGCACTCTCCCTCGCCGACCCGTCCGTCGCCCTCGGCGCGGATGATGAGGATGGGGCGTTCGACGAGTGCGCCGCGCGAGGTGCGCGCCGGGCGCCGAAAGTGCAGCACGCGTTGCTCGGCCTGCAGCCGAAAGGGCGGCAGGCTGCACAGAGCGTCATCGAGGGCCTCGGCTGCGTCGGACGGCGTCATGGGCGGGCGTTTGAGATGGTGTTATCGGCGTTCAGGGGGAGTACGTCCCCGTGCCGACGATGGCGGGCGGGGCGTGGTGCTGCGATGGTGATGGGGCCCCCGTAAGGGAGGTTCGGGCGACTCAGGGGAGATTCGGGTAGCGGCTGAAGTCCGGCGGGCGCTTCTCGAGGAAGGCGCGGGAGCCCTCGTGAGCCTCGTCGCAGAGGTAGTAGAGCATGGTGGCGTCTCCTGCGAGCTCTTGGATGCCTGCCTGGCCATCGAGCTCCGCGTTGAGCCCGGCCTTGATGAGGCGCAGGGCGATGGGAGAGAGCTGCATCATCTCCTCGGCCCACTGCACGTATTCATCCTCGAGCTGCTCGAGGGGGACGACCTTGTTGACGAGTCCCATCTCGAGAGCCTCCTGAGCGCTGTATTTGCGGCAGAGGAACCAGATCTCGCGCGTCTTTTTCTGCCCGATGCAGCGGGCCATGTACGAAGCGCCGAAGCCGGCGTCAAAGCTGCCGACGCGCGGTCCGGTCTGGCCGAAGACGGCGTTCTCGGAGGCGATGCTCAGGTCGCAGACGACATGCAGGACGTGCCCGCCGCCGATGGCGAAGCCGTTGACGGCGGCGATGACGGGCTTGGGCAGAGAGCGAATCTGCTTTTGAACCTCGAGGACGGAGAGTCTGGGCACGCCCTGGCGATCAACGTAGCCGCCTCGGCCCTTGACGTGCATGTCGCCGCCGGAGCAGAAGGCGATGTCGCCCGCGCCGGTGAGTACGACGACGCGCACGGAGGCCATTTCGCGGGCCAGATGCAGCGCGTCGCTCATCTCCGCCGTCGTCAGCGGGGTGAAGGCGTTGCGGTAGCGCTCGCGGTTGATGGTGATGCGGGCGATGCCGCCGTATTGCTCGAAGAGGATTTCCTCGTACTGCTTGATGGGGGTCCAGTCGCGTTTCATGTCGAAAGGTGGGGGAAGGCGGGAAGGTGTCGAAGGGCGCGGGGTGAGCTGTGGGATTCAGGCGGGGTGAGGGATAGCTTTGACTGCTGGCCTCATTCAGCCTTGCGCGGAGGCAGCAGCGTCTCGGTCGGCATCGGTTATGGCCTCGAGCAGGATGGGCCCGGGGGCGTTTGCCGCCATGAGCGCCTCGATGAGATCTGATGTGTCGCCGGCCCGTTGCAGGGAGAGGTAGCGGCAGCCGCAGCTGCGGGCCCATCCTTCAGCCCGGCTTCGGCAGATACCGCTGACCATGGCGTTGGCCGGGCCGGGCAGGGTGGCGAAGATGCCGCCGCCGCCGTTGTTGAGCAGGAGGATGCGCAGGGTGGGCGGCAGCTCGGGGAGCCCGAGCGCATTCATGTCGTAAAAGAAACTCAGATCGCCGATGATGAGCAGTTGAAGCCCTCGGGCCTCGGGGCTCTGTGCGTAGCCGATGGCGGTGGAGAGGCTGCCCTCGATGCCGTTGGTGCCGCGGTTGCATTCGACCTGCACGCCTGCCGGCAGCTCGAAGAGCTGGGCAAAGCGCACGGCCGAGCTGTTGGCCAGATGCAGGGTATCGCCGGGCCGCAGATGCGCCATCGCCTCCCCGACGAGCCGGGGCCCCGTGGGCGGATCGCCCGCGGCGGCGTCCCGAGTGCAAGGTTGAGCCGAAAGCGCGGTGACTTGCGCATGCATCCAGCGGGCCGCAAAGGCTCGGTCTGCCCCGGGAAGGTCGGCGAGCGGCAGCAACTCCTCCGGCCTGCCGGCGAGGCAGCGGCTCAGGCAGCAAAAGCTGTCGATGACCTCGCCGCTCGGGCTGAGGTGCCAGTGCTCCTGCGGGCGGAAGCGGCGCAGCAGCGCCTTGAGCCTCGGCGAGATGAGGCATCCGCCGCAACTGAGGAGCAGATCCGGGCTCAGCTCCCGGCCCAGCGGTTCGTCCACCTCGACCGGCAAGAGCCGATCCGGCTGCGTCTGCGCGAGGCCGTCCGCATTGCTCAGATGCTCGCCGACGACGGCCCAGCCCGCCCGGCAAAAGGCCTCCGCCCAATCGGGACGCTGCGGCAGCTGCCCGAGCAGCAGCATGCGGCGCGGTGCGGCGGCGACCAAGTCGGCGAGAGCGCTGAGGCTCCCTGCCTCGCTGAGCTGGCTGAGGCGAATGACGCGGGTCGGCTCCGGGGGCTCCGGACGCACGCCGCCGAGAGGCGGAGCGAGCGGGATGTTGAGCTGCACGGGCCCACCTCCGTCGCGGTGGAGGGCGAGCAGAGCTTCATTGATGAGGCGGTTGCGGTGCCAGGCATCCCCGCTCTCCGGCAGGCTGAGGCAGAGCTTGACCAAGCCTCCGTACACCCCGATCTGGGGAAGGGTCTGACCGTCCTGCTGCCCGATCCAGGCTCCCGGGCGGTCGGCGGAGATGATGAGCAGCGGAATCTGCCGGTAGTGCGCTTCGGCCACAGCAGGGTGCAGATTGAGCAGGGCGCTGCCCGACGTCACGCAGACGGCGACGGGCGCCCCGCCGGCTGCGGCACTCCAGCCGAGGGCGATGTAGCCGGCGCTGCGCTCGTCCGTGACGGCGCGGCAGCTGAAGCCCTCGGCGCAGGAGAGGCTGCGCACGATGGGCGAGTTGCGGCTCCCCGGGCAGAGAACGCAGCGCGTGAGGCCGTGAGCGCGCAGGAGATAGACGAGCTCGCGCACGGCGGGAATGTCGCTGAGTTGTTCGTCGTGAGCCATGGGGATGCGGTGGGAGAAGTGTTGCGGTGAAGTCAGCCCTCGGATGGGAGCCGCGCAGAGAAGCCCCGGGGGGCGTAGGCCTCCGGGGCGGCTGTACTGTTGTGCCGTTGTGCGGTTGAAGCCGGACGGCGCAGACCCGTGCCTTGCCCGAGCGGAGGGGAATGCTTCGGAACGGAGTGCCGCGCGGCGCCGTCCGAGATACCGAAAGCCACCCGGGAGGGCTGGCGCTCTGAGAGGGCGGAGGGCATCCTTCCGTGAGCCCTGCTCGGGGAAGCGACGGGTCGGTCGGCGGATAGCCGGACGTCGCGAATCCGGGCGCTCCCGAGAAAAGCGGGCAGACTCTGCCGCGGGGCAGAGTCTGCCCGCCGGGGAAAGCTCCCGAAGGCGCACAGCGGCGCTTACTTGGTCAGGCCGAGCAGCTCCATCTCAAAGATGAGCGTGCTGTTCGGGCCGATGCTGCCGGGGCCGTTGGTGCCATAGGCCAGATTGGCCGGAATGGTCACGCGCCACTTGGCGCCGACGGGCATGAGCTTGAGCGCCTCCGTGAAGCCGGGGATGACCTGGCGGATGTTGAACTCAACGGGCTGCGGCGACTGATCGAAGACCGTGCCGTCCACGAGCGTGCCCTTGTACATCACCTTGGCCGTCGGGGCATCGCCGTATTTCTCAGCGCTGTATTTCTCCGAGCCGCCAGGCGTGAGCACCTCGTACTGAAGGCCGCTGGCCGTCGTGGTGACCCCGTCGCGCTTGCCGTTCTCCTCCATGTACTTGCGGCCGAGCTCGAGATTCGCCTGAGCCTTCTGCTCGGCGCGGGCCTGCAGCATGGCGAGGAATTCGTGCTGGTAGCGGTTGATGTTCTCGTTGACGATGCTCATATCCATGTCGCCGCCGAGGCCGTCGAGGATGCCCTTGCCGAGCTTCTCCGGCGTGATGTCACCGGCGGTGATGCCGGCGAGCATCTGGGGGAGAATCTGAGAGCCGAGGCGGTAACCGATGAGGTAGCTCATCACGTCCTGCATTTCCTGTTGTTCAGTCATGGGCCCTATTGTAGCAGAAGCGGGGCGGAAGGCAAGCCGAGATCGCCCGCTGCGCCTGACGGGTGGAGAGAAGCTGCGCTGCGTGACCTCCGTTCCGGCGGAAGGCGGAAGGCGGAAGGCGGAAGGCGGAAGGCGGAAGGCGGAAGGCGGA
>URLZ01000014.1 GCA_900548895.1 uncultured Akkermansia sp.
CCCCCGCCGCTGAGCCCGCCCGGCACCCCGGCGAAGACCGCTCCTGAGCCCCGCCGCCCGTCTGAGCCTGCCCCGGCGCGCGCCGCCGCCGAGCCACCCTGCGGGGCGCAGAGCCTTTGCGGCGGCAGCCTCCCGCCTCCGCCTCCCGAGGCAAGCGACCACCCACCGACCACCCCACCACCACCCCGCGCCACCCGTGAAAACACTCTCCCTCCTCCTGCTCGCCGCCCTCACCGCTGCGACCGCCCGGGCCGACTTCCGCCGCGACAGCATCGACCTGAGCCTCGACTACCTGCAAAACGAAGCCGTCGCCACCTTTGAAACCGACGGCGTCGCCGTCACGCGCGTCAAGCCCCTCTGCGACTGCATCACCGCCGAGATCCAAGGGAACCGCATCATCGCCCACATCGACAGCTCCACCTTCAGCCGCGACATCACCAAGCAGCTCGAAGCCACCACCGCCGACGGCAAAACCACCACCCTGACCATCCGCTTCAGCGTGCCGCCCCTCCTCGTCGTCAGCAGCCCGCGCCTCGTCTGGAAAAAGGGAGCCCCCGCCGCCGCGCAGGAAGTGCGCCTCACCATCCCGAAGGGCTCCCCCGTCCGTCGCCTCGAGCGCGCCGAACTCGTCGGCAAAACCTTTGACTACGATCCCCGCATCGTCCGCGAAGGCCGCGAATACCGCATCATCATCACCCCGCGGAGCACCGAGAAAGCCGTGCTGGAGCGCCTTCAGATCGTCACCGACTGCGCCGACTACCGCGCCAGACGCACCATTTACCTGCAAATCAAGCGCTGAGCCCCACCGCGGCCGCCCCGCGCCCTCGGAGCCCTCATCCGCCGTAGCCGCACGGAGCCCCGCGCCTGCCGTCGCGCCGTCCTCCCCCTGCTGACACAGGCCGCGGAATCGGCACTTGACGCCGCCGCGGTGATTGTGTAGTCTCAGAGAAAGCAAGCGAACCCGCGGTTCGCTCGCTGCGGTCGATCATCGCCGCACAACCTCTCTCCGTCGCACGTCCCCCATGTTTCAGCCAGAGCCCCCCGCCTCCTCCCGCCGTCCCCGCCGCCTGCGCCTCCTCCTGCTGCTCCTCCTGCTCGTCGGCGCCGGCCTGCTCGCGGCCCACTACGCCGGCTGGCTGCCCGGCTCGGCCCAAAACCTCAGCCCCGCCGAGCGCGATGACGCCTTGATCGCCCGCGCCGAGCAGCTCCTCGCCCGCACCGACCCGCCGCCTCAGGAGCTCTACTCCATGGCCGTCGAACTCTACAGCGACTGCCACGACCACCGGCGGGCCGACCCCTGCGTCCTGCGCCTCGTCGCCGAAGCCGCCCGCCGCGGCCTTCCCGACGCCCGCCGCAGCATGGGCCTGATGTGCCGCATCGGCTTCTCGGAGCAGCCCCGCAACGCCGAGCAGGCGCGCGAGTGGTACCGCCTCGCCGCTGAGGACGGCGAACTCGACGCCATGATCCTGCTGCGCCGCAGCAGCAAGAGCCGCCCCGCCCCCGCGAAACCTCAAGCCGCAGCCTCCTCCGGCAGCTCCGGCCGACAGACCCCCGCCGCCCCCTCCGCCGGCAGCACCACACCGCCCCCGGCGAACACCTCGACCGCAGCGAATACCCCCTCAGGCTCGACCCCCGCAGCAAATGACGCCGCCCCCTCCGCCGGAGCGAGCCCCGCCCCGAGCGCCGCCCAGAGCACCGACGGCAGCGCGAGTGAGAACAGCGCCGAGAGCGCGAAGCTGCGCCCCCTGCTGGTCCGAGCCGGCAGCATCCCCGTCAAGCACCGCGTCTGCACCGGTGACAGCCTCGCCGGCATCGCCCGGCAGTACGGCATCAGCGTCGACGCCCTGCGCCGCGCCAACCCCGGCCTTTCCCGCCTCACCATCGGCAGTGACCTCTTCATCCCCGACGCCGAGGGCCAAGTCGTGCGCGGCGGCATCCTGCCCGCGCCCTCGGACGCTTCCGAGACCTCCGAGCCCAATGCCTCCGGCGGCGAGCGCATCCACACCGTCAGCTCCGGCGAAACCCTCGGCGCCATCGCGCGCCGCTACGGCGTCTCCCTCGCGAGCCTGCTGCGGGCCAACAACCTGAGCATGCAGGAAGCCGCGCGCATCCACGTCGGCCAGCGCATCATCATCCCCTGAGGCCATCCCCTGCGGAGCATCCCCTCCTCAGGCTCTTCATCCCCGGAGGCGAGGCGAGAGCACCCTCCCGCCTCTTCACCGCTGCGCCGGACTCCCCGCCCGGCCCGGCCCACGCACGCCCAGCCCGCGCGCCAAGCCCGCGCGCATCCCAACTCGCGCGCGGCCTGCCCCACCGTGACGGCATCGCCCTGGCCGGGCACCGTGATCACACCGCGAAGGCACCGCCACCCGTGAAGCTCGGCCGCTCAGAACACGAAAAAGGCGAGTGATTCGGGAGAATCACTCGCCTTCAGGCAAGGACGAAGCGGACGGGGCTCGAACCCGCGACCTCAGCCGTGACAGGGCTGCGCTCTAACCAAACTGAGCTACCGCTCCTTGTCTGGGTCACACTCGCTGCTCTTGCGACTCAGGCTTTCGGCCTTGCCCTCAGGGGCGCGGGTGCGGGGGCATTATACAAGAGCACAGGGGACAATGCAAGCTTTTTTTGCGAAAAAAGTGACAAAAAGTGAAAAAAGGCCCCGTGGCGCCCCGAAAAGCCCTCGACAAGCCCGCTCAGAGAAACTCGCGGCGCGCTTCGCGGGGCAGGGCCAGCATGAAGCGCTGCCCGTAATACTTGGACGTGATGCGCGAATCCAGCAGCACCACGCGGCCGTGATCCGACTTCGAGCGAATGAGGCGCCCGACACCCTGGCGGAACTTCAGCACCGCCTCCGGCAGCGAATAATCGCGGAAGGGATTGCCGCCGCGCGCCGTGATGTCCTCGCAGCGCGCCTCCGTCAGCGGATTGCCCGGCGACTCGAAGGGAATCTTCGTCACAATCACGTTCGAGAGCGCCTCGCCCGGCACATCCACCCCCGTCCAGAAGCTGTCCGTGCCCAGCAGCACACTGCCGACATTCTCGCGGAAGTGGTGAATCATCTGACTGCGCGTGCGCTCCTCCCCCTGCACCAGCAGCGGCCATCCGTGCTCCGAGCAGAAGGGGCGCAGGCGCACCGCCATCTGCCGCAGCAGCCCGTAGCTCGTGAAGAGCACGAAGGCGCGGCCCTGAGACTCCTCCAGACTGCGGCAAATCCAGTCCGCCAGAGCCGTCTGATACAGCTCCGGCTCACTGGCCGGAGGAGGCGGCGGCATGCTGCGCGCCACCACCACGTGCATCTGCTCGGCAAAATTGAAGGGACTGCCGATGCGCAGCGTCCGCGCCGACTCCGCCCCCACGCGCCCCGCGAAATAGCCCATGCCGCGCTCGCCCGCCGAGAGCGTCGCACTCGTGCAGATGCAGCTGCGCCCCGCCTCAAAAAGCTTCTCGCGCAGCACCGGCGCCACGCGGATGAGCGCCGCGCGCAGCGTCATGAACTGCCCCTCCTGCCCCGAAGACTCCGCCCAGTACACACAGCTCTCCAGCTCCGTGAGCCCGACCATCGCCCGCGCCGTGTTGCGGTAGGCCAGCAGGCGCGCCGCCGTGTCCTTGAGCTCCGCCTGCGGCAGCTCCTCCTCGCAGACCTTCGCCATCTCGAGCACCTCGTTGATGAGCACATCGAGTGACGGAGAGAGCACATCCTGCGTCCAATCCGCCCGGCGCAGGCGCACCGTGCCGTGATTTTCGTCCAGCCGGCAGTCCGCCCGCGCCTGCTCGAAAAAGAGCTCCGCCGCATTCTGCGCATCATCGATGTATTGCAGCAAGCGCGGCGTCGCGTAGTGGCGCAGACTGCCCTTGCGCGCCGCCGGATTGTAGAGCCGCAGTAGCTCATACTTCAGCTCCGCCTGAGAGAGCGACGCGCCCAGCTGGTGCGCCGCCACCGTCTCAATCGTGTGCGCCTCATCGAGAATCACGAAATCATTCGCGAAAATAAAGCCGTTCATCGGCGCCGTGTCCTCCTGCTGCGTCTCCTCCGCCAGCGCCAGCAGCCCGAAAAAGAGCGTGTGGTTGAGCACCACCACATCCGCCTCCTGCACGCGCAGCTTCGCCGCCTGATAGGGGCAGTTCGGGCCGCAGTTGCGCAGCGTGCAGACGTGATTCTCACTGCACACCTGCGCCCAGACCTTCGGCGTGATATTCAGCTCGGCCGGCAGCTCCGCCAGCGAGCCCTCGCCACAGTCGCGCGACCAAGCCAGCAGATCGTGCAGCTGCTTCACCTCCGCCTGATTGAAGAGATCGGAAGCCTGTGCGATGGCGCGCCGCAGCCGCGTGAGGCAGAGGTAATTCGCCCGCCCCTTGAGCAGCGCCGTGCGAAAATCCGAGTGAAGCGCCCGCGCCACCGTCGGCAGATCCTTGTGAAACAGCTGCTCCTGCAAATTGATCGTGTGCGTCGACACAATCGCCTTGCGCCCCGTTCCCAGCGCAAAGCGCACCGCCGGAATCAGATACGCGAGCGACTTGCCCACCCCCGTGCCGGCCTCCACCAGCAGCGCCGCCTCATCGCGCAGCGCCTCGGCCACACACACCGCCATCGTCTGTTGCTCCGGGCGGAACTCAAAATTCTTCGCCGCCGAGAGAATGCCCTCGGGGGAAAAATCATGCAGCGTTTGTTCCGGAAGATCAGGCACGGGCGGCGAGCATCACATCCTGCACCCTGACCCTTCCCCCTTCGCGGCCCGCTCGGGGTGCTGTGCGCGGGTCCGGGCCCTCTGAGAGCGCCGAGAGTGCGGGAGACGGTGCGGGGAGGTGGGAGGCGTGGAGTAGAGTCGGGAGGAGCGGGTGGGGGAGAAAGGGGTGGAGGGGGGGGAAAGAGGGAGCTGCGGCCGTGAAAACTCAGGGCAGCATGCGATCGCCCGTAGCCGGCACCGCAATATCGAGCGGCAGGGCCGGGAAGTAAGTGCGCAGGGTATTCACATTCGTATTGCTGTCGACGAAGTACCACTTGTTGATCTCCGTGCCGCGCGAGTTGATGCCCGTGACGACCTCATCGCGGATGGCGTAGATATAGCTCTTGCGCTCCATTCGCTGCATCTGCCCGCGCCGATCGGGAATTCGCACCAGCAGCGTGATGGGCAGCACCACAATGCGGGAGCGATCCGCCTCCGCCTGAAGCGCATCCGCGCGCTTCTCGGCCTTGCGATCCTCGAGAACCGGGCGCACCATCACGGAAGACGGCGCCACGACGTACTCGGAGTAGGGCTCGCCCACCGTGTAGCGCTCCACCGTAAAGCCCTGCGCCTTCATGGCCTCCCCCATCTTGCGATACTGGTTGATCAGCGCGCGATCCGCCGCCTGCATGCGCGCGCGGGCAGCCTCCTCGCTCTCGCGCTCCAGCCCCATGATGCGGCGGGCATTCTGCGCCTCCGTGCGCGGGTCTCGCGAGGCGAGACGATCCGCGAGCGTGCGGCGCAGCGGCGGGTACATGTGGTCGAGCGCCCAGACCAGATCACAGTTGCGAACGGCGGAGCCGTACTCCTGAGCGGCACTGCGCGCCGAGGCTGCCGCTTCAGACACAGCCGCTGCGGCCGACGGCACCGCGATGATAAGGGCGGCCAGAGCCGCCGCCAGACAGGGGAGAGATTTCATGCCCCTATCCTAGCACAGCCCCGCCATACTGCAAGCCCGAATGCTGCCATCCGCCCGGCCCCCGACCGCGCGCCCGGCAACAAAAAGCCCCCGCTGCCGCCGGGCGGGCAGCAGCGGGGGAAAGGGGAACAGCGGGAGCGTGCGAGCCGAGGTCGCCCGGCTGCGTTCGCCCGGCCGAGCGGCAGCTCAGCGTCCGCTCCGCGGTGCAAGCTCAGGCTGCCGGACTCAGGCTGCAAGCTCAGGCCGCATCGGGCGCGGCCTCCGGCTCGGCACCCTCAGCCGCCTCGTCAGCGTCCTCGGGCACGTCAGCGCCTTCGGCTTCGACATCCTCATCGGTCTCGTGCGCGGGCTCGATGGCGCAGGGCTCCGGAGCGGCCATCTCATCCCGCTCCGCAAGCTTGGAGAGCGTGCCGGAGAGGCGCAGGCTGAGGCTGCGATCCTTCACCGTGAGCACGCCGCTGATCACATCGCCGTCCTTCGCCGAAGAGCGGCTCATCGGGAACAGAAGCTCCTCCGCCGCGGGAATCTCGCGCATGAGATCATAGAGGGGCTCGTCTCGCAGGCTGAAGGCGATCCCGCTGAACGCCGGGCTCGCCGACTCCGGAGCCGTGAGACGCTCTTCGGCGGACTTCGACGTGCTCAGCAGGAGCCTCCCGTCCACGATGCGCCCCATGCAGGGAAGCGATCCGCCAAAGGGGGTGAAGGTGAAGCTCTTGCTCAAATCGAGATTGCTGCCGCCCATCTGACCGAGCAGGCGCGTGAGAGCAGGCAGATCCCCCGTGCCGCAGCTCAGCGCCATTTCGGGCTCCTCGTCGTCTTGGGGCAGCTTAACCACCGCGGCGGCGCCCTCCTTCAAGGAGGCGAGGATATCGGCGGCGACACCCTGCACCCCGGGGAACTTGATCTCAACCGGGGAGGTGGCGAGGTAGACCGCCGTTTGGTCATCGAGCGTTGCGAGACCGGGCAGCGCACCCGGGCGGAAGTTGACGTCAAAGCTGAGGCCGCAGTCGAGTCTCGCGCTCACCTCCTTGTCCCGGTACTGAGCCACGAAGCAGAGATCCCGAGACGTCAAGGCCCCCACCACCTCGCAGAGGGCGGACAACAGGTCACGATCGCTATCTGATGTGTAGGGCATCATCCCGGAGAGCTTCGCGATATCCGTGAACATGTCGCGCATCGAGGCCAACATCGGAGCCTTGACGAGGGCAGCCTGGCGCAGAGTCTCTTCGCCCGGCAAAGGCTTCACCTTCGCCAGCGAGGTGTCGCTGAGCACGGACTGCTCAGGCGAGGCAGCCCACTGCATATCCTCCGGCTTCTCACAGATGCAGACCATCAGCAAATCGCCCTCCTGCCGGGTGAGCACGCAAAGGGAATATCCCTCCACCAGCTTGGCCCATTCCTCCTCTCGCTCGGCGATGGCCTTCGTCAGCGAGTCCGCGTTATCCGGCACTCTGTCGGCGAGATCGTTCGCGGCGAAGTCTCCCAGCCGGAAGCGAAGCCCGCGCCAGCCCTTGTACTCCAGCGGCGAGCAGTAGCTTTCAGGAGTCTGGCAGAGTTCGTCCAATATGGCGGTCTGCTCCTCGGGTTCCCAGTCGTCTTCGTTCATGCGCAGAGCGATGTAGATCGGGGCGAGGCTGATGCCGCCGGAGCGGGCTTCGGCGAGCCAGGTATCATAGAGCGCGCTGAGCTGCCGGAAGTCTTCGAGTTTCTTTTTTTCTTTGTCCGTCAGCTTGGCGGCATCGACCTCTTCCGGGTCGGGCATATTGAAGCTGATGTCCATGAGCATCGTGCTGAGCAGGTCCAGACGCATCAGGCGGAAGCCGGGCTGCAAGTCGCCGCTCGTGGCGATGGCACCGGAGCTGAAGGGCTCTGAGGGGCTCTTGAGGGTGTTGAATTCCGCGGCGAACATGGCGTCAGAGGGCATGAGTGCCAGCAGCGGAAAGGCTTGGGCCAGTTGCGCCGCCGGCGTCGTGGCGTCCGGCGCCTGAGCCTCGGCCATCAGGGCGGGGATGGGATTGGCGGAGGGCTGCGGCTCGGCAGGTTGCTGGGCGTAGAGCGGGGCACTTACGGCGGCCAGAGTGAGGAGGGATGCGGTGAATCTCATTGTTCGAGTGTGTTGGGTTGTGCTGGGTTGTGCTGGCGAGTGTTGGGGTAAAAGCGCCGCAGCGCCGATGCCGCGGCTCACTTTGTAGTTATATCGCCTTAGGTTTCGCCTGTCAAATGAAAAAAAGGCATCGCCTCATGGCTGCATCGGCGCGCCGCCCTCGGCAGCGTCATCCGGAGCGTCGGAGTCGGTGGCGTCGGCGGATGTGCCGGGGGAGGGCGGGGTGTCGGGGGCGCCGTCAGCGCTGCCCGCATCGGCTCCCGGGGCCTCGGGGCTGAGCTCCTCCGTCTCGAGGGGGGAGAGCTCGGGCTCGTCCTCCTTCTCCTGCCCGGCGAGGCGCAGGCTCAGGCGCCTCCCCTGCGCCGTCACGGTGCCGCAGAGGGGCCCGCAGCGGGAGACCATGTCCGAGAGCAGGGGAATGTCCCGAGAGCGGAGCGAGCTCAGAAGCTCGCCGGCGGCATCGCTCTCGGCATCGAAGACGGCGCCGCAGAAGGGGATCTTTTCCTGCGCCGGGTCCGTCAGCATCTTCCCGGTGGTGTCGTTCGTGGTCAGCAGGAAGCCGGTCTCGTCGATGCGGCCGGAACAAAGCTTGTCACCCCCGAAGGGCCGGAAGCTGAAGGGTTGGCTGAGGTCGAGATCCCGGCCTCCCATCTGCACGAGCAGGCGGGCCAGAAGCGCCCGATCCGCAGCTCCGCCGCACAGGGCAGCCGAGGTCTCGGACTCCCCGTAGCGGAAGAGGGTGCTTGCGCCTTCGCGCAGCAGCGCACAGATATCCGCCGCGTTGCCCTCGAGCCCCGGGAAGTTGATGTCAACCGGCGTGGTGCCGAAGTAGAATGCGGTCTGCGCGTCGAGGGCCGAGAGCCCACTCAAAGCGCCGGGGCGGAAGTTGACGTCAAAGTTGAGACCGCAGTCGAGACTGGCGAGAAAGTTCCGCCCTTTGTTCTGAAAGACAAGGTAGAGATTTTGGGAGCCGATGGCCTCGAGAATCTGAGCGATTCGGGCGAAGCTTCGGGCGTCATGGCTGTACCTTCCCTGAAGGGCGGCGTTTGCGTCGGACAAACGGGCGATCTCGGCGCCGGTTTCAAGCAGAGAATTCAGGGCGGAGGGGGTGAGGAGAATGGCCGTCGTCCGGTCGGCATCGTCGGCGATGCGCATGCGGGCCAGAGACTTGTCGCTGAGGACGGACTGCTCGGGCGCGTCGGGCCATTGCATCTCCTCCGGTTGGTTGCACAGGCAGATTCGGAGCAGATCGCCCTCTTGCTTGATGAAGCAGCAGAACTCAACGCCTTCAAGGAGCTTCGCAAGGTCCTGCCCGACGCGCTCTCGGAGTTCCTCATGCTTGTTAACGTAGTCGCCCGCGCGGAATCGCATCCCGAGCCAGCCCTTGTACTCCAGAGCCGTGCAGCATTCGGCGGGGTCTTCGCACAACTCTTTCAGACCGTTGATGAGCTCTTCCTCTGAAGAGGCGTCGTCGGTGTCACGGAATCGCCTGACGAAGTAGAGGGTGGGGATTCGGACGGGGGTGCTGCGGCAGGCGGCGAGGAGGGAGTCGTAGAGAGCTTGCACTTGCGTGAGTGCGCTGCGGCTTTCCTCAGCGCTGGGGACGGAGATGAGGTCGGAGACAGAGGCGGAGGCCTCTTCGAGCATATCCCGCATTTGGAGATGGCGTTCGGCGCTGTCCAGAATGAAACGAGCGTAGATCAGGCGGATCAATCGGCCGCAGCTTTGCATGTCGCCGCTGACGGCGACGGCCCATGAGGTGAGAGATCTGTCGCTCACGGTGCTCTCGGCGGCGAAAGCGGCGTCGGCGGGCATGCGGGACAGCAGGGGAAGGGTGCGGGCCAGTTGCTCCGCGGAGCTTTCCGTGGCCGGGGTTCGGGCCTCGGCGATGAGAGTCGGGAGGGGGGAGGCGCCGGGTGTCTGAAGGGAGGGCTGCGGCTGGGCGCCGAGAGCGGTGCCGGCGGCAGCCAGGGCGAGGAGTGTTGGGCGGATGTTCATGGTTTTTGGTAGTGTCTGGGTGGTGATCAAGGGGCCAGAGGGCGTCGGGAGGAGCTCTCGTTTGTGTTATAGCGCGGGTGGCGCCGCTTGTCAATGCCGCAGCTTGTCAAAGGGAGAGCTCCGGCCACGCGGAAACGCTGAGGCGCGGCGCGTTTCGCACAAAAAATCCCCGCTCCGTCGGTGGACGGAAGCGGGGAGAGGGCGTGTTCGACGCGGCCTCGGCGGGGCTCAGAACTTCATGCTGAAGCCGAAGCGCACGCCGTGGGTGACCTGTTCGCGGCAGCCGGAGGGCTTGGCCGTGTTGCCGCTGAAGACGTAGCCGACGAAGAGGTCGGCGTTCGGGCAGACCTGGTAGCGCAGGCCGGCTTCGGCGGAGTAGGCGAAGCCCCAGGCGGAATCGTGGGCCTTGCCCAGAGCGCCGTGCTCCTTCCAGCCCGTGGCGGCCACGCCGATGTTGGCGCCGGCGAAGACGGACCACTTGTCATTCATCGGGTAGGTGTAGCGGTAGCCCGGCATGAGCGTCCAAGTGTTGATGTGCAGCTTCTGCTTGCCCTCCGTGAAGTCGCAGGAGGAGTCACCCCAGCCGTAGCCGAGGCGCATGTTGAGGCTGTTGCGATCGTCCAGTTTGTAGCAGGCGGTGACGTCGACGCCGATGGTTTGCACCTTGTCGAAGTTTTCACCGCGGATGGGGCTGTTTGTGGCCCAGCTGTAGGACATACCCATTTCGTAGGTCCAGGGATTCTCCGCCGGGGCCGGGGGCATCGGGGCGGGGGTGGTCATATCGACGGCAGGCTCTCCGGCGAAGGCGGGGGCTGCACAGGCCAGCATCATGATGGCAATCTTTTTCATGTTGTGTGCGGGTTTGATTGGGAGTGCGCCCGAGGCACCATACCCCGAGGTCACTGCCTCTATGATAGGGGGGTGGCGCTGTTAGTCAAGAGAATTGCTCTACCTGCTGGGGGTAGGGGTGAAACAGGTGGACGCACTCAGTGGTGGTGGAAGCTCGCCGGTCGGTTGCGGCTCGGTTCGGCT
Source organism: uncultured Akkermansia sp. (assembly GCA_900548895.1). Taxonomy (GTDB): domain Bacteria; phylum Verrucomicrobiota; class Verrucomicrobiia; order Verrucomicrobiales; family Akkermansiaceae; genus Akkermansia; species Akkermansia intestinavium. The sequence goes on from URLZ01000014.1 coordinate 10,778, forward strand.
CGGTGAACGCGGGGGCGGATTCGGCGAAGGCGAGCCCGACCGCAGGGCCCCAAAAAAGCCGGCGCCACCGCGAAGGGGCGCCGGCTCGGGAGGAGAAAAGAGCCGCCGGGGTAGCCGAGGCGTCAGGCGGCGGGGCTGCTCGCCGGGGTGCCGGAGGCCTTGGGGCGCTTTTTGGCGGGGTGGGTGCGCTTCCACCACATGTAGTAGCCCGTGGCCGGCAGGACTGTGCCGATGAGGCCGGCGCAGAATTGGAGCACCTTGCTGAAGAGGCCGCCCCAGCTTCCGGTGTGGAAGGCCAGGAAGATCCGGCGCACGGAGGGGTCGCCGCCGAAGAGGTTCACGGCGGCCTCGCGGTACCAGCCGAAGGACCAGGTGGGGCCGGTGAGGGCGGAGAAGAGCAGGAAGATGAAGGCGTAGATGCCCAGCGCGGTGTGCACGTCGTGCCAGAGGCGCAGGCGCCCCTTGCCGGCCTCGATGGTGAGGCGGTTGCGCAGGGCTTTGACGCTGCGCGGGATCCAGATGATGAGGCCGCTGATGAGGATGATGGCCATGGCGCAGCTGGAGATGCCGATGACGGTGCGCCCGACGCTCGGGGCGGTCTTGCCGGCGGGCGCATCGAGCAGCCAGCGGTGCAGCTTGCGCACCTCGGCGAAGAAGGGCAGGCGCTCGTGCTTGGTGCTCGGGGCGACGGCTGCGGGCGGCGGGCTTACCAGCTCTGTGATTTCGTCTTCAAAGACGAGGATGGTGCCCGTGCATCAGATGAGGGTCAGCAGCAGGCCGAAGGGCAGCGAGAGCCAGAGGTGGAAGCGCAGAAAGAATTTTCTCATGGAGGGGCGAAAGCGAGGAGAGTGGCGGCGCGGGTGGTCTCCCGCGGCACGCTTTCCGCATTGTAGGCTTCGGCCGGCCCTTCGTCAAGTGCTTTGATAGGATTTAGAGCGGCGCGCGGTTTCCCGGCTGCGTTTGCCGGGGTTGCCGCTCAGATGACGCGCCGCAAACGAAGCGCCTGCGGGTGAGGCCCGGGCCGGGGAATGGCGTGGCCTCAGAAGAGGCCGTCGAGGATGCTGCCGGCGGATTCTCCGGCGCCGCGGATCAGACTGCCGGGCAGGGACTCGTCGCTCTCGGGGGCGTCCTCAGTGCTGCTGCCGTCCGCGCCGCCGCCGCTCTCGGGGGTGCGATCCGCACCGTCGGCGTTGTCACGGTCCTGGTCGTTGGTGACGGCATTCGTGCCCGAGCGGATGAGATTGCCGAGGGCGCTGCCGATGGATTTGGCGGTGGAGGCTCCGGCCTCCGAGAGGGTGTTCAGGCCGGGCAGCGCGCGGAGTTTCTCGCGGAGTCGGGCGCTGAGATCCTCGATCGGGGCGGTGAGGGAGCCGCTCAGGTTGAGGGTCAGCCAGCAGTAGCCCGGCTCGCCGTCGGCGTTGAAGATGTCTTTCATGGTGCCGGGCGCGGCCTTGAGCAGGGGGCTCAGGAAGCTCTCGGGAAGGCCGATTTTGAGCGTGCCGCCGAGGCGCCCGTCGGCGCCGACCAGCACGCGGCCGGTGACGCGCAGGCGGTTGTCGCGCGCCCGCACGTCGATGTCATCGAAGAGCCAGGCGTTTTGCACTCGGTGGCTCGGCTCCGAGAAGGGGAAGTGCACGCGGCAGGAGGCTTTTTCAAGCCCGAGGCTGCGGTAGGCCTGCGAGTCGGGCAGCGGCAGCTCGGAGAGGATGGGCAGCCCCTCGAGCACGGCGTGGTTGAGGGTGAGGTAGCCCTCGGCCGCCCGCAGGTCGGAGCCGCGGCCCTCCATGTCCAGTTGCCCGGAGACGGTGCCGTGGAGGCGCTGCTTCCAGTCCCCCTTGAGCAGGCGCTCGGTTTCGATGCGCGAGGCGTGCAGGCGGAGCTTCCAGTTGCGGCGCGGCCCCGTCCATTCGCCGCTGGCGCGCAGCTCGCCCTCACCGGGGGGGAGGTGCAGCGTGGCCTGACTGAGGCGCAGCAGGTTGGTGCCGGCCTCCAGCTCCGCGCTCTCCAGCTCGGCGCTGTGCAGCAGGGCCCAGCCCGTGCCCAGATTGCCGCCCTTGAGGGCGAGGCTCCAGCGATCCGTCCTCCCGGCCGCGGCGGGTGTGGCCGCGACCTCGCAGGCGCTCAGGGAGAAGACGGGGAGGCTGCCGTGGTTGAGGCTGAGGTTGAGGTCGGGGCAGCTGAGGCGCTCGAGGATGAGGCGCTCGGGCTTGAAGCGGTCGGCAAAGTTCTCCTCATCCGGGAGGCGATCGGGCAGGGGCTCGTTGAGACGCGAAAGGTCAAAGGAGGCTTCGAAGCGGCCGACGCGCAGGTCGGTGACGTGCAGGCAGCGATCCAGCAGAGGCCAGCGCCTGATCTGCGCCCGAATGTCGCTGATGCCGAGGCTCTGCACGGCATCGGCGCGGTGCAGAGAGGCGGCGTCCAGCCCGACGCTCGCTCCTTCGATGCTCAGGGGCGAGGGGATGCTGACGCTCTCGGCCCGGCACCGGTTGCAGAGGCTCTCTTCGAGGCTGCGGCGGAAGTCGTCGCCGCGGAGGTAGGCGATGAGCTGGAAGTAGCCGACGACGAGCAGCAGCAGCAGGACGAGTGCGGTGCCGCCGAGCCAGATCAGCAGGCGGCGTCGGAGGGTTTTTCCGGCGGGCGGGGTCTTGCGGAGAGAGAATTTCGGGCGTTTGCGTCGGCTCATATGCAGAAGTGAACATAGCACAGCGCCCCCCTGCTGGCAAGAAGGATATGGTTCGGTGACGCAAAAACGGATTGCCTCGGCGGCTCGGCTGTGGTAGGCCGGAGCCGCTATGAAGCGACGCGCACTCATGAACGCAGCAGTGGCACTGGGACTCCCCGTGCTGATGTCAACGACGGTGGTGGCCGGACAGGGCGGCAGCTCTCTGCCGGAGACGACGGTGCCCTACCCGGGCGCCGAGCCTACGCGCACGGAGGCGCGCGCGGTCGTGGGTTGGGAAGGCCCCGGCACGGGGCAGAAGGCGGACTCGCAGCTCTCGCTGAGCACGGGGGGCGTGGCGCTGAAGATCGAGCGCGCGGCCTCGGAGGACTCCTTCCCCACGATGAGCTTCAGCAGCCCCGCGGAGGCGCTCGGAACGGCCGTTTCAACCGCGGCCGAGCCTTTCTCCATCACGCTGTCGGGGGTGACTTACCCGGCCTCGTCCTTCGAGTGCAAGACGCCGAAGGGCTGGGTGGTGCAGCCGCTGGCTCCGTCCGACAAGCCGCTGCGCGGGTCCGAGTCTCTGGCCGGCGTGCAGGTGGAGGCGGTTTTCAGCAATGAAAAGGCCGGTGTGGAGATTGTGTGGCGCGCGATTCTGCGAGACGATACCTCCTACGTGCGCCAGAAGTACACCGTGAAGGCGCTGCGGGATGTGGAGCTCACGGGTTTCACGCCGGTGAGCCTCGACGGCAGCGGCTTCGAGGTCGTCGGCAAGGTGCCGGGTTCTCCGCTGGTCAATGAGCAGGCGAAGCTCTTTTTCGGCGTGGAGCTGCCCGTGGCCGAGGCGCGTGTGTCGGAGAGCGGGGCGACGATCAGTTTTGACTGCGTGCTGCCGATGAAGGCGGGCGAGTCCCACAGCTTCAGCACGGTGGCGGGCGCCTTTCCCAAGGGGCAGCTGCGCCGCGCGCTGCTCAGTTATCTGGAGCTGGAGCGCGCGAAGCCCTACCACCTCTTCCTGCAGTACAACTGCTGGTATGATCACGGTCTCAACCCGACGGAGGAGAACATGCTCGCGACGGTGAAGGCCTACGGCGATGAGCTCGTCAACAAGCGCGGCATCAAGCTCGACTCCTTCGTGCTCGATGACGGCTGGGACGACTACACCGCCGATCTCTGGCAGCCGCACCCGAAAAAGTTCCCCAACGGCTTCGGCAAGCTGGCGGAGGCCATCCGCGCCATCGACTCCAATTTCGGCATCTGGATTTCGCCGCTGGGCGGCTACTCGGGCTTTGAGGAGCGCGCGGAGCACGGCCGCCGCATGGGCCTGATTCCGCAGGAGCAGAAGGAGCTCGATCTCTCCTTCCCGAACTATTACAACTGGTTCCTCGCGCGATGCAGCGAGCTGATGCAGAAGGACGGCGTGAATTTCTTCAAGTGGGATCGCGCGGGCAGCGGCGTGTCGCCGCACTTCATGGCCCTGCTCAAGATTTCGGAGCAGCTGCGCCGCATCAACCCCGATGTCTTCTTGAGCTCGACGGTGGGCACTTGGCCCAGCCCCTTCTGGCTCAACTTTATTGACTGCACCTGGCGCACCGGCTCCAGCGACGTGAACTGGATCGGCAAGGGCAGCAACCGCGAGCAGTACATCACGTACCGCGATGCTTCCTGCTACCGCATCATCGTGCAGCAGGCGCCGCTCTACCCGCTCAACTCGATCATGCACCACGGCATCGTGCTTGGGACGGAGTTTCAGGGCTACCGCACCTCGGATGCCCGCACCTACAATGCCGGCAAGGCTGAAGAGCCCAAGGACGGTGGCGGCGACTGCATGACGGATACGACGGATCACCACGTCGACTTCCCGGTCAACAATGATCTGAAGCACGACATCCGCATGCTGCTCGGCGCCGGGGCGAATCTGCAGGAGCTCTACCTGACGCCCGGCATGATGAACGAGAAGGCTTGGGATGACGTGGCGGAGGCGGTTCGCTGGAGCCGCCGCTTCGCCGATGTGACGGCTGATACGCACTGGGTGGGCGGCGACCCCGAGAAGCTCGAGGTCTACGGCTACTGCTCGTGGCGCGCGGATCGCGGAGCGACGCTCGCGCTGCGCAATCCCGATGACTGCCCGAAGAGCATCCGCCTCAGCACCGCCATCTTTGAGCCGACGACGAGCGGAGCCATTCACCTGCGCGCCTCCTACGGCGACCAGCGCGTCCGCGAGCTGGTGCTGCCGGCCGAGGGCGAGGTGGAGCTGCGTCTGGAGCCCTTCGAGATGCTGGTCTTTGACGCGCGCTTCGATGGGGATGCCGCGGCCGCCGAGCAGAAAAAATGAGCGGGGTGTCAGAATTGCATTGACGGATCATGTCGATTGTGGTTGAATAAGTGCGAAGCTTCCCGAACATTTCTCACCATGAAATTCATCGCTCTCACCCTTGCTGCTGTTACGGCGCTGAGCTTCAGCTCCTGCTGCTGCCAGTCCCAGCCCGCTCCGAAGTTGCACCCGATGCCGAAGAACCTCGATCAGGAGGTCGATCAGCCCGGTACCCCCGGTCAGCCTGATCAGCCCGTCAAGGTCTATAACGAAAAGAAGGGCAAGTAAATTTTCGTCTTCATTCTTATCGGGCCGTCTCCCCGCTTCGGCGGGGCGGCGGCTTTTTTTTGCTCGTAAAACGGGCTGTTTTCGGGATGCCGCCGGGGTATTGACGGGCATTGACGGGGCATCGCCGGGGGATTGCGGAGGTATTCGGGGGTGCCGCCGGAGTATCGCTGAGGTATTTCGGGGTGCCGCGGAGCCGGACGAAGGGCGGCGCCGCGCCGTGAGGGGCTGCGGGCAGGGGCGCCCGGGGTGCGTTGGAGACAATGAGCCCCGCGGCGGCAGCGCGGGGTGGGGAAATCAGCGGCGATTGCGGCTGCGGCGCGAGCGGCCGGAGCTCGAGCTGCGGCCCGTGTTCTCGGTCGCGCGGCTGCGGCTCTCCTCGCTCGATGAGGCGGCGCTTTCGCTGCCCGCGGGCGCGGCCTCGCGGTAGGTGGTGGGCGGCGCGTAGCCCGGGCGCTCGCCGGCCTTGAGGGTGGCGTCGGGGCGCATGGCGGCGGCGTAGGCGTCGATGCCGTCGGCGAGGGCGAGGGCGAGGCGGCTGCGGTAGTCGGCTCTGTTGAGCAGCTCGCATTCGGCGGGGTTCCCGGCGTTGCCCAGCTCGATGAGCGCGGCGGGGCAGTGCACGGAGTTGAGCAGGCTGTAGTGCGCGCGGCTCACGCCGCCGTCCGCCGCCCCGGTGCCGGCGACGAGGGCGGCATGCAGCGAGAAGGCCAGGGCGATGTTGGCCGCGTCGTGGGCGTTGCCGGGCACGGAGCTCCCCGAGGTGCCGGCGGGCGCCGTGGCATAGCTGCGGATGCCGCTGACGTCGCTGCGGGCGTTGTTGAGATGCAGGCTGATGAAGATGCTGCCGGACTCGCCGTCGGCGCCGCCGCTCTTGCCGGTGCTGCGCGCGCGCTGCGGCTCGGAGACGAAGATGTTCTGCCGGCGCGTGAGCTCGACGCGGTAGCCGCGCTGCTTGAGGAGTTTTTCAAGCTCGAGCGCGAGGGCGAGCGTCAGGTCTGACTCGCGGATGTCTTTGCCGGCGCGCCCCGTGTCCAGACCGCCGTGGCCGGGGTCGATGATGACGCTCTTCACCGGTTCGCGCCCGGCGATGTAGCAGGGGCGCAGCACGGGGTCGATGAGCTTGACGAGGTCGAGCTTGGCGATCATGAGCTCGCCCGCGGCGTTGCGGCGCACGGGCTCGGAGAGGCGCAGGCGGTAGCCCTGAATGCTGATGTCGCGCGCGTCGGGGCCGAAGCTGATGCTGAAGCTTCCGTTGCCGATGCGCTGCACGCCCGCCGGATCGCCGCTCTGCTGCACGGGGGTGAACTTGTAGAAGCTGCGCAGGGCCTCCAGCGAGACGCAGGAGACGCCGTCGATGTCTTCAGGCGCCCAGTCGGCGGCGCTGCCGCGGATTTCCGCCGCCGTGGTCGGTGTGCCGAGGGCCGTGGAAGCGGCGCGGACGGCGGCCGGGGCGGGGGAGGAGGAAAGGGGGGCGGAGGGGTGTGCTGAAAGGGCGGAGGCCGTCGGCAGGCCGAGGGTCAGCAGCATCAGGGCGGCGGCGAGGCGCAGCGCTGCGGGCGCGGGGATCAGGGGCATGGGGTCAGTCATCGGGGCGCCGTGCCGCCGCCGGCGGGCGGGCCCCGGGTGGTTCGTGGTGCGGCGCATTACAGTCTCGTGGTGCCGCGGTAGGTGTTGTTGCCGTGGATGCGCGCGGGGGTGGTGGAGGCGGTGGTCGAGCGCCCGCCGATGGTGGTGGCGCCCATGCGCCGACCGCTGCTGCTCTTGATCTGCCGGCGACCGACGACGGCGCTGTAGTTGATGATGCCGTCGCAGATGCTCTGCGCGAGCTTGTCCTGATAGCGGCTGCTGGCGACGAGGCGCCCCTCATCCGGGTTGGAGACGAAGCCGCCCTCAAAGAGAATGGCTGGGCGCTCGATGGTGCAGAGCACCGAGAAGCGGGCGCGCTGGATGCCGCGGTCGTCCGCCCCGGTGTATTTGATGGCTCGGCTGTGGATGGAGGTGGCCAGCGCGATGTTCTCCGAATCCTGATTGTTGCCGGCCAGGTCTTCGTAGCGGCGCGTGCGCGCGAAGGGCGAGGTGGTGCCCTGCGGGGCGAGGGTGAAGGTCTCAATGCCGGTGGCGTGCCGCCCGCTGGAGTTGTGGTGGATGCTCACGAAGACGGAGTCTGGGATGCGGTTGGCGATCTGAACGCGCTGCTGGAGGGTCAGGAAGCGGTCGTCCTCGCGCGTCATGACGACCTTGTAGCCGCGCTCGCGCAGCTTGTCGCGCAGCTTGAGGGCGACGGCGAGGTTGCAGTCCTTCTCCCGAGCCCAGGGGCTGACGGCGCCGGCATCGTGCCCGCCGTGGCCGGGGTCAATGACGATGGTCTTCACCTGGCACAGCTCGGTCGAGTAGCGCGGGCGCAGCACGGGGTCGATGAGTTTTTTGACGTCGGTGGCCGAGATGTAGAGCTCGCCGTTGATGCGCCGCACGGGGTAGGAGAGGATGTAGCGGTAGTTGTTGACGTAAAAATCCTGCCGCTCGGGGCGCAGGGAGACGGTGCGGTTGCCGGCGCCGTAGGCGAGGTAGCCGGAGCGCCCCTGCCGCTGCTTGAAGCGGTAAAAGTTGCAGAGGTCTTTGACGCGCACGTATTCGACGCCCTTGATGGAGGTGATGTCCCACCGGCCGGAGGCGGCGGGGGCCGTCTCGGCTCCGAGGGACAGGACGAGGACTGCCGACAGGGCGCAGAGGAGAGAGGCAAGGAGTCGGGGCATAGATTCTGCCTCAGAATATCATGGACGCCGGGGGGCTGGCAAGTCTAAAGCGCAGGGGTTTGCCGTCTTTTTTTTTCGCGCTGCGGCGCGCGGGGCTGCGGAGAGTCTCGCAGGACGTCGCTCGGCATGCCGGGATCCAGGGGAGCGGCGGGTATGCGAAAGCGGCACCGCGCGTGCTGCGCGGTGCCGCTTGAAAGTGTGCCGTTGCCGTTTCTGCTCCGTTTCGGCTCTGTGCGGTTACCGTTCCGCGGCGCTTTCGTCGCTCCTTCCCTTGTCGGGGGGCTCGGGCCGCAAGAGGCGCCTTCTGTTGCTCAGGGGCGGCGGCGGGCCTCTCCGGAAGGACGGGGAGCGGGCCGCCGGGGCTGTCAGCGGCGGTGGCGAATGATCTTGCCGGTCTCCAGATAGATGATGTGTTCGCAGATGTCGGTGGCGATGTCTGCGATGCGCTCGAGGTCGCGCGAGATGCCCATGCAGGCGAGGTAATAGGGGGCCTGCGCGGGGTGCAGGCTGATGCTGCGACCGACGAGTTGCACGATGTCGCGGCGGGCTTGGTCAACGGCGTCGTCTCGTTCGATGACGCCGTAGGCGAGCACGGTGTCGGAGCGGCGCATGACTTTCATGGAGTCGCGCAGCATGCTCAGAGCGTTTTGCTCCATGGCGGTGAAGTCGATGCGCTCGTCGGGGAGGGTTTCGCTCATGCCGGCAAGTTCGATGGCTCGCTCGGCGATGTGGGCGCCGAAATCGGCCATGCGTTCGAGGGCGGTATTGATTTTGAGGATGGCGACGACGGTGCGCAGGTCGGTGGCGACGGGTTGATAGAGGGCGAGGATTTTCAGACACTCTTCTTCGATGCGGATTTCTTCGGCATCGATGGTGCTGTCATCGCTGATGACGTGGCGGGCAAGCTCTGCGTCGGTGGCGGTGACGGCGTCGATGGCGCGCTTGATGGCGGATTCGACGAGGCCGCCCTGGGCGACGATCATGTTGAGGAGGTGACGCAGTTCGTTGATGAAGTGTTCTTTCATGGTGGGGGGAATGGGAAAACGAGAGTGTTTTTTTTTGGGGGGGGGAGAAGGGAAGGAGGGGAGCTTCCGGTTCGCGGAGCTGTCGGTTTGCGGAGCTGTCGATTCGCAGGGCCTTGCGGGTCCGCTCGAGAGCGGGGGGGGCGGAGCCGGTGCCGGTCGGCCGGGGCAGGCCGGGGCGGGCGCGGGCGGGCGTGAGCCCGAGGGCGGCTCGGGCCGCTGCCGAAGCGCGGTGCTTTAACCGAAGCGGCCGGTGATGTACTCTTCCGTCTTTTTCTGGCGCGGGTTGGTGAAGATTTCGGAGGTGGGGCCTGTTTCGATGATTTGTCCTTTGTAGAAGAAGGAGGTTTGGTCGGAAATGCGCGAGGCTTGCTGCATGTTGTGGGTGACGATGACGATGGTGAAGCGCTTTTTAAGTTCGAGGACGAGCTCTTCGATCTTGAGGGTGGCGACGGGGTCGATGGCGCTGGTGGGTTCGTCCATGAGCAGCACCTCGGGCTCGGCTGCAATGGCGCGTGCGATGCAGAGGCGCTGCTGCTGGCCGCCGGAGAGGGCGAGGCCGCTGCTCTTGAGTTTGTCTTTGACTTCGTCCCAGATGCAGGCGCCGCGCAGGGCTTGCTCAACGCGGTCGGCGATTTCGCGCCGGCCGATCTTGTAGTGCAGGCGCAGGGGGTAGGCGACGTTGTCGAAGATGCTCATGGGGAAGGGGGTCGGTTTCTGGAAGATCATGCCGACGCGGCGGCGCAGTTTGAGCAGGTCGACGTCCGGTGCAAGGATGTTTTTGCCGTCGAGCAGGATTTCACCCGTGGCGCGCTGGTTGCGGTAGAGTTCGTAGATGCGGTTGTAGATGCGCAGGTGGGTGGATTTGCCGCAGCCGGAGGGCCCGATGACGGCGGTGACGGTGTTGGCGGGGATGTCGAGCCGGTTATCGAAGAGGGCTTGGTGGTCGCCGTAGTAGAAGTTGAGGTTGCGGACGGAGATTTTAATGTTGGTGTTCATGGGTTGTCTCATGAGGGGAAGGGAGGGTGGTGTGAAACGAGGTGAACGATGGTGATGGGGAGCCTGTTCGTTGGAGGCGATGGGGTCGGTTGCGTATCAGTGGCTCTTTTTCTCGCGGAAGATGTAGCGGGTGACGATGTTGAGCAGCAGGATGAGGGTGGCGATGATGAGGGCGGCGCCCCAGCCGGCGGCGTTCATTTCCTCAAAGGGTGAGTTCATGGTGTACTCGTTGATGAGGACGGGCATGTTGGCGGTGGGCTGGCTGAAGAAGTTGGTCGGCCAGGTGTCGGCGAACATGGCGGTGAAGAGGAGGGGGGCGGTTTCTCCGCTGACGCGGGCGAGTGAGAGCAATACGCCTGTGGCCATGCCGTTGCGGGCAGCTCGGGCGACGATGCAGAGCGTGGCTCGGCAGCGCGACATACCCAGCGCCAAGGCTGATTCACGCAGGGTGTCGGGCACCATGGCGAGCATGTCTTCGGTGGTGCGCATGATGACGGGGAACATGATGACGGCGAGGGCGACGGAGCCCGCAAAGCCTGAGTTGTGTCCGGTGGGTATGACGATGAGGACGTAGATGAAGAGGCCGACGAGGATGGAGGGTACGCCCATCATGACGTTGGCGCAGAAACGCAGGGTGGCGCCGAGGCTGCCGCGCTTGCCGAACTCGGCGAGGTAGATGCCCGCGGCAATGCCCGGGGGCACGGCGATGAGCGTGGCGAGGCCGGCGATGAGAATGGTGCCGAGCAGGGCGTTGGCAATGCCGGCGCCGACTTCGCCGTAGGGCTTGCTCGGGGAGGTCAGGAAGCCGAGGTCGATGACGTGACGGCCGTGCTCCAGAACGGTCCAGAGGATCCAGCCCATGCAGCCGACGGCGATGGCGACGGAGATGAACGAGAAGATGCCGAGCAGGAGGTTCTGCGCTTTACGCAGAAAGAGGGGGCGAGGTGTGATGGTAGGTGGCATGGGTGCGTGTGCCGCGGGGCGGCGTGGGGGTTGTGGTGATGTGATGGACTGGTGTGCGAGACGGTTCAGGTTTCGCGGTGATTCAGGCTTGGCGCAGTGTCAGGCTTCACCGCGGCTCTTGCGGGTGAGGTGCAGGTAGTATTGCGAGAGGACTTGGATGCCGAAGCTCATCAGCAGCAGGATGAGGCCGAGGGCAAAGAGGGCGCTGCGCTGCATGCCGTCTGCCTCCGCGAAGTTGCAGGCGAGGGTGGCGGCAATGGTGGTACCGCTGGTCAGCAGGCCGTCGGGGGTGACCATGACGTTGCCGATGACGAAGAGCACGGCCATGGTTTCGCCCAGGGCGCGGCCCATGCCGATGAAGATGCCGCCGAGAAGGCCGCGGATGCCGTAGCGCATGACGACGTCGCGCGTGGCTTCCCATCGTGTGCAGCCGATGCCGTAGGCGGATTCGCGCAGCATGGGCGGTGTCATGCGGAAGACGTCGCGCATGACGGCGCTCATGTAGGGCAGGATCATCAGCGCGAGGATGAGCCCGGCGGTCAGGAAGTTCATGCCGTAGCAGTCCGTGCCCAGAAGCCAGCCCCAGAAGGGGTTCTCCAGCAGTTGGCCGTCGGCGGTGAGGCGGGGGATGAGTTCATCCATGATGGGCACGAGCACATAGAGGCCCCACATGCCGTAGATGACGGAGGGAATGGCGGCCAGCAGGTCGAGACACTGGCTGAGGATGCGGCTGAGCCAGTCCGGTGCTTCGGTGACGAAGAGGGCTGAGACGAAGGCGAGCGGGATGGCGACGATGAGGGAGATGGCGGTGGTGAGCAGGGTGCCGGCGATGTTTGGCCAGGCGCCGTAGTGGTCGAGCGAGGGATCCCATTCTTCAGACCAGAGGAAGGGAAGCCCGAATTGTTTCCAGGCGTCGGCGGAGTGCAGGCCAAGCTGCACGAAGATGCCGATCATGAGCGCGGCGATGAGGCCGGCGCAGATGAGGCAGGTGCCGCGGAAGATTTTGTCGGTGTGGTGCATGGTGGCTGGGTTGGTGTCTGTTGATGAGGAAGAGAGGAGGGAAAGCTGAGTCGGGAAGGGCTGTGATGGGCCGTTACAAGTGAGAACGCGAATGCGGGGTGAAACCGCCGAGTGGGGGAGAGCTCGTTTGAAGGGGGGAAGACGGGCCGTCGGGGATGATGCGTGGGCGCCTGACCCGGGGGTGGGATGCTTGTACGCTTCCGGTGCACGGCTTTTCGGCAAGGGTGAGCGTCTGATCGGGTGGGGATCTCGGGATTCCGCCGGGAGGGCGGAGGTGAGGAACAGGTGCGGGGGCTACGCAGGGCGGGGCCTGAGACGGCTTGTAGGGTGATGGGAAGGGGGGGCGTCGCGCGCTGTGGGGAGCCCCCGGGGTGCCGGCCGCGCTGCGGGCGCAGCTCGACCGGCACTTGGTGGCCGCGAAGGCGGCTTACATGTGAGACTCGATGAGTTTCACGACGTTCTCGGGAAGGGGAACGTAGTTGAGCTCGCGAGCGGTGTCGGCGCCTTCGCTGAAGCACCAGCGGAAGTAGCGCTGGATGGCCTGTTTGCGATCCGCGGGCGTGTCGTTGCGAATGATGACGTAGGTGACGCCGGTGATGGGCCAGGCGTTGGCGCCCGAGACGTTGGTGAGCTCCATGTAGAAGCCCGGAGCCTTGCTCCAGTCAGCGTTGGCGGCGGCGGCGGTGAAGGTCTCGAGGTTCGGCTGCACGTACTGGCCGTCGGCGTTCTCGAGTGTGGCGCAGCTCAGCTTGGCCTCAACGGCGTAGGTGTATTCCGTGTAGCCGATGGCGCCGCGGATGCGCGCCACGTTATTGCAGACGCCGGGATTCTTCTGACCGCCGATGCCCACCGGCCACTTGACCGAGGAGCCCTGGCCCACCTTCTCCTTCCAAGTCGCCGAGATCTTGCTCAGGTAGTTGGTGAAGATGAAGGAGGTGCCGCTGGAGTCCGCGCGGTGCACGACGGTGATCTTCTGCTTCGGCAGGCGCAGCCCCGGGTTGAGCGAGGTGATGGCCTTGTCGTTCCAGTACTTGATCTCACCGAGGAAGATGCGCGAGAGCACGTCGCGGCTCAGCTTGAGCTGGCCGTTGGCGATGCCGCGCAGGTTGACGATGACGACGACACCGCCCGTGAGCATCGGGTACTGCGTCAGGCCGTCCTTCTGCTGCTGATCCAGCGTGAGCGGATTGTCGGAGCCGGCGAAGTCGATGGTGCCGGCCTTGATCTGGTTGAGGCCGGCGCCCGAGCCGAGGCTCTGATAGGTGACGCTCGTGCCGGGGTTCTGCTGGCTGTAGTTGTACGTCCATTTCTGGTAGACCGGGGCGGGGAAGGAGGCGCCGGCGCCGTTGATGGCGGTATCCGCCTGAGTGATGGTGCCTGCGGCAAGCAGGGCGAGAACGAGTTTTTTAATCATGGTGTTGAGATATAATATGGTTTATTGAATGTTACGGGTGCAGACCCGGCGGCTCGCGAGCGGGCAGCGCCGGGCTGCGGTTTGTTGCGGCTCAGAAGTTGACGCGGAAGGCGGTGGTGAAGCTCCAGCCGGTGAAGCCCTTTTCGCCGCGGGCGTCGGTGCCGTGCGAGTTGAGGTACTCCGCGCCGAGCATGATCTTCATCATGTGCGGGTTGGAGGGGCAGACGTAGTAGTTGACGCCCATGTAGACGCCGTGGAGCAGGTCGCTGGTCTGCGAGTAGGCCGAGTTGGTGGCGTAGTAGCGCTTGTCGCTCTCAATGCCGTTGCTGCCGCAGGCAATCTGGTAGCGCAGCACGGCCTCGAAGTGATCCGTGAGGCGGTAGCTGGGCATGATGGTGAGGCCGAAGACGTTCTCAGAGCCCTCGTTGCGGCCGTCTGCGCCGAGGACGTTGAAGCCCGCCATGGCTTCCGTCATCATGTTGAAGCGACCTTGGCGAGCCTCCCAGGTGAGGGCCACGACGTCGCGAGCGCCGGGACCGGCATAGCCGATGTTCTCACGCCCCTCTCGCACGAAGCTGTGCATGTAGTCGAGGTAGAGGCGGTTGTCGTCATTGATCGCGTAGTTGACCGAGAGGCCGAGCATGGCGTTGTCTGCCGACGTGAAGGCGGGCTCGGCCCATGTGCCGTCGTGATAGCCGTTGAGCCAGAGGCCGGCCTCCCAGCCGAATCGGGCCTTCGAATCGGAGTTCTTGAAGGAGATACCCCAGGTTTTCTCGGCGGTGAGCTGGTTGACGAGGGCGGAGCGCTCAATCGTGATGATCTTGGAGCTCGAGGTGCGATATTCACCAATGAAGGCGGGCTTGTGTTTGCCGATGGTGAAGGTCACGGGCTTGAACTTGCCTTGAATGAAGAGTTCATCGAGAACGCCCTCGGTGTCGCTGCTGCTCCAGTCGCCGGTGGTGGCATCGAAGGTTTCGCGCCCGTCGAGGCCGCCGATGTTGAAATTGGCGAAGACGGTGAAGTTCTTCAGAACCTTGGCCTCGGCACCGATGCGGAAGCGGCGCCACTCATTGTTCCAAGCGCGGTCGCGTCCGTAGGAGGCGCCCTTCAGGCGATCCGTGCCGCCGGCGGGGTCGAGAGCTGAGACCTGCCACTGGCCGCGGAACTTGAGCTTGAACTCCTGGATGAAGGGGTTTTCGGCGTTGTCGCGCTCGGCATCAAAGAGGGTGAGGGCATCTCCTGCCCAGCGGCAGAAGTTGAACTTCTCTGCGCTCTGCTGAGCGGTGCTCTGCTGAGCGGCGGCGCCGTCCTGCTGGGCAGCTTGGCTGAGAGAAGCGGCCCCAACCATCAGGGCCATGGTAACGAGTGTGGTTTTGTTCATGGGTCTGTATCTTTAGTCCTGTCGAGCGGGGAAGCTTGCCCCTGCTGACGCATTCAGTAAAGCCTAAAAGACGGAGTTGTGCAAGTTTTCGACGGTGAACTGTGAGCCACAGTCTCCGTGGCGGTTATGAAACAATAGCTGACAGCAGGGAATGCGATGGCGGAACGGATCGCAGTTCCGGCGGGGAAAACAGGCTGTGTCGGGGAGGGGCTGTTGCGATTCGGTCAGATGACGAAAAAATGTGTTTTTTGCTTGAATTACGGTTCATTTCAGGATATAAAAGAGATAAGGAGTCGCTTCTTGCGGCGTTAACTCGTGAACCATCAAGCCTTAGGAAATACAAAATGAAAAAAACATTGACAATTCTCGCGGCGCTGGCTCTCGGCGTCGGTCCCGGTATTCAAGTGTCCTTTGCTGCCGATCCAGCAGTGGATGCTCTTCGTCCCGCTGTTGGCGGCATCATCCGTGTAAACGAAGGTGAAACCAAGACAGGCTCGGATTTTGCCGCTGCCCTGGCCATTCCGCAAAATGCGGGGGCGAATAATTTCAATCGCACGGCCCTCGTAAAAGACGGGCAGGGTGCTCTTCTCATCAATCAGGACACAGCCATCAATCACAGTTTTGTGGTCCGCGAGGGTACGGTGATTATTCAGGATGCCGCCTTGACGAATACGACAACGCTGGAGAGTCCGAATCTGACGGTAGGCGGTACCAATGCTCATCTCGTGTTGGACGCTGCGACGTATACGCACGGGGTGGGTTATGTGTCCGCCGTTGTTGTCGGCGGTCGCGACGGTGACGGCTCGCTCACTCTGATGAATGGTTCGTTCATGAAGAGTGTTCAGGGGCTTTTTGCGGGGTACCCCTCAGTGGATCTCTTGACGACCACGGCGGATCCTAATCAGTTTACGGATGCTCATGTGGCGGGAACTTACCTATCATCGGATGAGAATGATGGCTTGTATCGCGATCAGAATCCGGAACAAAAGTTCTCTTCGGATTACACCTACACCGGTCCGGCGTCGGCTGATATTCGTATGAGTGAAGCGACGATTAACATCCTGAGCGGATCCAGATACGAGGTGGGAACGGCGCTTTATCTGGAAAATGCTCTGGTTAATATTTCGGGTGAGGGCAGCCTTCTTCACGTCGGCGCGAGAGCTACCGGTATTGATAGTAGCATTGGCGTTTCAAGTTTTTCGGATGGCGGTCATTATCAGACTAATGTGGTTATCAATGTGACGGATGGCGGCAAGCTGCAGATGGATTGCACTACCGGAGAGAGGAACGGAATACCTCTGAGTCAAGGTATGGCGTTTTTAGGGTACGGCAGTGCTTCGGCTCAGATCAATGTGTCCGGCGTCGGATCCACCATTGAGATTCACAACGCCGTTCTTAGTTCATCCCTACAGAATAGTGGATCGACAGTAACGGCTCAGATTAATGTCACTGGAGGTGCCAAGGCTGTTGTTGATAAGATTTTTGCGGGTGGTGCGACAAAGGATACCTCGGGGTTATCTGTTATCTATGTTGATGCGGCGAGCAGCTATGAGGGAGATCACGCAGATTTGGATTATGGTTCCAAATTTATCAACGAAGGCCACACAACGCTGAAAGGCCTTACATACTATTCGCTGTATTATTCTTGGAATGCGAGTTCGGGACAGTATGATCCGGTATATGAGCTAATCTCGTCTTCTCTGAAGGTAGTGAATGACGGCATTTTCCTGAATGCGGCCGGTGCGACCCTCGAGGTGGGAGAGGGAGGTTCCTTCCAGCTTGAGAAAGGCGGTACTCTGCTCAACTACGGGGAGATCACTCAGCTTAACGGTACGTCTCCGGTCTGTTCTGTCGATGCCTTGTCCTTGCTCGGAAACTACGGCACGATGAACGTGCCCGTGGAAAACTCGGGCACAGTGCTGGGAAGTGGCACATTCCTTGCTTATATGGCGAAGGACGGTTCGGTGACTTATGTCGGTACGCCGATGTTTGAGGACGGTGTGCTTTCGTCAACGGCCTCGCAGGCAGGGG
Source organism: uncultured Akkermansia sp. (assembly GCA_900548895.1). GTDB lineage: Bacteria > Verrucomicrobiota > Verrucomicrobiia > Verrucomicrobiales > Akkermansiaceae > Akkermansia > Akkermansia intestinavium. Next base: position 27,622 of record URLZ01000014.1, read on the forward strand.
TGATGAATGCGGGGATCTTCCGGGCTGAGGCAGGCACGTCTCTGGTGTTCTTTGTGGACGGCGATGTTGCGGCGACGCAAGAGAATGACGGCTCCGGTACCTACTCGAATATCGTCGTTGATAACGGCGGTTTGAGGGCGGATGCGGGCATCAGCGCCGAGCTGGTTCTGGGGTCCGGCGCGTTCAAGCGAGCGATGGCTCGCGCGGATAAGGCGATTCCGCTTCAGCTTGTCACCGAACAGGCGGCTGCGGCCGATGCCGCAGCGACGGATCGCACGCTCGATTTGAATATGACCTATCAGGTCAGCGGCGAGCACGCGGAGTTGTTCTCGGTGGATGAGAACGGTATCCTGCGCCTCGTCCTAGCGCCGGATGCGGTGGCTGCCGCTACGGTGCACGGGGCATCCGATCTGCTCAATACGCTCTGGACGAGCACGGGGATGGTGCAGGATTTCGCCCGCAAGGCGGTGATGACGCAGGCCGCGTCTCGCCTGTCATCTCCGCAGACGCGGATGCCGGATGCCTCCGAGCACGTGACGGGGATCGACCTCTGGGGCTCGGGTCTCGGCTACTTCTCGAACATGGGCGGAGCGCAGGGGTTTGATTTCAACAGCGGCGGTTATGCCGTGGGCTGTGATGCGGAGCTCCTGCACGATGCAACGCAGAGTGCAAGGGTCGGGCTGGCTTTCGGGCAGAGCTTCGGAACCTTCAAGTCCGACATGAGCTCAAAGGTTGATCAGGAGGCATTGATGTTGTCCCTTTACGGCGGAGCTGAGCGCAAGCTTAATGATCGGATGTCTCTCTACTTCGGTGCGTATTCGGCTTACGGGCGCGTGGATAACGATGCCCGTACGCGCTTCATGGAGGGGTCAGTCGGTTATGCGGATTGGGACGATGACGTCTGGAGCTTCGGTCTTCAGGCTGAGCTTAATTACAAGGTGACAGATCGTTTCACGGTGTCGCCCTTTACGGGAATTGACTATGTATACGGCTCGCACGGTGCGTTCCTCGAGGATTTCGGTGACGGGCTGAATCGCACCTACGGCAGTGGGGCCATGCAGGTGTGGCGCGTGCCGGTGGGCGTGCGATTCTCGACGATGATGGAGCTGGGCGGCAATCAAGTTCTGCTGCCCGAGCTGTCCGTGGCTTACGTCGGAGATATCAGCCGCAGCAATCCGCACGCGACGGTTGATGTGGCGGGCGCAAAGGCTCGCGTGCGCGGCAGCAATCCCGGCCGCAGCGCGCTGATGCTGCAGGCAGGCGCAACGTGGATCATGAATGACCGCTGGAGCACCGGTGCCGCCTATCATTTGGAGGCTCGCTCGGGTCAGACGGCTCAGGGTGTGAACGCTTACGTGCGCTACCGCTTCTGAGTTCCCGAAGGGCTTTGATGCCTGAACTTCGCCGGGCGGCGGGGGGGATTACCTCCGCCGCTTCGGCTTTGTGACGGGGCGGGTTTGTCATGCCGGAGCTCGGGCTTGCGTAGGCCGGGGGCTTCGGGTACAATGGTGCCGTGATGACGCTTCCGCCCTTTTCGCTCACGCGACGCAATTTCCTCAAGGGGCTCGGGGCCTTGGCTGCGCTGGCGCTGCCGGCTTGCCGCCGGGCGCAGGAGTTTGCGGTGGAGCCCGAGGACTGCCCGGAGTGGCTGCGGGCGGGGGAGGAGCGCTGCTACGCGACGTCGATTCCGTGGGCGACGGGGGCCCTGCCTCTGCTGGTGATTTGCCACGGGGGGCTGCCGACTTCGCTGCAGGGGCTGCCGCAGGCGCAGCCGCACCGCGGTTTGCCGGCTTGGGCTCAGGCGTCGCTGCTCGATTTGTACGACGGGGCTCGGGTGCCGGAGCCTCAGTTTAACGGGCGCCCCTTCCCGCTGCGGGGCTTGCAGGGGGCGATGCGCGGTTGGGCGGCGGCGCTGCGCGAGGAGCTGCGCGTGGCCTTTCTGCTGCCGGGAGGCTGGTCGGCGCTGCGCTCTGCGCAGGTGGAGTCGCTGCGGGCGCTGCCCTCGGCGCCCGGGGCGCGCCGTTACTTCTTTAGCTGGGACCCCGCGGGCGACGCGCGCGGCCGCGCCTTTGCCGAGCTGGAGCGCTTGCAGGATGCCGCCTTCGGGCCGGCCTGCCGCTGGGATTTGGGCTGGCCGCAGGGCGATGAGGCGCTGGAGGAGCTGACGGCTCTGCTGCGCGCGGATGCGCTCGATGTGCTGATGGTGCTGACGCCGGCGGATCCGGCGGCTTTTTCGCCGGCCTTCGCGGAGGCGCTGGCGGGGTCTCACGCGGAGTCGCTGCGCCTGTGTCTGCGGCCGGATGAGACGTCGCGCCTCTGCGGCTACGTGGTGCCGCAGACGCATTTTTTGGAGGAGTGGGGGGCTGATGCGGATGCGTTTGGCAATCTTTGTCTGCGGCAGCCGGTGACGATGCCGCTGCGCCCGGCTTTCGCGGAGGCGGAGCTGCTGGAGGCGCTGCTGGGCGAGGGCGGTTTGCCGGATAGTGAGAGGCGGGGTTCGTCGCCCGCGCGCGCTCGGCTCGAGGCTCTGGTGCCGAATGTGGAGGCGGCTCTGCGCCACGGGATGCTGCCCGGGGCGGCGCCGCGCCCGCGCGTGCTGCCGCGCTCTGAGAAGGCGGGGCTGTATCTGCATCCCTTTTTTGCGGATGGCCGCTTTGCCCACAATGCCTGGTTGCGCGAGACGGAGGACGCGCTCAGCGGTGTGGCCGGCGAGCCGGTGGTCTGGCTGCCGGCGGCTTCGGTGGACGGGGCTCCGGCGGGGGCTTCAGCGGATGCTGAGGCTGCGGCGGCGTGGTTTTCGCGTCCGCGGGCCGTGCGGGTGGGCGGGCGCCTGCTGCCGGCGGCGGTGTATCCGGGTGCCGGGGCGGTCCTGCTGCCTCTGTTGCCGGGTCTGCGCGCGGGGATGGCTTGGCAGCAGGTGGAGGGGAAGGCGGCGGACGCCTGGCCCCGACGCGCGCTGCGGGCGATGCTGCCGGATGAGGCGCTGGCGATGCACGAGCGCGAGCGGGTGAAGGGGGCTTCGCCGCAGTGGGGGATGCGGGTGGATCTCTCGGCTTGCGTGGGCTGTCAGGCTTGTCTGCTGGCTTGCCGGGCGGAGAACAATGTGCCGACGGTGGGGGCGGAGGAGTTGCGCCGCGGTCGCGATTTGCAGTGGCTGCGCGTGGATACGTATCTCGATGCGCAGGGGCGCCGCTCGATGTTTGTTCCCTGGGCCTGCCGCCAGTGCGAGCAGGCGCCCTGCGAGGCGGTGTGCCCGGTGAATGCGACGGTGCACACGGCTGCGGGGCTCAGTGCGATGGTGTATCCGCGCTGCTGGGGGACGCGCTATTGCGCGGCGGCCTGTCCCTATGAGGCGCGCCGTTTCAATTTTCACGATTATGCGCGCGAGGCGATGCGCGAGCAGGGCCGCCCGGCCAATCCCGAGGTGACGGTGCGCTCGCGCGGGGTGATGGAGAAGTGCAGCTACTGCGTGCAGCGCATCAATGCCGCGAAGATCAACGGCGGCGCGCCGCAGGCGGCCTGTGAGCAGGCCTGCCCGACGGGGGCGGTTCGCCTGATCGATCTGGTGAAGGAGCCGGTGGAGCGCTCGCTGCGCTGTTTCGATGTGGCGGAGACGCGTCCGCGCACGCATTACCTGCGCTGAGCGCGGCGGGAGGGGCGATCTTGGGGGATACGGCTCGTACAGCGCGGACTCTACCTCGCTGCGGAGAATGCTCGGTGTCTGCCGGCTGTATCAGGGATGCGGATTGACCGTGACGTAGCGTTGGCTGTGGCTGCGCGGTTTGTCGGGGATGGTGAGGCGGATGACTCCTGCAGCGATGAGCGGATCCAGATAGCGCCTCAGAGCGTACTGTGCGGAGCTGATGCCGAGGTATTTGATGATTTCGGCGCGGGTGCGCGGGCTGCGGCAGAAAGCGAGCAGTCCCTTGTCATCGGTCTCGCCGGACGCGTTGCGATCTGAGGGTTGCGTATCTGTCTTCGTGTTCGCGTGGCGGAGGGTGACTTTGAAGCTGGCGAGTGTGTTTTCGAAGTCGGGCGGCGGCAGGCCGCGCTCGGCCATGGCTCGTCGGATGGTGGGGATGCCGGATCCTCGGTTCTCTGTTTTTCCGAGAATTTCCATGGCTCTGACGAGAAATGGGTTGCGCGCGTCGGGTTGTGCGTTTGTGCCGAGTTGATCGACGGAGAGGCGCCCGTAAATGCCCCCTGAGTTAATGACTTCAAGCCTGTCGCTGTAGATGGTGAGGCTGATGGGCTTGCCCTCTGAGTGGATGCTGTAGTCGCGGTGAATGAGTGAATTGAGGATGATTTCGCGGACAGCGTCCATCGGGTATTCGGTCACGTCGGTTCTCTCGCCGCTTTTGGGGTCAATGCGTGTGGTTGTTTTGGTGTTGTTCTCGATGTAGGCGAGGGCTTCTTCGAGCATTTCCGGCAGAGTGCCTTCGATGCTCTTGCTGTTGGTGAATCGATTGCCGGAGCCGTCGGTTTGTCCCATGCTTGTTCCGGGGACGCTTGTTGCCGCGATGCAGAACTGCGGATAATCGCATTGAGGGTAGAGGCCGAAGAGCAGGACGGCGGCGAGGGTGACTTTGCCATCTCGGGTGATGTTGCTCATTTCGTACAGCTGGGTTTCACTCATCAGGGCGAGGTTCGGTCGTTGTCGCCGCCAGCGGTTCAGATAATCTCCCAGCATTTCCTGATTGAGAAGTTGCAGGGAGTTGTGCTCGGCCTCGCGCAGATCGTCGCGGAAGCGTGTTCTGAAAGCCTCGTAGCTATACACTTCATATTCCGTCATGGGCATGTCTGCTTCTCCAACACGCTTGAAGGAGCCGCGCATGCGGCCGACAGTTTTTTTGAAACAGGGACGCTCAGTGAGTTCGATCGGTGCGATCTCGGCTGAGACGAAGGTTTTGCCGTCTTCGTCATAGACGGTGAAGACGGGGTTGACGGTCGGGCTCATTTGATCGCACTGCTCTTTGACTTTTTTCTGAAGGCTTTGTGGGTCGTAGACTCCGACTTTGGCGAAGCCCTTTCCTTCGTCGAGTCCGAAGAGAAGGGTGCCGCCTTCGTCTTGGTTTGCGAAGGCTGAGATACTGTCGTAGAGTTTTTCTGGGCAGCCTTCATGGGCGGCTTTGATTTCGAGGGTTTGGCCTTCACATCCCCGCCTCTGTACGGTGTCTAGGAGTTTTCGCAGTTCTTCTTCAGTCATGCCGTCTTGTGTTTTTCCTGATATTACACAAAAAAGAGAAAAGGTAAAGTGAAAAAGTAAGATGGTGTGGATGCGTTTGTTGACTTTTTCGCGAAAAAATCAAATGCACAGGATGCGAAGGGCAGCATGGGGACTTAGATAGAGTTTTTGAGCCATCGTTGCACAAAATAGGAAGAGCTACTCCTCTTGACTTTTACTCTGTGTGAGAGGTCGGGGGCTGCTGAAACGTGGGCCATTAGGGGCGCCACGTGCACAAAACGCCCATCAAAACGTAAAAAGTGAAGCAAAAAGTGAAGTCCTGTCTTGAGTTTTTGCAAAAACGAAAGATGTTTGTTTTTGCGTTTTGTAAAAAGTGAAGAGTTTTGACGGGAGTTTCCGGGAGATGGGTTCAGGTGAAAGCTCCGAGGGGACGGTTGAGGGCGAGGGGCGGGGCAGGGCCGGGTGCGTCGGAGTTTCGGCTTGCGGCTCGGGCGGCGGGGGGCTACAATGGCGGCGATGCTGCTATCTCTCAGTGTGTCGCAGGGGGGCTGCCTGCGGGTGCTGCCGGCGGGGGGGCTTCCGCGCCTGGAGCGGGCTTTCTCTGCTTCGCCGGGGATGGGGATGCTGGATCTGCTGCGCTTCGGGGTGCCCGCGGGGTCGGCGCCCGTGCTGGCTTGGCTGGCGGAGCGGACGCGCGAGGTGATGGTGCGCTATTTGCTGGCGCTGCGCCGCGGGGCCTTGCCGCAGGAGGCGGCGGAGATCTGCGTTCCGGCGCCGCAGGAGGCGGTGCGCTGGCTGGACGCGATGCCGCCGGTGGAGGGGGCCGCGCCGTCGGTGTCGGATCTGCGCGGGTGGTTCGCGTCTCTGCCGGGGGCGCTGGCGGAGCTCTGCCGCCGCGAGTACTGTTCGCCGGAGCTGTGGCTGAGCCGCCTCGGCGAGGGTTGGCAGCAGCTGGGCCTGCTGTGTTTTCATCTGGCGGAGAATGCGGGGGACGATGCGCCGAGCCATCCCTTTGCCTTTCTGGCGACCTTTGTTCACAAGGTGGGGGCCGACGGCAAGCCGCGCCACGCGCCGCTGGGGATGGCGGCGCAGCTCTGCGCGAATGATCGCGAGGGTTTGCTCACTCTGCTGCGGCCGTTGCGCTGTCTGGCTCAGCAGGGGGGATTCTGGCGCGAGCTGATCGAGTCGCGCGCGGTGTATCGCCCCTGCGCCTGGTCGCCGCGCGAGGCCTACGCCTTTCTTGAGGCTCTGCCGGCGGCGGAGGCGCTGGGGGTGGAGGTGCACATGGTGAATCTCTGGAAGTCTCGCCCGCCGAAGGCTCAGTTGGAGGTGCAGCTGGAGGTGATGCCGGACGGCTCGGCGGCGGGGGCGAAGCCCGACGGGGCGCCGTCGATCAATGTGAATGCGCTGCTGCATTTCGTGCCGCAGGTGGCGCTGGGCGATCGCTTTCTGACGGAGGAGGAGCTGGCGGAGTTGCTGGCACTGGGCGATGGCTTGGTGCGCTTCCGCGGGGAGTGGGTGCGGCTGGATCGCGCGCGCTTGCAGGGCTTGCTGGATTGCTGGCGCTCGGCGTCGCGGATGGCGGCGGGCGGCATCCCGCTGCTGACGGGGCTGCGCTACCTGCTGGGGCACCGCCGCGAGGCGCTGCCGGATCTGCCGCCGGTGGAGGAGGGGGTGCGCTTGTCGGCGGGGGCGCGGCTGTCACTCGCGCTTTCGCGTCTGCGCTTCGGCGAGGTGGAGCCCGATTTGCCGCCGGAGCTGGCGAGGCTCCTGCGCCCCTACCAGCTCGACGGGGTGCGCTTTTTGCTCAATGTGACGGAGCCCGGCTTCGGCGCCTGTCTGGCGGACGATATGGGGCTGGGCAAGACGCTTCAGGTGACGGCCTGGCTGCTGCATCTCAAGCGCGCGGGGGCGCTGTCGCAGGGGGCGGCGCTGGTGGTGGCTCCGGCGTCTCTGCTGCGCAACTGGCAGGAGGAGCTGGCGCGCTTCGCGCCGCAGCTGCGGGTGCTGACGCTGCACCCCTATGCGTTGAATGCGGCGGATCGCGAGCTGCTGCGCGCGGATCCGGCGCGCCTGCTGCGGCGCGGGGATGTGGCGCTGACGACCTACGGGATGGTGTCGCGCCTGGAGCTGCTGGCGGGGCTGTCTCTGCCGGCTCTGGTGCTCGACGAGGCGCAGGCGATCAAGAATGCGGATTCGGCTCGCGCCCGGGCGGTGCGCCGCCTGCGCGCACCGCGGCGCGCGGCGCTGACGGGCACGCCCGTCGAAAATCATCTCGGCGAACTGCGCAGCCTCTTCGAGTTCCTCAACCCCGGGTTGCTGGGCAGTGAGACGGAGTTTCGCGCGATGCTGCGCGAGATGGGGACGGACTACACGCCGTTGCGCCGCCTGGTGCGCCCCTTCATGCTGCGGCGCCTCAAGTCGGACCCGGCCCTGTTGCCCGAGCTGCCGCCGAAGACGGAGCAGCCGGCCTACTGCTTCCTGACGCAGGAGCAGGCGGCGCTCTATGCGCACGAGGTGCAGCGGCTGCAGGCGGTGATTCAGGAGCCGGATCCGTCGGTGCGCCTGCGCCTGCTGCTGCCGGTGCTCGGCTGTCTGAAGCAGATTTGCAACCACCCCGCGCAGTATCTGGGCGAGCAGTTTTACGACCCGGCGCGCAGCGGCAAGATGCAGCGCCTGGGCAAGCTGGCCGAGCAGGTGGCGGCGTCCGGCGCCTGCTGCCTGGTGTTCACGCAGTATCGCCGGATGATGGAGCCGCTGCACGACTTTCTCGCGGGGATTTTCGGCGGGCCCGGGCTCTGCCTGCACGGCGGCACGCCGATCGAGGAGCGCCAGGAGCTCGTGCGCCGCTTTCAGCACGAGGGCGGGCCGCGCTTCTTCGTGCTCTCGCTCAAGGCGGCGGGCACGGGCCTGACGCTGACGCGCGCCAGCCACGTGATTCACTTTGACCGCTGGTGGAATCCGGCCGTGGAGAATCAGGCGAGCGATCGCGCGTACCGCATCGGCCAGCGCCTGCCGGTGGTGGTGCACCCGATGATTTGCCTCGGGACGATTGAGTCGAATATCCACCGCATGCTTGCGCGCAAATCAGCGATGGCCGACGCGCTGCTGGCCGGCGGGCTCGAGAAGCTGCTGCTGCACATGAGCCCGGCCGAGCTGATGGAGCTCGTGCAGCCCGGGGCGGAAGCCTCATCCGCGCTCTGACTTAAGGCGGACGGGCCTTAAAAGCGGACGGGCCTCGGCATGGCCGGGGCCGGCGGGGGGGCGGGGATGCGAACCGCACCGGGGCGCAGGGATTCCGGCATGTGGGAGGAGGGAAGGCGCGAGGCGGGCAGGTACTGGGCGGGCGGCGCTTGGTCGCCGCGCAGGCCTTGCTCCTGCGCCTCGAGGTAGCGGTGGCGCGCGCAGAGAAAGAGCAGGATGTAGAGCAGCATAACGCCGATGAGGAGCATCCAGAAAGAGACTTTCTCCTCGGGCGTCCACGGGAAAAAGCGGTGGTGAATCCACGGCTTGCTCATGCGGTAGAGGATGAGGAGCACGAAGACAGCGCTGCCCATCATTTCGGCGACGTCGAGACGCCAGCTGACGAGCAGGGCGGCCAGCCCGGCGAGAAAGAGGCCGATGCAGGCGCGGTTGTAGCGAGCGCGGATGAGCTCTTCATACTGAGGATCGTCCAGCTTCATGAGTGGTGGCGTGATGGGGTGTTGCTCTTGGGGAAAAGGACCCGTGCCGGGGGCTGCGGCGAGGCCGGGAAAAGAGAGGCCCGGGGCTGGGGAGAGCGCGGCGTGCACCGCTGCGAAGCCGGGGGGGCGGGCCGATGAGGGTGAGGTAACGGGATGGGAGGGGGAAGGAGTCGGGGCCGGGTCGGGGGATGCCGGGCAGGAGAGGATTGCGGGCAGGGGAGAATGACGGGCAGAAGGGGGATATTGGCAGGAGGAATGCCGGGCAACGGCCTGCCCCCGGGGGCCCGGGGACAGGCTGCGTGCGCCGTCAATCCTCGCGGCGCTCGTGGGTGCTGATCCAGCGCGCGAAGATCTTCGCCGTGGCGGGCATCACCAGCAGGTTGAGCACCGTAGCGCTGACGAGGCCGCCGAACTGCACGATGGCCAGCGGCGCCAGCAGCTCACCGCCCGGCTGATCCTTCGCCCAGACCAGGGGCAGCAGACCGAGAATCGTCGTCAGCGACGTCATGATGATCGGGATGACGCGCTCGGTCGAGCCCGCGCGGATCGCCTCCTCGGCACTCATGCCGCGAGCCTCAAGGCTGCGGTAGCGGTTGAGCAGAATGAGGCCCGAGCGGATGGCGAAGCCGATGACCGTCACAAAGCCGACAATCGAGCTCACCGAGAGAATGGGCGCGATGTAGTGCCCCTCGGCCAGAGAGCGCAGCGTGTCGCCTGAGGTGAGGAAGATGGCGAGAATGCCGCCCACGAGGCAGAGCGGGATGTTGATGAGCGTGATGAGTGCGCGCCGTACGCTGCCCAGCGACGTCGCCAGCAGCAGCACGATGAGCACGCAGACCACACTGCCGAGCACATAGAGACGCGTGCCGGCCTCTTCGCGGCTCTTGATCGTTCCGGCGTAGTCCACCGTGCAGCCCATCGCGTTCATGGCGGGGTCGAGCTTCTCGCGGCAGGCGGCGGCGAGATCGCCGAGGTTTGAATCCGGCGAGGGGTTGCAGGAGATCATCGCCTTGCGCATCGTGTTGTCGCGCAGAATGAGGTTCGTCACCTCCGTGCGGTAGATCTGCGCAACGTCCTCCAGCGGCATGATGCGACCGCCCGGGGCCACGAGCTGCAGGCGGCGCACGTCATCGACGCTGGTGCGCAGCTCGGGATCGAGGCGCAGCACGATGTTCCAGTGGTCGAGGTTGCGGATCACCTCGCCCGCCTTCAGACCGTTGAGCGCCGCGGAGACCTGCTCCGAGGCCTCCGCCACCGTCAGCCCGCAGGCCGCCAGCGCCTCGCGATCGTAGTCGACACAGACCGTGTCCACCATGACCTCGCGGTTCGCCCGCGCGTCAGCCACCTCCGGCAGCCCGGCGAGAATCTCCGCGGCCTTTTTGGCCGCCGCGCGAATCTGCGGCAACTCGCGCCCGTAGATGTTGATGGCGATTTCCGAGTTCGAGCCCGAGAGCGCGTTGCTGATGCGGTGCGCGAGCGGGAAGCCGATCATGCCGCTCGTGCCGGGGATGCCGTGCAGAATGGCGTTGATCTGCTCGCGCAGGCGGCGCTGGTCCTTGTTGAGATCCACGCGCACGAGCAGCTCGGAGGCGCTGACGGGCTCGGCGTGCTCATCATTCTCGGCGCGGCCGGTGCGCTGTGCGACGCTCTTCACACCGTCAATTTTCTGCAACTCGCACATGACCTGCTGCGAGATACGCTCCGTCTCCGCGAGCGAAGTGCCCGGCACCGTGTTCACGAAGACCGTGTAGCAGTCCTCATTGAAGGGCGGCAGGAAGCTCGTGCCGAAGGTTGAGCCGAGCCACAGAGCCCCCGCCGTGATGGCCAGCAGCGTGCCGAACACCGTCTTGGGGAAGCGCAGGCAGAAATTGAGCACGGGCGTGTAGATCCGCTTGATGAAGCGCGCCGAGGCCGAATCTCCGCCCGCACTCGCCTGCTTGCCCGCCTTGAACCACATCATGCAGAGCACGGGCACAATCGTGATGGCGACGAGCAGAGACGCCGCCAGCGCCAGCATGTACGAGATGCCCAGCGGCCGATAAAACTGCCCCTCCAGACCGCTGAGGAAGAGCAGCGGTGCAAAGACCAGCAGAATGATGATCGAGGAGAAGCTGATGGAGCTGACGATTTCTCCCCTCGCATCCATCAGGACGCGGAAGCGCGAGCGGCGCTTCTCGGGCGGCAGAGCCGCGTTGCGGCTGAGGCTGCGCCACGCATTCTCCACGAAGATGATGGCGTTGTCCACCACGTCGCCGACGGCCACGGCGAGACCGCCCAGCGTCATGATGTTGATGGCCAGCCCGAAGATCGGGAAGCAGGCCATGCCCAGCAGCACCGAGAGCGGCATGCTGATGAGCGTGATGATGGCCGTGCGCAGGTTGAGCAGCGTGAGCACAATCACGAGCATGACGACGACACCCGCAATGTAGAGCGTCTCCTTGCCGTTCTCCAGCGACAGATCAATGAAGTCCGCCTGGCGATAGGCGTCCGCATGCAGCTTCATATCGGCAGGCAGGCGGCTGCGGGCGAACTCCGCCACCGCCTCATCCACACGCTCGGTGAGCTCCTTGGTGTTGGCCCCCGGCACCTTCTGCACGGAGAGAATCACGGCCGGCTTCCCCATGAAGCCCGCATTGCCGCGGCGCGGCGCGCCGTCGATGCGCACGTCGGCGACATCCTCCAGACGCAGCACCCCGCTGGCGTGACCCGGCACCAGCGTGCGCTTGAGGTGCTCCGGCGAGGCCGCGCGCGACGCCTGCCGCACCGGCAGCTCCTGCCCGGCGACATCCTCGAGATAGCCCGCCGGAATGCTGCTCTGCGACGCCTCGACCGTCGCCTTCAGATCCGTCAGCGTGATGCCCGCCTGACGCATCTTCTCCGGGTCGTAGAGCACCTGATACTCGGGCATGCGACCGCCCAGCACCGTGACCTGCCCCACGCCGGGAATCGACATCAGGCGGTTGCGCAGTTCAAACTCGGCGATGCGGCGCATGTCCAGCGGGTCCGTCTGCTCGCTGCCCGTGATCGCGATGAGCATGATCTCACCCGTGACGGACACGATGGGCGCCAGCTCGCACTCGACCTCCGCCGGCAGAGACGAGCGCACCGTTGCCAGACGCTCGGAGACAATCTGGCGTGCGAGATAAATATCCGTGTCCCAATCGAAGTCGACCCAGACAAAGGAGAGACCGGCGCCGGAGGACGAGCTGACGCGCTCCACCCCCGTGGTGCCGCTCATCGCCGACTGAATCGGGATGGAGACATACTGCTCAACCTCCTCGGCTGAGAGGCCGCCCGCCTCCGTCTGAATCGTCACACGCGGCACCTTGAGCTCGGGGAAAACATCCACCGGCAGCTGCGTGACAACAAAGAGACTCAGCAGAGTGAGTGCTGCCGTGATGATGAGGACGGTGATGCGGTTGCGCAGGCAGAAACTGAGAAGTGCATTCATGGTCGCTTGTCAAATGCGTCAGTGATCTTCGCCCTCGTGGAACTTGCCGTCGGCGTGGAAGTGCCCGGCCGCCTTCTTCTGCCCCTCGCCGGGCAGGATGTATTTGAGCTCGTAGCCTCCCTTGACAACGATGCGCTGCCCGGGCATGAGCCCCTTGACGGGCGTCATGCCGCGGCGGCTCGTGCCTGCGTGTACCTTGAGCATGGCGTAGCGGCCCTCGCCCACCTCGGCGAACACCACGTCATCGAGCCCGACGCGCACGATAGCCGTGTCGGGCACGGCGATGCTGCCGTCGGACTCCGCGCTCTCATCGTAGAGATCGAGGCGGCAGAGCTGACCGGCGCGCGCGCCCTGCGGCAGCGCATCGGGCGTGAAATAGAGCGCGCGCGTGAGCTTCTCCGAATCCACCTGCTCGGCGAGGCGCCAGCTTCCCGTGAGCGCGCGGTTCTCGCGGCCGACGGGCATGATGGCGCGCACGGAGGTGAACTGCGGCATGTTGCCGGCGTAGAGCGTGCCGGCGATCTCCATCGCCGCCGGATTGCTCATCGTGATGACGGGCGCCCCCTGCTCGCCCCAGCTGCCCTGTGAGACGCCGACGTTGCGCACCGAGCCGTCGTGCAGAGCGCGAACCAGCAGGCGGCAGCTGCCATCCGGCTGCTTGACGAGCTCACCGCCGCCGAGCTGGGCCTTGAGACGCAGCTGAGCCGTGCTCAGGTCGCGCTCCAACTGGCGCATCTCGGCCTGCTTGAAGCGCAGCTGCTCCTCCAGATCGCTGTTGCGCGCGCCCGCACTCCGCAGACCCTCGAGTCGTTCCTGCATGGCGCCGAGCTCCTCGCGGCAGCGATCCCGACCCGCCTCAGCCGTGTCAACCGCGGCAATCTGCTCGTAGAGTCCGGGAGAATCCACCGTGTAGAGCACATCGCCCTTGCGGACGGCCTGGGCGGACTTGACCTCCAGACTGATGCGCCCGGCGCAGGGCATGGCGTAGGTCGAGAGGGCGTGATCCGGCGTTGTCAGATAGCCGTAGAGACTGTGCACGAGCGGGCGGCTGCCCTCGGGCACCTCCTCCACCTGCAAGTTCAAAACGTGGCGCGAGTGCGGATCCACCGAGACGACGACGGCCTCGCCGCCGGCCGTGCAGGGCTCGCCGTCCTTGTGGACGTGGTCGTGATCGGCCGTGCAGGGCTCGCCGTCCTTGTGGACGTGACCGTGATCGGCCGTGCAGGGCTCGCCGTCCTTGTGGACGTGGTCGTGATCGGCCGTGCAGGGCTCGCCGGCTTTGTGGACGTGGTCGTGATCAGCCGGGCAAGGCTCGCCGGCTTTGTGGACGTGGGGCTGAGCCGCGGCGGCTTCAGGTGAGGGCTCGGCGGCTTGGCTCATCGGCCAGGCGATCAGAGCGGTGGTCAGGCTGAGAAGGAGGGAAGATTTCATGCTTGAAAGTCAGGGTTGAGGTATCGGAGTTGTGTTTGAAGGTTGAGGAGGATGCCGAGGCAGTCCAGGTAGTTGATGCGTCGCTGGTAGATTTCGTGCCGGGCTTCGGCGAGGGCGGGCAGGGTGCTTTCCCCGAGAGCGTAGAGCTGCTCCTGCCGGGTGCCGTTTTCCTGAAGGCTGCGGAGGCGCTCCGCTTCGGAGAGGCAGTGGCGGCGGGCCAGCTTCTGGCGCTCGCTCAGCGTGGCGGTATTGTTCACCAGGCTGCGCCACTGAGAGACAAGCTCGTGGCCGCGCAGCGCGCGATCGGCGTCCGCTGTCGCAATGGCCTCGCGGTTGCGGTTCCAGAGCGGCAGGCTCAGATCCACCCCGAAGCCGATTTTGTTGTTCCCCTCTTCGCGTTCCCACGTGGGGCCGAGCGTGATTTCGGGGTACTGTCTGCGGATCTCGCGGCGCAACTCGTCCTCACTTGCCGCGTAATCGGCCATCAGCGCCCGCAGCTCCGGCGCGCGCAGCAGGCTCTCCTCACCCGGGGCGCTCACGAGAGCCGGCACGCCGTCGGGCAACGACCCCGCCAGCTCCGTATCCCCCACGGCCGGGTGCAGACCGAGCAGAGCGATGAGCTCGCGGTGCAGGCTCAGGTGCTCATCCGCGAGCTCCTGCTGCTCTTTGATCGTGTCGAAGAGGCGTTGGCTGGCCACCTGCAGGTCGGCAAACTCAACCTCGCCGAGCTCCTGAAGGCGGGCGATGCTCGCCTTCTCCTCCTCCAGCTGCCGGAGGCGTGCGTTCATGAGCTCCAGCTTACTGTGGGCAATCATGATGTCGAAGCGCAGTGCGTCGAGCTTGCTGAGGAAGTCGCGCTCGGCCGTGCGCAGCTTCCAGTAGTCCGCCTCATTGTAGTGGGCGGCTATGCGCTTGGCGAGAGCAGGCAGCCCGGTGACGGGCAAAGTGAGTTTCGGGCCGATGCCGCCGTTGGTGATGTTCTCCTTGAGAACGCGCACTGCGTCGGCGGAGAGGCTCGGGTCTTCCCAGCGCCCGGCCTCTTCCGAGACGCGGGACGAGCGGGCGAGGGTGAGGCGTGCCTTGTTCAGATCGGGATTGAGCAAGAGGCCGATGCGGTGCAGATCCTCCGGGCTCAGGGCGGCGGATCGGCGGCAGAGTTGCTGTGATACGGTGAGCCATTCTGCCGTATCCCGGCGCAGGTCAATGGGCTTGGGCTCGTAGACGGCGCAGGAGGGCAGCAAGCCGAGAAGCAGCAGGGCTCCCATGGGGCGTAAGTTCATGATGAAGTCGTGGTGGGGGTGAAGAGGTGAAAATCAGGCTGAATGAGAGAATACAGTTCAGAGTAAACGGGGGACAACGGAATTAACAGGCGGAGAGGGGCAAGGCAACCCGTCAACGGAGGAAAATAACATGCCGGAGCCGGAATCGAGGGCGGGAGGGAGGGGCGGGGAGGAGCGGTTGGCGTTTCGGCCTCACTTGGGCAGCCCCCGCCTCGGTCAGCCGCCGCTTCGGGGAACCCTCCGCGGGCAGGTCCGTTCCGGCAGGCTGCCGGCCGCTGCCGCCGAGAGGGACGAAGTCGCAGATGAACGCAGACGAATGCAACGAACACCGCACCGCAGGCTAGCCTGCCGCACTTGCGGAAAAAGACCCGCCGGCTACGCAGAAGCCCTGCCCCGCCGCGGACGAACCTCCGTCTCGGAGCGGGGCGTTTTCATCAAAGGAGCAGCGGCAGCACCAAGTCGGCACCCGCTGTTCGGGGGCAGGGAGGCTGCTGAACCAAGGGCTCCTTCAGCGCCGCCAGCGAGTAGTTCAGGGGCAGAGCCGGCTCCGACGAAAGGGCCGCAACCGGCGGCGACGGCAAATCACGCAGCAGAGACGGATGCTCCATCTCCAGCGCCAGAGAATCGCAGCTGTGGCCGTGGTGATCGGAGAGCCCAAAGCCCTCCGCGCCGTGGCTCGATGAGGCATCCGACGGAGCGCCGGGCGCAGTCAAAGAGCCGAGGGAAGAGCAGAGAGAAGAGCCGGGGAAAGGTGAATCGGGGGCCGAAGTGTCCGAGTCTCGGCTGTCAGGCGCTGAGGCCGTGCAGGAGCAGGAGGACGTCCGAGCGCCCGCGAGCTCTCCCATGCAAGCTCCCTCTGATGTGCCCAGCGCGTTATCGGCCCGTGTTGCCGCGTCCTCCTCAGCGTAGCAGGCGCAACCACCCACATACACCAGCCCCCGGCACCCGCAGGTGTGCGTCAGCGAGCCGCCGATGAGCGCCGGAAGAAGCGCCAGCAGCAGAAGCAGAGCAGCCAGGGGGTGACGCTGCGGGAAGTTCGCCATAACGCCCCGATTGTACAGTCCGCACGGCGCTTGTCAAGCGCGGAGTGCGCCTGTTTTTGCCCGCAGAGGGCGGCATTCGGCTCGGCCTCCCTCGCCCCGACGGCGAGAGGCAACCTGCTGCCGTCGAGGGGCCCTTCCCCCAGCCGGAGAGAAGGCTTCCTGCCGGAGAGCACACCCCCTGTCGAAGAGCTCGTGCCGCTGTCGGCAAGGGGCCTGCGGAAGACTCGCGGCGAGACAATGTGTTAGTTATTTTGCCGATGGCTCATTTTTTATGAAAGAAATGGCGCCGAAGCGACGTACTCTTTACGACAGCTCCCGTGCGAGCCCGTTTCCCTTCTTCATTTTATGTCAAAACGTACACTACTGATTGCCATGGCCTGCTGTCTGGCGGGGGCACTGCCCAGCCCTCTGCAGGCCGCCGAAGTCGGGGCAGCGCTGACTGCCGCAGAGGTCAAAAACCACCCCTTTCTGGAGGGCAGCCACTACCCGCAGTGGTCAAAGCTGACGGCCGAGCAGGGCGCCAAGGACGTGTTGCTGGCGGTGGAGATGGCGCGCAAGCGCCTCGACGTCATCGCATCGGTCAAGCCCGAGCAGGCCACCTACGAGAACGTCTTCGGCGCCTTTGAAAACGTCGATCGCGAGCTCGATCGCGCCCTCAGCTACTTCTTCCACCTCTGCTCCGTGATGGACTCACCCGCCTTCCGCGCCGCCAAGGAAAGCGTGCTGCCGGTCTACACCGAATACACCGGCTCCATCACCGCCAACGAGCGCCTCTGGAGCGTCATCAAGAGCGCCTCGCAGCAGCCCTGGATCAAGACGCTCTCCCCTGAGAAGCAGCGCTACGTGCAGCAAATCGTCGACTCCTTCCGCGACAACGGCGCCGACCTCTCCGCCGATCAGAAAGCGCGCCGCACCGAAATCCTCCGCGAGCTCTCGGAGCTGACGGATCGCTTCGGCAAAAATGTGCTGGACTCGACGAAGGACTGGAAGCTCTTCATCACCGATCGCCGCCAGCTGGCCGGCATGCCCGAGCACTGGATGGAGAACGCCCGCAAGGCCGCCGAGGCCGCGGGGCGCGGCGACGCCGAGCACCCGCAGTGGCTCATCACCATGGACTACGCCAGCTACGGCCCCGTGATGCAGTCCTGCGACGTCGAAGCCACGCGCAAGGCCTGCTGGGAGGGCAACGCCTCCATCGGCGCCGGCCGCTGGGACAACGCACCGATCGTCGCCCGCGTGATGGAGCTGCGCCGCGAGCTCGCCGAGCTGCTGGGCTTTGACACCTTCGCCGACCTGACGACCGCCCGCCGCATGGTGGAGAGCGGCGACCACGCCCTCTCCTTCATCGACGGCATGATGCAGAGCGTCAAGCCCGCCTTCGACAAGGAGAACGCCGAGCTGCTCGCCTTTGCCGCCGAAAGGACCGGCAAAAAGTCCGACCGCATGGCCCCCTGGGATCGCCGTTACTACATGGATCAGTTGGCCCACAAGCTCTATGACTTCGACAAGGAGGAACTGCGCCCCTATCAGGAGAGCAACAACGTCATCCGCGGCATGTTCTCCATCTACCAGCACCTCTACGGCATCACCATCAAGGAAGTGCCCACCGTCTGCCTCAAGCCCGGTGAAAGCTGCCCGATGGGCAGCCGCGAAGTCTGGTACCCCGGCGTGCGCCTCTTCGAAGTCTACGACAACAAGACGAAGGCCCATCTCGGCTCCTTCTACATGGACCTCTACCCGCGCGAATCCAAGCGCGGCGGCGCTTGGGTCAACGGCCTCGTCTACGGCGACCCCGCCCGCGACGGCAAGCCGCACGACCCGCATCTGGCCACGATCTGCGCCAACCTGACCCCGCCGAATGAAGACGGCATCGCCCTCTACTCGCACACCGATGTCGAGACCCTCTTCCATGAGTTCGGCCACATGATGCACGTGATGCTCGGCGACACCGAGCTGCGCTGCCACATGGGCACCTCCGTCGCCTGGGACTTCGTCGAGCTGCCCAGCCAGCTCAATGAAAACTGGACCTGGGAGCCCGAGGGACTCGCCTCGTACGCCTTCCACTACAAGACCGGCGAACCCATTCCGCAGGATCTCGTCCGCAAGATGCAGCAGGTGCGCTATTTCATGCCCGCCAGCGAGAACATGGGGCAGCTCTGCATCGCCAAGCTCGATCTGGAGATGCACATGCACTACAATGAGAAGTTCCGCGGCAAGGATCTTGACGCCGCCACCAACGAACTGCTCGACCCCTGGCGCCTGCCGCAGACCGTGCCCTCGCCCTCCATCATGCGCTCCCTCACCCACTGCGTCAACGGGGGCTACGCCGCCGGCTACTACAGCTATAAGTGGGCCGAAGTGCTCGCGGCCGATGCCTTCTCTCGCTTCCGCAACGAGGGGCTCATGAACGAAAAGACCGGCGCGGACTACCGCAGCGCCATCCTCTCCAAGGGCGACTCCAAGCCCGCCGCCGAGCTCTACCGCGACTTCATGGGCCGCGACCCGAACCCCGACGCCCTGCTCCAGCTTCAGGGGCTGCTGCCCGCGACGGAGCCGGCTAAGGATGAAAAGCCTCAGGCCGGCGGGGCATCCTGAGGCCATGCGCCTCCCGCGAGGGCTGCCTCCACCGAATGAGGGCAGCCCCCGTGCGGCAAACCCGTTGAACGGAACATCTAACACAGACGATGAAGGCCGGGGCCGGGAGCAGAACTCCCGGCCCCGCTTTTATTCACGCATCCGGCAGGGGAAATGAACTTGACCCGGCGAGCGCCGGCGAGTATAATCGACCCGAGGCTTATGAAACTTGCCATTATTGGAACGGGCTATGTGGGGCTCACCACCGGAACCTGCTTCGCGGAGGTCGGGCATACAGTCATCTGCGTGGATAACGACGTGCGCAAAGTCGACGCCCTCACCGGCGGGCGCGTGCCCATCTACGAGCCCGAGCTCGAGGGCCTGGTCGCCTCGAACGTCTCCGCCGGCCGCCTCAGCTTCAGCACCGACCTGCCGCGCGCCGTTGCGGACTCCGAAATCATCTTCATCGCCGTGCCGACGCCCCCGCAGGAGGACGGCTCCGTCGACCTCTCCTACATCGAAGCCGTGTCGCAGGAGATCGCCGTCTCCCTGCGCCCGGAATACGGCTACCGCATCGTCGTCGACAAATCCACCGTCCCCGTCAGCACGGGCAGCAAGGTTGCGCAGGTCATCCGGCGCTACGCCTCCGGCGATGTCGACGTCGACGTCGTCTCCAACCCCGAATTCCTGCGTGAAGGCTCCGCCGTCAACGACCTGCTGCACCCCGACCGCATCGTCATCGGCGCGGACTCGCAGCGCGCCATGGACATGATGAAGCGCGTCTATCAGCCCTTCAACGCACCCATCGTCGAGGTTGACGTCCCCTCCGCCGAGCTCATCAAGCACGCCGCCAACTCCTTTCTGGCCCTCAAGATCTCCTACATCAACGCCGTCGCCGCCGTCTGCGAGAAAGCCGGCGCCGACGTCACGCAGGTCGCGCGCGGCATCGGGATGGACAAGCGCATCTCGCCGCACTTCCTCAGTGCCGGCCTCGGCTACGGTGGCTCCTGTTTCCCGAAGGACGTTAAAGGCTTCATCAACGTCTCCGAACAGTTGGGCGAGCCCATGAACATCCTGCGCGAAGTCGAGGCCATCAACGAACAGCAGGTGCCCCGCCTGCTCGCCCGCATTCGCGAAAAACTCTGGGTGCTGCGCAACAAGCGCATCGCCGTCTGGGGCATCGCCTTCAAGCAAAACACCGACGACGTGCGCGAATCCGTCTCCGTCAAAATCATCAAGGCCCTCTGCGACGAAGGCGCCAGCGTCACGGCCTACGACCCCAAGGCCCGAGAGACCGGGGCGGCCGCCCTCAAGGGCTACCCCGTCACCATCTGCGATGACCTCTACGAGTGCACGCGCGGGGCCGAGACCCTCATCGTCGCCACGGAATGGCGCGAATTTGCACTGGCCAACTTCGGCAAGGTGCGCGAGATGATGCGCCTGCCCATCATCTTCGACGGGCGCAACATCCTCCACGCCGAAAACGTGCTGCACGCCGGCTTTGAGTATCACTCCATCGGGCGTCGCAGCCTCTACCCGAAGGCGCAGTCCCCTCAATTGAGGGATGGGGATAACACAGCCCGCTGAACCTTCGCCGGACGGCAGGGAAGGGAGTTGGAGGAGGCTCCTTCTCCCCTCGCGAGGCGCCCGGCGGTCGGGATAGTTAGTCAACGGACGGCCTCCGATGGGGGGGCACCACGCCGCCCGCCGCTCGGGCCTCTGACCTCGCGGCTCCTTCCCCCACTGTCCGCGCTCCGGCCCCGGACGAGATCGCCGAGGCCTGTTGGTCGAGCGGAACCGCCGCCCCCTTTCGGCGGCTTATGTCCCGCTTGAGATACGACACGCTGGCCACGTTCCTGTTTCGAGTATCACCGTGCGGGCGCGTTGCAGGTCGCCGCATCGGGGCGTTCAGCCTCTTGTGTGGGCCGCAAGGGTGGTCAATCCGCCGCGTCCGCCGACAGCCGGGCGGCCGGGCGCCGGGCGGAAATCAGCGTGGCCGCATCGGCCGCATCAGCGGGGCAGCGTCACATCCTCCAGCCCCGTCAGCGCGCTGAGACGCTTCATCAGGTAGCGAATCACCGCCAGCAGCGTCACCATCAGCGGCAGACCGATCACGAGATAGCCGCACCACGTCATGCTGCCCACCGCGTGATTGTAGGCCACCGGCTGCTGCTCCGGCGTCTCCGCGAGCACCGGCAGCAGGAAATACAGCGCCAGCGCGAAATTGGCCGCCGCTGAGACAAAGAGCGACCCCGCCGTCATCAGACTGGAGCGCCAGAGCACGCACTCGTACTCGGCCGAGCAGCCGCGCTCCTCAATGCGCTTCTCAATGCGGGGAATATCGAAGAGCGCATCCGAATACACAAAGGCGCGCAGCATCGAGGTCTCGCTCTTCGTTGAAACCAGCATAATGCCGCCGAGCAGCAGCGGAATCAACGCCTCCTTCGCCGCATACCACCAGGGCGTGTCCGGCCGCAGCGCCGCCGCCTCCCCCTGCGTCGCGTAAAAGGTCACCACGCCCGTCAGCACCGTGCCCAGCAGGCCGAAAAAGGTGACGGGATCCACCTTGTGCAGCTTGATGAAACTCCAGAGACCAACGCCGATGGGAAAGGCCAGCGCGATGGCCATGGCGAGGTAGGGGCCCAGATCCAGCAGGCCCGGGCCGTGCGAGGAGCAGTGCTCCAGAATCAGCACCGGCACCAGCACGCTGAGCAGCACATTGAGCAGACTTTGCATTCCTTTGTCCATAGCGGGGCAGGGGAAGGGAGTGAGAGGAGGGGAAGAGGTGAAAACGGATGAGGTGAAACGGGAATCGGCGGCGCTCCGCGAGAGGCTCAGCCTCACTTCATCGAGCGAATCGCCTCCGCCATGTCGGGCGCGCGGAAGGTCGAAGAACCGGCCACCAGACAGTCCGCCCCCGCCTCGCGGCAGAGCGGCGCCTGCGCCGGGCCGATACCTCCGTCCATCTGCAGCAGAAAGCTGAGGCCCCCGGTACGCCGGCGCTCCGCCAGCACGCGCACCTTGTTGAGCACGTCCGACATGAAACTCTGGCCGCCGAAGCCCGGCACCACGCTCATCACCAGCACCATGTCCAGCTCCGCCAGATAGGGCAGCACGCGCTCGACCGGCGTCGCCGGATTCAGCGCCAGCCCGGCCTGCACGCCCGCCGCGCGAATCGCCGCCAGCGTCGCGTGCAAATCCACCGCGCCCTCGCGCTCGACGTGCACGGTAATCATATTCATCCCCGCCTTGACAAAGCGCGGCAGATAGTGATCCGGCGCATCGATCATCAGATGCGCATCCAGAAAGGCATCCGCCGGCACCGCCGCGCGAATGGCCGCACAAACATCAGGCCCGAAGGAAATGTTGTCGACGAAGGAGCCGTCCATCACATCGAGATGCAGCCAGTCCGCGCCGGCATTCAGCGCGCGAACAGCCTCATCCCCGATGCGGCGGAAGTCACAGGCGAGCATGGAGGGAGCAATCAGCATGGCAGAGAGAAAAAACGCGTACGGCGGAAAGCTTACTACGGAGCCGCCGCGAGTGCAAGGCTAAAGAGCCGCCGGAGTGATCGGCGGCGCGGACGGTATACGCGGGCTGTAAACGCAGATCGGCGTTGCCTCAGCGGCGGCGCATCTCAAAGCAGCGCCGGCTGAACACCAGCGGCGGCGTCATGAAGAGCCCGTCCGCCTGATCCGTGCCGAAGAGGCGCAGCTCCATCCCCGTCGGCGGCTGCTCGAACTCGTGACAGCCGCCGAAGCTGAACGCACTGCCCGGCGTCAGCACCGGGCGCTGATTGAACACCTGCTGCGCTTCAATCACGCGCGTCGTGCCGCTGCGGTCGCGCAGCACCCACTTGCGGCCCAGCAGGCGCACCCCCACATCGCTGTCATTGAGCAGCGCCACGCGGAACAGCACGCGGTAGAGCGGGCGCGCCCCGCGGCTGAGCATCAGCGCCGAGAGCGCCAAGTGCATCTTGACCCAGTCGCGCTGCGGAAGAGCCGTCGCCGTCTCAGTGCTCATAACCCGGGCCCACCGAAAGAGTCGCAATGCGCGCCGCCGTCTCGTGAATCGCCGCGACGCGCTCCGCCGTCGGCACCTCATCGGTCTGCAGCCGCATCTGCTCCGCCAGCTTCGTCAGCTCCGCGCGCAGCTCCGCCACCTTGATGCGCTTCGCCGTCACCGGGCTGAGCCCCTCGAGAATCTCGCAGAAATACTCCGGCGCATCCGGGTAAAAAATCACCGCTGCCTGGCGCGCATCGAAGCGAGCCCCGATCGCCGCTGTCGCCGCATTCAGCGCGCGCACCCAACCGCCCAGCGCAATGAGGTGCGCCAGATCCGGATCGCGCAGCTCCGTCAACTCGGCATTCACATCCGACTGCGTGGCCGAGAGAATCTGCTTGAACTTCTCCAGATTCCCCTTCTCCGCATTCTCCAGCAGACTCGCCGAATGTGAGCTCATCTTCTCACCCACACCCATCGCCTTGCCGTAGCGCGTCAAGTCGAGAGCAATCGGCTTGATGTCATTCATATGACCGCTGCGCACCGCGATAAAACCGTCGGCGAGCAAAAAGCCCATCTCCATCGCCAGCGAGCCCGCATCCGTCGACAACTTCTCCGGGCGGCGGCGCAGCACATACTCCTCCGGAATCGGCGGCAGATCATCGAGTTGAGCAAAAATCTTGCTGATCGACGGCGCTGTATACACATTGATACCCAACTCCTGATTCGAATGAGAATCATCCAGCATCGCGTCGTCGCGGAACATCGCCGGCACCTCGCCCGGGCGGCGATTCTCATCCTGAGGCGGCAGAACGGGGGAAATATCCTCAAGCGGCTCCGTGATAATATCATCAGGATTCAACTCGTCAGCCCATGAGAGCGAAGCCAGCGCCAGAGAACCCGACAAACCGGCACGGAGGAAAAAATGCAGCTTTATCATATAAAAATGGGTTGAAAAATGACTTTTAGCCTTGACTCAGTCAAAAGGATACATTACCATCGCCGCAAGTCAAGCTCATAGTGCGGGCTGACACAATTTCCCTGCGGATCCCCGCGTTTGACACTGAGGCTGCGAGAACAAAAAACTCCCTAACGAACATGGCATACTGGTTCAACTTCATCTGGCTCGTCATCTACTTCCTCGTCATGATCGGCCTGTCGGGCTACGGCCTGCACCGGCTCATGATGGTGGTGCTCTACATCGTTCACCGCAAGGATGTACCGAAGCCGGCCGGCCAGTGGAAGGAGCTGCCCGTGGTCACCATCCAGCTCCCCCTCTTCAACGAGAAGTTCGTGCTGCGCGGCCTTCTCGAGAAAGTAACCGCCATCGACTATCCGAAGGATAAGCTCGAAATCCAGATCCTCGATGACTCGACGGACGACACCTACGACCTCTGCATGGAGCTCACCGAGCACTACCGCCGGCAGGGCTTTGACATCTGCTGCCTGCACCGCACCGACCGCACCGGCTTCAAGGCCGGCGCCCTCGAGGCCGCCGACGCCGTCGCCAAGGGTGAGTTCCTGCTCATCCTCGACGCCGACTTCCGCCCTGAGCCGGATATCCTCAAGGTCGTCATGCCCTACTTCACCGACCCGAACGTCGCGCTTGTCCAGACGCGCTGGGGCCACATCAACCGCAACCACAACCTCCTCACGCGCCTTCAGTCCATCTTCCTCGACGGCCACTTCGCCCTCGAGCAGACCGTCCGCAACCGCTCCGGCCGCTTCTTCACCTTCAACGGCACCGCCGGCGTGTGGCGCAAGTGCGCCATCACCGATGCCGGCGGCTGGGAGCACGACACCATCACCGAGGACATGGACCTCTCCTACCGCGCCCAGATGAAGGGCTGGCACTTCGTCTACCTCAACGACTACGTCACCCCCGCCGAGCTGCCCGAGGATATGGACGGCTTCAAGGCCCAGCAGCACCGCTGGACGAAGGGCTGCATCCAGGTCTGCCAGAAGATGCTCTTCGACATCTGGCGCTCCAAGGCCCCCTTCAAGGCCAAGATGGAGGCCACCACGCACCTCACCTGCAACTACTCCTACCTCGCCCTCATCCTGCTCTGCATCCTGCTCGTGCCCATCTGTGTCGGCGCCGTCGCCCCCACGGGCGACTGGGCCTGGACCACCCCGCGCATGATGCTGCTCACCGCCATCCTCTTCTTCACCGCCACCGTGACCGTCTGCATGTTCTACGTTACCGCCGAAGTGGTCGTGCGCCCGAAGCGCTGGTGGATGGTCTTCCCGCTGCTCATCCCCCTGCTGGCCCTCGGCGTCGGCATGGCCGTCAACAACGCCAAAGCCGTGCTCGAAGCCGTCTTCGGCCGCCAGAGCGAGTTCGTGCGCACCCCGAAGTTCGGCGAATCGCAGGAGGGCAAGCTCTCCGTCGAAAAGCGCGCCAAGGGCTACAAAGCCATCAAATCCGTGCTCGTGCCCGTGCTGGAGCTGCTCTTCGGCCTCTTCTTCGCCTGCACCGAGGCCGTGAACCTCATCTACGGCAACTACATCAACGCGCTGCTCATGATGCCCTTCCTCGGCTTCTTCTACACCAGCCTGTCGTCCTTTGCCCGCCTCTTTGACGGCATGCGCCAGCGCCGAGCCGCGCAGAAATCCACCGCCGCCTGAGCGAGCAGCCCGCCCGAGCCTGTCGACCGATAACGAATCACCCCGCAATCACTCGGAATCGCCATGGAGCACTCGTGCACGTCGCGCATCCGCCACATCAAACTCAGCCTTCTCGCCTGCCTCCTCACCCCCCTCTGCGGACTGACGTCCTGCTGCGTCTCCGGCACCCCCGGCAACGTCTACCACGTCTGTGAGCGCGAACCCCGCGCCGTTGTCCGCAACGGCGTGGCCGTCACCCTCGGCGATCAGAAGCTCTCCATCTTCAAGGAAGGCAAAGTCGTCAAATCCTACGACATCAGCACCTCCAAATTCGGCATCGGCTCTCGCAACGGCAGCAACCGCACCCCGCTCGGCGTCCACGCCGTGAGCAACAAAGTCGGCGACGGCCAGCCCGTCGGCATGGTCTTCAAGCGCTGCCGGCCCACCGGAGAAGTCGTCGACATCGACGCCGCCGGGCGCGACCCCGTCGTCACCCGCGTCATTCAGCTCTCCGGCCTCGAAAACTTCAACGGCAACACCCACCGCCGTCGCATCTACATCCACGGCACCCCCGAGGAGCGCAAGATCGGCCGCCCGGCCTCCTACGGCTGCATCCGCATGCGCAGCCGCGACGTCATCGACCTCTTCAACCGCGTCGAGCGCGGCACCCCCGTCGCCATTGAAAGCTGCTCGCTGGGCACCTACCTCGCCGCCGAGAAAGACGCCAGCGTCAGCAGCATCAAAATCCCCGACCGCGTCGTTGCCTCCCTGCCCAAAGGCACCGGCTACAGACCCGTCAAGCGAGCCAAGCGCCGCAGCTACAGCCGGAGCAGCCGGACGCGGCGCATGGCCTCCTCCCGCCGCTGAGCAATCCGCCGCCGCGCCGTTCATCGCCGTTCATCGCGGCGCTGCCGCCGCGGCGGATGGGTGCATGGTCGGGGGCTCCCCTCACACGGAATCGCAGCGAGTCCGCGCGCGTTGACGGAAAAACGCGCCGGGCTCGCGTCCCGTCCCCCGCCGGAGCGCCCCTCCGGCGCCTCTTGTTTTGCTCTTGACGAAAAAACGGCGACGTGCTAGATTAGCGCCGCCGTCCAGGCAGCCCTGCCATGTCCACAGAACTCCCCCAGCGCCAGCATCTGCACCTCGGCAAGGGGCGCGTTACCATCGTCTGCGCCACCTACAACGAGACCTACACCGATGCCCTTCTTCAAAACTGCATCGACGAGCTCGAAGCCATCGCCCCCGCCGTGCGCGTCACCGTGCACCGCGTGCCCGGCGCCTTCGAAGTCCCCCTGATGGTCAAGCGCTCCATCTGTGCCCCCGGCATGGCTGAGGAACTGCGCCCCGATGCCGTTATCGCTCTGGGCGTCATCCTGCGCGGCAGCACCGCCCACGCCGACCTCATCGGCAGCAGCATCACCAACCAACTCATGGCCATCGGCTGCGAAACCATGGTGCCCGTCATCCACGAAGTCCTCCTCCTCAACGACGAGCAGCAAGCCTTCGCCCGCTGCATCGCTTCCTCCCTCAACCGCGGGCGAGAAGCCGCACGAGCCGCAGCCGCCATGATGGACCTCATCGCCACCGCCACGCCGCGCACCCCGCGCCCCACCCAAGCCCACTGAGGCCAAGCGCAAGCCGCAGGGCAGGATGACTGAGGCGCCCGCGCTCGCTTGCCCCGCCCGCCTCTCCTTCGCCCGCCGCCATCCCATCCCCCCCCTTCAGCCCCCTCCCGCATCGACATGATATCACCGGTCACCGTACGCAAAACCGCCCTCGGCCTCATCTACGCCCTCACAGAGCACGGCGAGAGCCCTGACACCTTCGACTACGCCACCCACTGGGAGCTCGCCCTGGAGACCGAGCGTGACCGCTATCGCAAAGCCCTTGCCAAATCCATCCTCCACGCCACCCGGCAGAACGGCGACCTCATGCGCCTGCTTGAGCAGCGCATCACCGACGCCATCGGCACCCTGCGCGGCGACCTCACCGCCGCCCCCCTGCGCGAAGAACTCGAAGGCTACCTCAGCCGCGCCCTCGCCTTTGACGCCGCCCTGAAAGCCCTCCGCTTCAGCCTTGGCGACAAGCGCCGCGACGGCACCGAACAGCTTGCCCTCTGCTGCGGCGACTGCCTTACGCTCGCCGCCACCCTCAGCCAGATGGCCGACAGCCTGCAAACCCAGCTCAGCGACCGCCCCGACTACCGCCGCGTCCTCGACCCCGTCGGCACCGCCCTTCGCCGCCAGCTCCCCCTGCTCGAAACCTGCTGCCGCCTGCGCGACCCCGCCACCCTCGCCGGCGACGCCCAGTACGCCGCCTTCGCCACCGCCGCCGAGCAGCTCCGCGAACTGCCCAAGCAGGCCGAAGACTACGCACGCAGCGTCCTCAAACACCGCGAGCGCTTCGACGAAAAAATCGCCCCCGTCCTCCTGCACTACACCACGGAGCGCCTCGACGTCATCGACCGCTGCATCCTCTACATCGCCCTCTACGAAATGACCGTGCGCGGCCTCAACGTCCCCATCGTCGTCGCCGAAGCCACCTCCCTCGCCCACGAGTACAGCGGCAGCAAGAGCGCCCCCTTCATCCACGGCATCATCTCGGCCCTCGCGCGGCACTGATACCCCCCCCCCTC
>URLZ01000015.1 GCA_900548895.1 uncultured Akkermansia sp.
GCGGGAGCCGGGGCGGGGGCCGGGGCGGGAGCGGGCGTCGCGGCTTCCTGAGCGTAGGCGAGGGAAGCGGCAAGGGCGGCAGAAATAATGATGGTTTTCATGGTGCTTGTAGGCTATTGCGGAAGACGTGCGGGTCTCCCTTGGGGCAGATGCTACACCGAATGCCCGCCCGTGTCAAATGGCTATTGCGCGGGCTTCGCCAAAAGTTTGTCACGGCGCGGGCTCGGAAGGCGGGTTACGGGGCTTCTTTGCCGAAAGTTTCCTCGCGGAGCCGGGAGGCCGGGAGGTTGTAGACGAAGGTGACGTGCGGCAGGCCGTCGCGCATGGGTTTGAGCTCAAAGCCCGGCTCTTGGGTGAATCCGGCGTGCAGTAGGATGCGCTGCGAGACGACGTGCGGCGCGAAGACTTTGGCCTGCACGCGCCCGTCCTCAGGCAGGTGCTCGGCGACGGCTTGAAGGAAGAGATGCAGGGCGCGGGTCATGACGCCGCGGTGCCAGAACGCACGCCCGATCCAGTATCCCGTGAGGGCCGTGGGGATGCCCTTCTCGTCCCGTTCCGGCAGGGTGCTGCCGATGCAGCCGGCGAGTTGGCCGTCGACGGTGATGCCCCATTCAAGGCGCTTTCCCTCGCGGCAGGCTTGGATGAAGTCCAGCGCATCCTGCTGCGTGTAGGGAACGGGCATGGCGGCGGCCATGTAGCGGTAGACGCCCGAGTCATTGAAGAGGTGTTCGATCGTGGCGGCATCGCCGGGTTCGAGGGGGCGCAGGGCGATGGGCTCGGTGATGGGCCGGGTGGGGGTTGGGGGACAAGGGGGTGTCACGGTTGGAGCTGGTTGACGGGGAAATCGAGATGTGGCGAAAATCGAGGGGCAGCGGAACGGGGTGCAGCGGCAATTCGGGCTGTCTGCGGGCTGCTTGCCGGAGCAGCGGCGGCGGATGCGCTTGGTCCCGCATCTACGCCCACTTGCCGCGCGGCGTGGTCAGCTTCCGAACGCGCTTCGCCTCGCTGGGGGGGGGGAGGGGATCAGAGGTGGCGGAGCAGGTGCAGGGTTTCGCTGAGTTTGTCCTCGGGTTTGACTTTGCTCAGGCGCGGGAACTTGTTGTTTTCGAGGATGTACTGCTTGTTGCGGGTGAGCAGGAGTTTCTGTCCGCTGATTTCAACCATGGAGATGTTGTGCTGCGAGGCGACGAGGCGGATGCGATGCACGGTGAGCAGATGCTCGGCGGCCCGGGGAAGGGGGCCGAAGCGATCGCTCCAGCGGCGGGCCAGCTCGTCGGTCTCCTCCAGCGTGCAGGCCTTGGCCAGCTCGCTGTAGCAGCTCATGCGCGTGCGCGTCGACTCCACGTAGGCCTCCGGCAGATAGGCGCCGATGAGCTTGTCGGCATCCGCCCGCGTGCTCAGCGCCGCTTCGCTGAGGCTCAGAAAGTCGGCCTTGACGACGGCGTCGGCGCGAATGGCGGGCGCCTGACCGCGCAGGCGCTCGACGGACTGGCGCAGCAGCTGGCAGTAGAGCTCGAAGCCGATGGCGGCGATGTGTCCGCTCTGCTGGGTGCCCAGCAGGTTGCCAGCGCCGCGGATTTCGAGATCGCGCATGGCGATTTTGAAGCCGCTGCCCAGCTCGGTGTACTGGCGGATGGCGGCGACGCGCTTGCGGGCATCGCCCGTGCAGAGCGCTTCGCGCGGCAGCAGCAGGTAGGCGTAGGCGCGGTGCCCGCCGCGGCCGACGCGCCCGCGCAGCTGGTAGAGGTCCGCGAGGCCGAAGCGGTCAGCCCGGTCGATGATGATGGTGTTGGCGTTCGGAATGTCGATGCCGCTCTCAATGATGGAGGTCGCCAGCAGGATGTCGGCCTTGCCGTCGATGAAGTCGCGCATGACGAGCTCCAGATCGCGCTTGTCCATCTGCCCGTGCCCCACGACGATGCGAGCGCGGGGCACGAGGCGCTGCAGCTCGGCGCGCATGCGCTCGATGCTCTGCACGCGGTTGTGCAGAAAGAAGACCTGGCCGCCGCGATCCAGCTCGCGCTCGATGGCGCGCGCGATGAGCTCCTCGTTGTAGGGGCAGACGGCCGTCTGAACCGGGAGACGGTTGAGGGGCGCCGTCTCGATAGTGCTCATGTCTCGCGCGCCCATGAGGGCGACATAGAGCGTGCGCGGAATGGGGGTGGCCGAGAGCGTCAGCATGTCGACCATGCGGAAGTTGCGCTTGAACTGCTCCTTGTGGCGGACGCCGAAGCGCTGCTCTTCGTCGATGACGACGAGCCCGAGGTTTTTGAAGCTCACGTCCTTGGAGATGAGTCGGTGCGTGCCGATGACGAGGTCCACCTCGCCGGTTTTGAGTCCCTCAATGATGGCGGCGGCCTTCTTCGGCGGCGTGAAGCGGCTGAGCAGCTCGATGCGGATGGGATACTCGCTCATGCGCGAGCGGAAGGTGCGCCAGTGCTGATCCGCCAGCACCGTCGTCGGCGCCAGAATGGCGGCCTGCTTGCCGCCGGTGACGCACTTGAAGGCGGCGCGGATGGCCACCTCCGTCTTGCCGAAGCCGACGTCGCCGCAGATGAGGCGATCCATCGGGCGGGGTGCTTCCATGTCCGCCTTGGTCTGGCGGATGGCGCGCAGCTGATCCGGCGTTTCGCGGTAGGGGAAGCTGGACTCGAACTGCCACATCCAGGAGGAGTCGGGCGGGTGCGCGTAGCCCGGCTTGCTCTCGCGCTCGGCCTGAATCTCGAGCAGCTGGGCGGCGTAGTCGGCAATGGCCTGTTCGGCCGCTCGGCAGGCGCGCTTCCAGCGCGCATCGCCCAGCTTGCTGAGCTCCGGCGTCTTGGCCCCGAGGCCGACGTATTTGGAGATGAGGTGGCTTTGGGTGAGCGGAACGCGCAGCAGCACATCGCCGGCGTAGCGGATGTGCAGCTCCTCCTCCCCGCTTTGTTTGTCGCGGATGATGCCCTCGAAGCGCCCGAGGCCATGCGAGGCGTGGATGACGAGATCCCCAGGCTCGATCTCGCGGAGGGGAGCCTGAGCCCGCTCGCGGCGCAGCCTCTCGTCGCGCTCGTTCTGGCGGCGGGTGCGCGGCGAGCTGTAGCGTCCGAAGATCTCCGCGGCCGAGAGCACGGCGAGGCCGGCGCCCGGCACGGTGAAGCCGAAGGGCAGGTCGCCGTCCCGGCTCTGCACGGCACTCCACGCTTCATCGGCGCCGCAGATCTCTTCAAAGCGGCTTTTTTCGCCCTCGTGCGGGAAATACATGACGACGCGCCACTTGCGGCGCCGCCATTCCAGAAGCGTCTGTCGCGCCATGGCGCGGCGCGTCTCCTGCATCACGAAGTCGCCGGTCTCGAAACTGCCCAGCGGGCTGCCGAAGAAGGCCGTGTTGTTGCTGCGGCTGCTCTGCGCGTCGACCACCCCCAGCGTGTCGGTCCCGGCCCCTGCGTCTACCACCGCATCCGGCGGCGTCTCAAAGAGCAGGACATCGCCCGGAAATCCGCTGCCGGGCAGGCTCACGACCCAGTCCTGCGGGCGGATCCACTCGTGCAACGGGCGCTCCGCCGGAGGCTCGTCGATGACGAGCTCGGCGCGCTCCAGCTTGCGGAAGGAGAGCTGGGAGTCGACGTCGAAGGCGCGGATGCTCTCCACCTCGTCGCCGAAAAACTCGATGCGCAGGGGCCAAGGTGTTTGCAGTGGGAAAACATCGAGAATGCCGCCGCGCAGGCTCCACTGCCCGCGCGCCGTCACCTGATCGACGCGTTCGAAACCGTGGGCCGTGAGGCGCTCGGTCAGGGATTCCGGCGCGTGCTCCTCGCCGAGTTGCAGGCAGAGCGCATCCTGCTCGTCCCCCTCGAAGTCCGGCGCGGTCTGGTGGAGGCCGGCCGCCGTGACAACGACGATCTGCGTGTCCTGCGGCGCCCCGGAGATGCTGCGAAGGGCATCGAGGCGCTCCGCGGCGAGGTCCGGATCGCTGATGCCGTTGTTGATATGAACCTCCTGCTCGGGCACGAGCACACTCTCGGGCGCGTGCCAGAGGGGGAGCTCGGCGGCGACGCGCTCCTGAGCCGGAAGGGCATCGGCAATGACCCAGATGCGGCGCGGCTCTGCATCCGGCTCGCGTTTGCGCTCCTCGACCGCCTGATGAGCCACCAGAGCTGCCACGAAGGAGTGGGCCGCGGCGCAGCAGCGATCAAACACGAGCGGCTCCTGCCGCGTCTTCCCCTCGGACAAGCGCACCAGCTCCCCGGCGAAGGCAGGGGACTTGGCAACAATGTCTGTGAGTGGCCGGGCCACGACGCCATCCTAGCAGCTGCGGCGGGGGGTGTCAACGCCAAATCCGGCCGTGTTCGGCACTCAGAGGCGGCCTCACGGCTTCCACCGCAGGGATATGGCTCGCCGGGCGTCCGGCAATGCGGCTACGGAGGGCACGAGCCTTTGCGGCACGCCGGAGTCAAGGGGCGGCGTGTTTCCGCCCCCCCACGAGGGGCGCGGGCGCCCTCGCGGAAGGCGGGAGGCGCACGCGCCCGGAGAGAGCGGCAGACTGTCAGGAGGAGGCGACGCTCCGCCTCGTCGCCTGCATCATAGGTTGGGGCTGCTTGAGACTCACCGGCGATGCCTTGGGCCGCCGGACGAGGTCAGTGTAGGGCGGCGAGGCGCTGAAGTCAAGATAAATGTCGTAAAAATGATACAGAAATGAAGAATGAGGGGGAATTATGGGGCTTTGGCGAGCTTTATGTCGCAAGAAATGGCCCCTTTCAGAGCTCACTCCTCGACGCGCGTCGCCGGGCCGACGCGCACGTAGTCCATGCCGCCGGCCTGCGCTGCACGGATTCCGGGATCCGCATCCTCGAAGACGACGCAGTCCTCGGGGCGAACGCCCATGCGCTGCGCGCAGAGCAGAAAGATATCCGGCTGAGGCTTGCCGCGGCCCGGGCCGACGTCATCGGGCGTCACCACAATCTCAAAGAGATCTTCAATGCCCGCCGATCGTATGGTTGCGAGCGCCCCGGCCGGCACGCTGCCGGTGCCGATGGCGTGCGGAATCCCCTCGGCACAGAGGCGACGCACCAAGCTGACGGTTTCGGGAATGACGGGCAATTGCTCCGTTTGCAGCAGAAAATCGTAGCGCTCGCGCTTGCGCGTCGCCGTGAGCTGCGCATCCATGTGCAAACCGTAGCGCGCGTTGAGATCCTCGACAATGTCCGGAGCCGCCATGCCGCCGTGGGCGATGAACTCATCCCACAGAAAGGCCTCGTGCGGAGCCCCGCTCTCGCGCAGCGCCCAGCGCCAGGCGCGGTAATGCGTGGCCATGCTGTCCACGAGCGTGCCGTCGAGGTCAAAAATGTAGCCCGCGTAACGCTTTTCCGGGAGAATAACGCGGGGCTGATCGGGAGTGGTGGTGGGTGAAGTCATACAGAATGGGGAAGGAAGGGAAGCGGACCGGCGTTGGTGAAAAAAGCAGGTCGGAATCGGCAACTGTTCGGAATCGGGAGAAAATCGGGGGGAACGGCCCGGTATCGGGGGATAGCGGCTCGCGGCGCAGGGGCAGGAATGCGAACTCAGGAGGTTATCAGGAGCTGAAGGCGTCGGCAAAAATCTTCAGATCGCTCTCCTTGCCGAAGAGCACGAGCACATCGCCCTTGACGAAGGTCATGCTCGGCTCGGGCGTGCCGATGACCGGCTGGTCAGAGCTATCCAGCACATCCTCCGTATCGTCGTCCGACGCGCTGCCGCGCCGCACCGTAATGAGATTGAGGCGGAACTTCGAGCGTAGCTCCACGTCGCACAGACGCTTGCCGATCCAGGCCTCAGGCAGGCGGATGTAGCCGAGATCATGCTGCGCGTCGATCTTGTGCAGCTGAATGAGCCCCTCGTGCACGAAGGACGAAGCCATCTGCTCGGCGGCGACGCGCTCGACGCGGAAGAGATCCTTGATGCCGATCTGCTCGAGAATCTTGCCCTGAAGCTCGTTGATGTAGCGCACATAGAGATGCCGCACCCCCATCTCCTTGAGCTGGGCCGCGATGAAAATATCCCGCGCGTAATCCTCGCCGACGGCCACAATCACGTGAATATCATTGCCGACGAGCTCCATGCGCTCCAGTACGCGGCGATCTGCGGCATCGCCTATGAGCGCGCAGGTCACCTCATCCTGAATCTCAGAGATGACTGTCGAGGACTTGTCGAGCACGGTAACCTCGTAGCCACGGCGGGCGAGGTTGATAGCCAGAATGCGGCCGAACTGACCGCAGCCGATGATGACGAATTTCATAATCAGGTAAGGGGAAGTTTGGTTTCAGGATAGCGAATCGGGGAGGGATCTCTCGGCTTGATGAAGAGCAGCATGGTGGTAAACATGCCGAGGCGGCCGAAAATCATGGTGACGGACAGAAAAATCTTGGAAACGGCAGAGAAATCCGAGATATCAAAGTAAGAGTAGCCTGAGGTGCCGAAAGCGCTGGTCACAAGGAAAGTTGTATCCAGAAAGCCGTAGGGCGCAGCGGCAAACCGCGGCTCCAGCAGCATGAGCGCCATCGTGCCTCCCGTCACCCAGAGGAAGCCCAGCACCATGGTCGCCATAGCCTTATCCACCGTCGGGCGGGCAATGCAGCGGTTGTGAAGAATGAGATCTCGCTCGCCGCGCAGCACGCGGCAAACCTCCAGCACACCGATTGCAAAGACCGGTGCAAAAATACCGCCGCCCGTTCCGGCCGGATTGCCGCCGATGAACATGAGAATAATCATCGTGATCTTATAGACCGGCCCGAAGTCGGCCAGATCACAGCGGTTGTTACCCGTAGAGCGGCCGACGCAATTCCAAAGCGCCTCCCAGCAATTCTCCGCCACACTGTGCGTCTCCTGATTCGGTTCAAAGATGCCCAGCAGCGCCAGCGCGATCGTACCCGCCACCGTGATGATGAGCGTAATGCGGGTGACGAACCAAGCGTGAGTGCTCCAGCGAAGAGGATTGTGTCGGCGCGCAAGGCGGCGTCTCAGACGCGTAATGCCCTCCAGATAGACACCGAAGCCCAGCGTACCCGCGAAAGCCATGAGCAGCAACACAGCTTGCGCCCCGTAAGCGTAGCGTATCTCCGGCGTCGCGAAGTTATCCGGGAAGAGCGTCAGCCCCGAGTTACAGAAGGTCGACACCGAGTGAAACAGCGCAAACCCCATGAGGCGCGCCGGATCCTGCGGCACCGCCGGGTTGCCCTGCCAGGCGAAATAGAGACCGATAGCACCCGCCAGCTCGATGAGCAGCGTCGCGATGATGACGGTGCGAATGAGCGCGGGAACCGTGCGCACCTCATCGTGATCCATGATGGACGACACCGCGATGCTGTCGCGCGTCGCCAAGCGTCGCCCGACCATGAGCAGCACAAAGTACGTGAAAGTCATGATGCCCATCGCCCCGATCTCCATATCAATGAGCAGCACCGTGCGCCCCAGCCACGTGAAATTCTCTGCGATATTGACCGTCGTCAGCCCCGTGTTCGAAGCCGCCGAGGCACACATGAAGAAGGCATCGATGAAGCTCACCGGCTGCACGCAGGCGCCCGGCGACATCAGAATCAGCGCACTGATGAGCGAGAGCCCCAGCATCGAGCAGAAGAAGACCAGCGCCGAAGACCAGGAATTGCGGCGCTGGTTCGTCGGCTTCGTGAAGCGATCGCGCAGGTAGGCCCCCAGACCAACCAGCGAAATCAGCCCGCTGACGAGACTCAGCAGCATGCTCAGCCAGCAGAACTGCGGCGGGATGAACATGAAGAGCGTGCCCGCCATCGTGACGCTGCAGGCCAGACTGATCACCCACTGAATACGGCTTGAGCGATCCGGCCACTGCCTGTCCATCGCGCAGCGAATCACCTGAGCCGTGAGCATTCCGCACTGCACCCAGACACAGAGAGCCAGCAGCACATGCGTGAGATTGATGTATGCGTGCGCCTTGATGCTCTCGGCATCCAGCGGCACAAAGCACAGCTCGAAAAGCAGCGTGAGCAGCACCAGAGTCCCGGTAACGAGCTCAGGAAGCTCCAGAATCTTTTTACTGCGGCTCATGGGGAGGGGGCGGGGGAAAGAGGTGGTCGGCGGAAAGCAGGAGAGCAGGAAGCAGGAGAGCAGGGGAACGGAAAGGAAAGCGCGCGGAAGCGCGCCCATCATATCACAGAGTCCTCAGCACTGCAAGCGCGACTCCCGTACATCCTCACCGAGAAGGAGTGAAGAGCCCCTCAGCTCTTCCCCTGAGCTCGCCCGGACGCGGCGGTTGGCGCGCCCTCATCCCCGGCAGCCGAGCCCGACCCCTCCCTGTGCGCTGTTGAGGGATGCTCCCCGCTGCGCTCGGCGAAGCGAAGACAATCCGCCGCCGAGACATGGCCGATCACACTGCCGTTGTCCAGCTCGCTGCGATCAGCGCGGAGTCTCAAATCGCGGAAGAGCGTCCGCAGATCGCGAATCCCGCCCCAGGTGAACCAGACGGAAAAGACCAGACCGAGCAGGGCCGTGCCCAGAAAAATCGTGATGTAGAAATACAGGCCCCACCACTCCTCCGGCCAGGGAGCGATGAGATTCCAGACAACAACCCCGACCAGACAGATGAGGAACACGTAGCCGAAGGACCAGAGGAAGGCCGCCCAAGCAATGAGGCGATCCCCCCGGCTGAAGTGCTCGTCAATGCCCAGCACCCGCTCGCGCAGAAAGCGCCCGAAGCGCCCGCGAGCCGCGCCGACGTCACCGCCGCTGCTGTTGCCGTCGCCGTCGTCATGCCCCCTCCCGACCTCCGACTGAAGAGCAGACCCCGACTTGGAAAAACTCGTCGCCTCCCCGCCCGCCTGAGGAGCCACCCCCGCGGAGGGGGAGCCCTCCGCCGCCCGCGAAGCCCCCGCAGCGGCAGCCTCCTCACCCTCAATGCTCCAAGCCCCGCGGTGCAGCAGGCGGTCCATATTGAAGGGACGGCGGCAGGTCTTGAGCGAAACGAGAACGAACACCAGCAGCGAAAGCGCGTTGGTGATGAAGAGAATCTCCTGCGAATTGACGGGGAACTTTTCGGGATTCATCCTCCAGACAATGTAGGGCGAGCACCACGACGTGACGGCATCGAGAAAGGCCCCGACGGGCTCCACCCAGCCCAGCGACGCCAGAGCGCCGTAAATCTCCGGCCAGAACTTCTGCCCCGCAAAACCCGAGAGCGCGATGAGCGCCCCCGCAATGAGCGCCGCGAAAGCCCCCTGCGTCGTGCCTCGGCTCCAGTAGAGCCCCAGCGTAATCACCGCCCCGGCGCCCGCCCAGAAGGCCCCGGTAATCGCGAAAAACATGAGGATGAAGTCCACCTGAGCAAAGGTGCTGCTGAAGATGAAGGCAAAGGCCGCCACTCCCGCGATGGCCAGTCGCAGCGCCAGCAGCTGCTGGTGCGGCGTCAGCGGCTTGCGGCAGAGCGGCAGCACGAAATCCTGCACGAGGATGCTGCCCCAGGAGTGCAGGTAAGACGTATCGGTGGAGATCAACAGAAAAATCATCAGCGCGCAGAAAATGCCGATCAGCCCCTCCGGCAGCATGTGCTTGAGCGCCACCGACACCGTCATCTGGCTGTAAATCGTCGCGAAACTGCGGCCCTCATCCGTCAGCAAGCGCGCGTCGGACGCCCCGTCCGCGCCGTTGACCGGCACCGAGAGCACCGACTTGGCCGTGCGCAGAAAGGGATCCTCCCCGAGCCGATCCTCCGCCAGCACGCTCCCCGCACCGTTGCCCGGCCCTTTGACGTCCGCCTTGCCGCCGGACGACGTGCCGCCGTCCGGCGCGGCTCCGGCCTCGGCAGCCGCCAGACCCTCGGAGACCAATACCGCCGGCGCGGAGGCCGCCGTCAACTCGGCCGGCGAGGCCGCGGTGGCGACCTGAGCCACCGGAGCTACCGAGGATGCCGTGGATGCTGCGCCCTTTGCGGCCGTCGGCGCTGCCGTGGCCGGCGCCTCGGAAAGCCCCCCATCCCCCGCCTCCGCAGCCGGAGCCAGAGCCGCGAAGCGGGCGCAGAGCTCGCCCGCGTGCGCGGGAGCCACATCGTGAGCCACGCGCGAAGCCAGCTCGCGGCGCAGCTCGTGGGCCTCATCGGCGAAATCGCGACCGTGCAGGTAGGTGAGCGCCGCAATGGCGAGGATGACACTCATCCACTTGTAAAACTGGGCGCGCCACGTGCCGAGCAAATTGCCCATCCGCGCCTCGTGAGCGCTGCGCGCCGAGCTGTTGAAGCCCTGCGTGCCGCCCCAGGAAAGGCGGCCGAGAAACATCCCCGTGATGCCGACAAAGACGTAAAAGGCGTTGAAATCCCGCAGATTCTCGATCTCGAAGGGATTGAGCAGACTGTGCCCCGCCTCCCCCGAGCTGAGAACGGGCATCACCTGCGTGCCCCAGTCAAAGCGCCAGAGAATGAAGGCGAGAATGAGCAGATACATCGGGTAGCTGAAGAGCCCCTGAACGCAATCCGTGACGAGCACCGTCACCTGCCCGCCCAGCAGCGTGATGAGCAGCGCCGCACCGAGAAAGAGCGCCATCACGAGCTGAAAACTCGGCAGCGCCCAGCCCCCGAGCTCCACATAGCCCGGCAAATCGAGATAATAGATGAGAAAGCGCGCCCCGACGGCGGGAAAAATCGCGTAGTTGATGATGCCCGAGACCGATTGAATCACCGCCGCCGTCACACGGAACGAGCGGCTGAAGCGCATCTCGAAAAACTGCCCCATCGTCATGGCCCGCGTCTCGCGGAAGCGATAGGTGCAGAAGCCTGTCAGCCCCAGCACAAAACCGACGGGCAGGTAGAGCATCTCCCAGAACGCATAACCCAGCCCCGAGCGATAATAGGCCTCCGTCGCCGCCACAACCGTGATGAGCCCCATGCCGGCCATCTCGGAGGCGACGGACATCACATAGCGCCCGCCCACGCGCCCCGCGCTCAGAAAGTCCGCCACGCCGCGCTGGTAGCGCTGCGCCCAGAGAGCACAGCCCAGCACGACGAGCATCGGGATGAGCATGAGAATCCAGTCGAGAGAAGACATGAGGCAAGATGGAGGAGCCGGCGGAGAAGGGAGGAGAGAGGACGGCGCCCGCCGAGACC
This sequence comes from uncultured Akkermansia sp., assembly GCA_900548895.1. Classification (GTDB taxonomy): domain Bacteria; phylum Verrucomicrobiota; class Verrucomicrobiia; order Verrucomicrobiales; family Akkermansiaceae; genus Akkermansia; species Akkermansia intestinavium. Next base: position 11,078 of record URLZ01000015.1, read on the forward strand.
GTCACAGCAGCGGCAGCCGCCCGAGACGCGCACACCCCGCGATTATTTTATAGCACCCGGAGCGCCGAATGTAAAGCTCAACACGCCACCAAGCCGCCCTCTGCCGCAGCAGCAGGCCGCATCAGTCCCTCGATCGGCGTGGAAGCGGGACAGAAGAGCTGAAGTCAAGCGCAAGCCGAGACTCCCGGCCCGAGCTCGCTCCCAACCCGCAGACGGCTCGTGCAGATGAACCTCGTGCCGCTGCGGGCCTGCGACGAGGCCTCCCCATGAGAGCGGAACTCGCGGCGGCTCAGGGCTCCGGAAGACGCCGGGTAGGAGCAACGCTTCGCCCGCGGCGCGGGGAAGGGCACCGCGGGCGAAGCGAGCCGAAGGCTGAAACCTCACGGAGCAAGGGGCCTCCTCAGAGCTTGCCCGGGAACTGCGGCAGGGCACCCTTGGCACCCTCCTGCGGCGGCACAAAACCCTGATCCACGGCTTTGCTCATCCACTCGAAGCCTTTGCTGACATCCTTTTCAACACCGAGCCCCTCGCTGTAGAAATACCCGAGAAGGTACTGGGCCGCGGCATCTCCCTTCTCTGCGGACAGACGGATCCACCGCGCGGCCTCAGCGGGGTCCTTCGCCACGCCTTCGCCGGTGAGATAGCTGAGCCCGAGCAAGCGCTGCGCCTCAACATTGCCCTGTTCCGCCGCCCTGCGGAACCATCGCGCGGCTTCGGCAGGATCCTTCGCCACTCCCGTACCCCCTTGGTACAAGAGACCGAGATTGCGCTGCGCAACATCGTCTCCCTGTTCCGCCGCCAGGCGGGTCCAGCGTGCCGCTTCAGCCACATCCTTCTCCACGCCGTAACCATTCAAGTAACAGGCACCGAGATTGCGCTGCGCTTCTGAATACCCCTGTTCAGCGGACTTGCGGAACCAGCGCCGGGCCTCGGCGGCATCCTTCCCGACACCGTAACCGTTCACATAGCAGAAGGCGAGGTAGCATTGCGCCTCCGCATTCCCCTGTTCAGCCGCTTTTCGGAACCATCGCGCGGCTTCCGCTTCATCCTTCCCGGCACCTTTGCCGGTCATGTAGCAGACACCGAGATTGTACTGTGACTCGGCATCCCCTTGCTCGGCAGCTTTGCGGAACCACCTCGCTGCCTCGGCCGCATCTTCGTCGACGCCGCAACCGGTCAGGTAACAGGCGCCGAGATGGCGCTGAGCCGCAGCATCCCCCCGCTCCGCAGCCTTGCGGAACCACTTCACCGCCTCAGCTGCATCCTCGCCGACACCGAAATCGGTCAGGTAACAGACGCCGAGATTGCGCTGGGCCGCCGCATCCCCCTGCTCAGCAGCCTTGCGGAACCACTTCACCGCCTCAGCCGCATCCTCGCCGATGCCGCAACCACTCAGGTAACAGACGCCGAGATTGCGCTGGGCCGCAGCATCTCCCTGCTCGGCCGCTTTGCGGAACCACTTCACAGCCTCGGCCGCATCCTTGTCGACGCCCCAAGCGCTCAGGTAACAGGCGCCGAGATTGCGCTGGGCCGCCGCATCCCCCTGCTCGGCAGCCTTGCGGAACCACTTCATCGCCTCAGCCTCATTCTCGTCGATGCCGCAACCGGCCAGGTAACAGGAGCCAAGATTGCACTGAGCCACCGCATCCCCCTGCTCGGCCGCTTTGCGGAACCAGCGCACGGCCTCTGCCTCATCCTTCTCCACTCCGAAGCCCTTCAAGTAATAGACGCCGAGATTGAACTGAGAGTTGGCATCTCCTTGCTCGGCCGCATAGCGGAACCAGCGCGCCGCCTCAGCCGCATCTTTCTCCACCCCTTCACCAAGCTGATAACAAGAAGCGAGAGACCGCTGCGCCTCCCTGTGTCCCTGCTCAGCCGCCTTGCGAAACCAGCGCGCCGCTTCTGCCTCATCCTTCTCCACCCCGGTGGCTTTCAGGTAACAGACCCCGAGATTGTATTGTGACTCGGCATCACCTTGCTCGGCCGCCCTGCGGAACCAGCGCGCCGCCTCTCCCTCATCTTTCTCCACCCCGTTGCCGAAATACAAACTGAGAGCAAGGGCGCGCTGCGCCGCGACATGGCCCAGCTCAGCGGCATTGCGGAACCAGTGGGCGGCCTCTGCCGCATCCTTCTCCACGCCCACACCGTCGAGGTAACAGACCCCGAGATTGTGCAGAGACTCAGCATCACCTTGCTCGGCCGCCTTGCGGAACCAGCGCGCCGCCGTCGCCTCATCCTTCTCCACGCCCGCACCGTTGAGGTAACAGATGCCGAGGTCGTGCTGCGCCTCGGCATGTCCCTGACCAGCAGCCCGGCGGAACCAGCGCGCGGCCTCCGCCGCATCCTTCATCACGCCGTCGCCGCCATAGTAACGGACGCCGAGAGCATACTGCGCCTCAGCATGTCCCTGTTCGGCGGCCTTGCGGAACCAGTGCGCCGCCTCCGCCGCATCCTTCTCAACGCCCATACCGTCGAGGTAGCAGAGACCGAGGCGACACTGCGCCTCATCATCCCCCTGATCGGCAGCCTTGCGGAACCAACGCGCCGCCTCCGCCGCATCCTGCACCGCGCCCTCGCCGTTCAAGTGGCAGATGCCGAGATAGCACTGCGCCTCAGCATGACCCTGATCGGCAGCCTTGCGGAACCAGAGCACGGCCTCCGCCGGATCTCGATTCACCCCCACCCCTTTCAGGTAACAGCTCCCGAGATTGCACTGTGCCGCGGCCTCGCCTTGCTCCGCGGCTTGGCGGAAGCGGCTCACCGCCTCCGCCGGATCCTTCTCCATCCCCTCGCCGACATCGCGATAAGCCCTCAGCGCTTCCCGTGCCGACTCCTCTCCCTGCTCAGCCGCCATGCGGAACCAGCGCACCGCCTCCGCCGCATCCTTCTCCACGCCCGTGCCGTTGTGATAACAGGCGCCGAGATTGAACTGCGCCTCAGCATCCCCCTGTTCGGCGGCCTTTCGGAACCAGCGCGCGGCCTCCGCCGCATTTTTCTCCACCCCCTTGCCGGAATAATAACAGAGCGCAAGCTTGAGCTGCGCCTCCACATTCCCCTGCTCAGCAGCCTTACGGAACCAGCTCGCGGCTGCTGCCACATCCCTCTCGACACCCGTACCGTCAAGGTAACAGACGCCGAGATTGTGCTGAGCCTCGGCATTCCCTTGCTCCGCAGCCTTGCGAACCCAGCGGACAGCCTCCGCCGCCTCCTGACCCTCGGCCAGAAGGCAGGCCCCGATCGCGTTAGCGGCCCGAGCATCTCCTTGCTCCGCCGCCAGCGAGAACCAGTGTCGAGCCGTCTCGTAGGACTGCGGAACACCCTGTCCCCTCATGTATGCCTGACCCAAGGACAATTGAGCCATGAGATGGCCCAATTCGGCGGACTGCCGGAAAAATCGGATGGCCTCCGTCTGCGATTGTTTGACGCCCACCCCCTCGCGGTAACAGAGCCCCAGCGTGTGGAGCGCCCCGGCATCGTTCTGCTCGGCGGCCTGGCGCAGCCACTTCATCGCCTGTGACGTATCACGCGCCACCCCCTCGCCGATGAGGTAACAGCGGCCGAGGCGCGCCTGCGCCGCAGCATCTCCGGCCTCGGCTTTCGATTGAAGATCTGGAAGATCCGCCGCGAGCGGCGGAGTGGCGGCGGGGGGCTCCTCAGCCGAGCAGGGAGCAAGCATCAGCATGGCCGCACAGGCAGCAAAAGCATATCGTGGAATGTCCATAGGCGGTGGATCTCGTTGTGAGAAGGAAAGCCTGCCGATCCGGACGGCGCTGTCGCGACAAGACGCTGGATATACGGCGAGCTTCTCGTATCTTAGGGGACGGACGCGCAGCTTGTCAAGCCCCATTCGTTAGTTTTTTTGCCGGTGCGCCGCCGGCTGCAGTTCGCTCCGCAGGTCGCCTCCCCCTGCCGGAGGATGATCCATGCGGGCGCCGAGGTAACGAGAGGGGCAGGGGGCCGCTGCTCCCCGCTCCCGAATGCCCTCCTCGCCCTCGCGTGCCCTCGCACCTCGGAGGGCGCGCCCTCCCGCGCAGAGGCCCCCGCGTGAGATGGCTCGCGGAGATGCGGAACACGCGAAGCTCGGGGCCTGAGAAAAAGCCCGCGGCGCCGGGAAGGGCGCCGCGGGGAGAAGTCGGGGTCGGAGGGAAATGCTCACCGAGCGGGAGCTCCCCCTCAGGGCATGCCCGGGAAAGTCGGCGGGACGCCCTCAAGGGGCTCCTGCGGCGGCTCATAGCCTTGATCCGCGGCCTTGCTCATCCACTCGAACCCGGTGGCTGCGTCCGCCTCAACGCCTAATCCGTTGCAGTAGAAATAACCGAGGTAATACTGCGCCACGGCATCACCCTTCTCAGCCGCCATGCGAACCCATCGCACGGCTTCGGCCGGATCCTTCTCGACGCCTATCCCCATATGGTAATAGAGACCGAGATTGCGCTGCGCCGCGACGTTACCCAGTTGAGCTGCCTTGCGGATCCATCGCGCGGCTTCAGCTTCATCCTTCTCCACGCCGCAACTGTACAAGTAACAGGCGGAGATGTTGCGCATCGCGTCCGAATGCCCCTGCTCAGCCGACTTGTGAAGCAGGCGCAGAGCCTCAGCTTCATCCTTCTCCACTCCCATGCCTTCCAGGTAGCAGACCGCGAGATCGCATTGCGCTGACGCGTGACCTTGGTCAGCGGCCTTGCGCAACCATCGCACGGCCTCAGCCTCATCCTTCTCCACGCCGTAGCCAAGCAGATAGCCGCCGCCGAGTTTGTACTGCGCCTCAGCATCTCCCTGCTCGGCCGCCTTGCGGAATCGGCGGATTTTCGCAGCAGGGTCCCCGTCGTCTTCGGCATCCTCATAGGCAAGCAGTTTGTTCTGCGCCTCAGTATGTCCCTGAGCCGCGGCCATGCGGAGCCAGCGCTGAGACTCCTCCACGTTTTTCTCCACACCCTCCCCATTGTGGTAACAGACGCCGAGATTGTGCTGAGCCTCAGCATCCCCCTGCTCGGCCGCCTTGCGGGTCCAGCTCACGGTTGCCGTGGCATCCTTCTCCACACCGTAGCCTTGGGAGTAATAGAAGCCGAGCACGCGCTGAGACTCCGCGTCCCCCTGCTCAGCGGCCATGCGGAACCAGCGCGCGGACTCCTTTGCATCCTCCTCGACGCCTATGCCTTCTCGGTAACAGAGGCCGAGCGCGCGCTGAGCCTCAACAAAGCCCTGCTCAGCAGCCTTGCGAATCCATCGCACGGCCTCGCCCTCGTCTTTCGCTACACCATCACCCTCTTTGTAAGCGACCCCGAGATTGTACTGAGCCTCGGCATACCCCTGATCCGCCGCTTTTCGGGACCAGCGGACAGCCTCCGCTGCATCCTTCTCCACGCCCGTGCCTTTATAATAACAGTTTCCGAGACTGTACTGAGCCTCGGCAAAGCCTTGCTCAGCAGCCTTGCGAATCCATCGCACGGCCACGGCCTCGTCTTTCTCCACGCCGTCACCCTGTTTGTAAGAGAGCCCGAGATTGTACTGGGCCGGGGCATATCCCTGCTCAGCAGCCCTGCGGAACCATCGCACGGCCTCCGCCGAGTTTTTCTCCACGCCGTAACCCTTATCGTAACAGACGCCGAGATTGTGCTGTGCCGCAGCATATCCCTGCTCGGCGGCCTTGCGTAACCATCGCACGGCCTCCGCCGGATCCTTCTCCACTCCCTCACCGCTCAGGTAGCAGCCGCCGAGGTTGCACTGTGCCTCAGCATTCCCCTTCTCAGCCTCTTCACGCAGACGGCGCAGGGTTTCAGCCGGATTCGCCTCCGACCCCTCGGCGGTGTGCCCGGAGGCGTCAAGGATGTTCTGAGCCTCAGCATACCCCTGATCAGCGGCTTTTCGTAACCAGCGGACAGCCTCCGTCGGGTCTTTCTCCACGCCGAAACCGTTTATGTAACAGGCGCCAAGATTGTACTGGGCCGAGGCATCTCCCTGCTCGGCGGCCTTGCGGAACCAGCGGACAGCCTCCGCCGAGTCTTTCTCCACGCCGAAACCGTTTATGTAGCAGATGCCGAGGTTGTACTGCGCCTCGGCATCCCCCTGCTCGGCGGCTTGTCTGGTCCATCGTATGGCCTCCGCCGGATCTTTCTCTACACCTGTACCCGTCTGGTACATGAAAGCGAGCTTGCTCTGAGCCTCGGCGTAACCCTGTTCAGCAGACTTGCGTAACCATCTCGCGGCTTCCTCCGGATCCTTCTCCATGCCGTATCCGGTGAAATAGTAGACGCCAAGATTGTACTGCGCCCCAGCATGGCCTTGCTCGGCTGCCTTGCGAGTCCAGCGCGCGGCTTCAGCCGCATCCTTCTTCACCCCATTACCCTCGTAATAACAGCAACTGAGGTCGTATTGCGCCTCCGCAAACCCTTGTTCGGCGGCCTTGCGGAACCAGCAGGCAGCCTCCGCCGAGTCTTTCTCCACACCCGTACCTTGCAGGAAGCAGCCGCCAAGGGCGTACTGCGCCTTCGCATACCCCTGCTCGGCTGCCTTGCGGAACCAGCGCGCGGCCTCCGTCGAGTCTTTCTCCACGCCGAGACCGTTTATGTAGCAGATGCCGAGGTTGCACTGCGCCTCAGCATACCCCTGCTCGGCGGCTTGGCGGATCCATCGTATGGCCTCCGCCGGATCTTTCTCTACTCCCGTACCCGCATGGTACATGAAACCGAGCTTGCTCTGAGCCTTGGCGTAACCCTGTTCAGCAGACTTGCGTAACCATCTCGCGGCTTCAGCCGCATCCTTCTTCACCCCATTACCCTCGTAATAACAGGAACTGAGGTCGTGTTGCGCCTCCGCAAACCCTTGTTCGGCGGCCTTGCGGAACCAGCGGACAGCCTCCGCCGAGTCTTTCTCCACACCGTTCCCATCGCGATAACTGACACCAAGATTGTACTGCGCCTTAGCATGGCCTTGCTCGGCGGCCTTGCGAGTCCAGCGCGCGGCTTCAGCCGCATCCTTCTTCACCCCATTACCATCGTGATAACAGCAACTGAGGTCGTGTTGCGCCTCCGCATACCCCTGCTCGGCAGCTTTTCGGAACCAGCGGACAGCCTCCGCCGGATCCATTTCCACTCCGAGTCCCTTGATGTAACAGACCCCAAGATTGGACTGTGCCTCAGCTTCTCCCTGCTCGGCGGCTCTGCGTAACCACCGCACGCCCTCCGCCGGATCTTTCGGCACATCGCCTCCTGTGAGATGGATGGCTCCGAGATAGATGGCTCCGAGATAGGCCTGAGCTTTCACGTTTCCCAGCTCGGCGGCCTTGCGGAGCCAAGGCATGAATTCAGCCGGGTCTTTCCCCTCGGCCAGAAGACAGAGGGCGACATGATTGATGGCCTGAGGATCTCCTTTCTCAGCAAGAGGCATGAGCAAGCGAAGAGCCTCTTCGTAAGACTGAGGAACCCCTTCTCCCAGCGCATAGCACTGACCCAAGCTCGATTGGGCCATAGGATTGCCCAGTTCGGCGGACTGCTTGAAATATCGGATGGCCTCCGTCAGGGATTGTTCAACGCCCCATCCCTCGTGGTAACAAACCCCCAGCATGTTGAGAGCGGAGGAGTCGTTCTGCGCTGCAGCTGCGCGCAGCCACCGCAGGGCCTGAGTCACATCGCGCGCCACCCCCTCGCCTTTGAGGTAGCAGCGGCCGAGTCGAGCTTGGGCCGCGGCGTCACCAGCCTCCGCGCGCGTCTGAAGATCGGGGATATCCGCCGCCGTGACGGGCGGAATGTTGGCGGGATTCACATCGGCCGCGCCGGAAAGGAGAGGAAGCATGGCCGCAAGGGCCGCAAACGTATATCGAGAAATGTTCATAGGTTGAGAATTGGTGGTGTGAGAGGCGAAGCTATCGCCGTCTAGCCATAACTATCCGTATCGTACGCCACGGAAGGAGGGCCTGTCAAGTCGCATTCGTTATCTTTTGTGTCAGCATTGGGAAGCCGGAGCGATGAGAAACGCCCGCAGCCCGGCAAGGGCTGCAGTATACCCCTGTATGTCGAGGAAGCAGCCGGCCTTCGATGGCTGAGGCTTGCTCGCAAGTCTCTCAGCGAGTGTTTCATTAAACGCGCAGAGCAGGGGGAACATCACAATTTGTATCCTTTGCCCATGCCCGGCTCGATCTCGATGCTCTTTGCCGCGGCAAGAGTGCTGCGGGCTCGCCCATCATGGCGTTTTTCCGGTTTGACAGAGGCGCCCATCGGGGCTATCATCACGAAATGGTCAGAGGGCCGCCGCCCCGCCTTCTCAACATTTGCCTGCACCGCCATCATGAAAACCCCGCTCATCATCATCGCCGCTTCGCTGGTCAGCCTTCCGCTGGCCGCAGACATCACCTTGCCCGGGCGCCGCGCCCCCAAACTGCCGCCCCTACCGCCCGATTGGACCGAAGAGGAAGAGCCCCCCGCCGCTCAGACGCCGGCGCCCACCGCACCCGGCGCGCTGATTTCTGCCGGGGCTGATGATCCCGCTGCGACGTCTCCCGGTGCACCCGCAGACCCCGCCGCAGGTGCAGTGCCTTCTGCCGGGCAATCCCCGGCCTCCGGCATCCCTGCCACCTCCGGCATCCCGGGCACATCCGCATTGCCGACGGCCGCAGATGCCGCCCAAGCCGCCACAGGCGCGGCAAGCCCCAAGCCCGCCCCGAATCCTCAGGATGAGGCTTTGGCGGAAGGACTCGACGAGATGACGGACATTCTCCGCTCGGTTCACGATGCCGCATCGGCTGATGCCGCCGCCCTTGAGCTCACCGAGTGCGTACGAGAACACGGCCTCAACCGGCTTTCCGGGGCATCCCTGCCGCAGGCCATGCAAATGCTGAACAGTTCCGGCGCAGCGCCTGCATCGTTCCGCAACTATATGCAGGAGGTCCTCCGCGTGACGGCGGCCCGCTTCTACGGCTCAACCCTGCTACAACAGGTCCTCGGTGACATGAATTGAGGCCATCGCGCCGCAACTTGCCCTCCGCACGCCCGCGCTCGCTGCGGCCGATGCGAATGCCGTCGCCGCCGCTCGCAAGCGCGGCGGCGTTTTTTTGTCCCCTGTCGCAGCGCTTCGGGCAACTTTGGACCGGGCTGAGCTCGGAGGGACGGCGCCGATCTGCCGCAGGGTGGGGACTCTGAAAACAAAATCGCCCGCTTGCACGGAGCAAGCGGGCGATGAAATGAGGATGGGTGCGTTCTTTAGTTGAACTTGGCGATGAGAGCCTGGCGCTGAGCTTCGAGCTCGGCGGGCAGCTTGTCGCCGACCATGTTGAAGAGCTCGGTCTGAGACTCAAGCTCAGCCTTCCACTCAGAGGCGGAGAGGTGCATGTTGTCGTTGAACTGCTCCTCGGTGTAGTCGAGACCCGTGAGGTCGAGCTCGCTGTACTTCGGAGAAACGCCCAGAGCGGTCTCCTGACCCTCGACCTCGCCGTGGCAGCGGCGCAGCACCCAGTCGAGCACGCGCATGTTGTCACCGAAGCCCGGCCAGATGAAGTGACCGTCCTTGTCCTTGCGGAACCAGTTAACGTTGAAGATCTTGGGCAGCTTGCAAGCGCAGGTCTTCTTGCCCATATCCAGCCAATGCTGCCAGTAGTCACCGACGTTGTAGCCGATGAAGGGCTTCATAGCCATCGGGTCGCGGCGCACCTGGCCGATCTGGCCGAAGGCGGCAGCCGTCATCTCGGAGCCCATCGTGGCACCGACGTACACGCCGTGATTCCAATCGCGGGACTGGAAGACGAGCGGCATCGTGGTGGCGCGGCGGCCGCCGAAGAGGAAGGCGCTGATGGAGACACCCTCGGGGTTGTAGTACTCCGGATCCAGCGTCGGGCACTGGCAGGCCGGGGCGGTGAAGCGGCTGTTGGGGTGAGCGCACTTGCGGCCGCAGTCCGGCGTCCAGTCGTTGCCCTGCCAGTCGATGGCGTGTGCCGGCGGCTCGCCGTCCATGCCTTCCCACCAGACGTCACCATCGTCCGTCAGACCCACGTTCGTGAAGATGACGTTCTTCTTGATCGTGTCCATGGCGATGGGGTTCGTCTTGTAGGAGGTGCCGGGAGCCACGCCGAAGTAGCCGTTCTCGGGGTTGATGGCGTGGAAGGTGCCGTCTTCATGCGGCCAGATCCAAGCGATATCGTCGCCGATGATGCTGGTCTTCCAGCCCTTCTCGCGGAAGGCGGGGGGAGGAACGAGCATGGCCAGGTTCGTCTTGCCGCAGGCGGACGGGAAGGCGCCCGTCACATAGGACTTGCGGCCGTTCGGATCCGTGATGCCGAGGATGAGCATGTGCTCAGCCATCCAGCCATTCTTGCGGGCGATCGTCGTGGCGATGCGCAGAGCAAGGCACTTCTTGCCGAGCAGAGCGTTACCACCGTAACCGGAACCGTAGGAGATGATCTCGCCGGTCTCGGGGAAGTGGCAGATGTACTTCTCCTCGTTGTTGCAGGGCCAAGTCACATCTTCCTGACCGGGCTCAAGCGGAGCACCGACGGAGTGCAGGCAGGGAACGAAGTCGCCGTAGCCGTCGCGCTTCGGGTTGCCGCCGCCCTGAGTCTCCTCCTCCAGGCGCTTGAGGACCTTCTCGCCCATGATGGTCATGATGCGCATGTTGGTCACAACGTAAGCGGAGTCGGTGATCTCAATACCGATCTTGGCAAGGGGGGAGTCAAGCGGGCCCATGCAGAAGGGAATCACGTACATGGTGCGGCCCTTCATGCAGCCGTCGAGGAACTTGTTGAGGATGGCCTTCATCTCGGCCGGGGCCTTCCAGTTGTTGGTGGGGCCGGCGTCCTCCTGCTTCTCCGAGCAGATGAACGTACGCTCCTCCACACGGGCAACGTCGGAAGGAGTGGAACGAGCCAGGAAGCAGCCGGGGCGTTTCTCCGGGTTCAGGCGGATGTAGGTGCCTTTCTCAACCAGCATGTCACAAAGCTGGGTGTTCTCTTCCTCGGAACCGTCGCACCAGTAGACGGAATCGGGTTTGCAGAGCTGGCGGACTTGCTCCACCCACTCAGCAGCCTTCTTGTGAGTAGTACCAGTGATTTTCATGGTGCTCGTAGGTTAGCATGTTTCCCGTCGACTTGCAACTCAAAATTCAGCCATTCGGCCCCGAAAGCGCATTTTTTCGCGACTCGCCGTCCGTTGCTCGCGGCGGCGTTGCGCAGCTCCCGGCTCGCAGGCCGCGCTGCATGAGGCGACAAGGGCAGCGCAGCCCCTCCGTGTCTGTTTTTTTGCTGTGCTGAGATGTTTTTTTAGAGTGCCGAGCGAAGGGCGGCCTCCGGGCTCATTCACGCCACTTGTGGCGCACCCCGAGCCTTCGGCTCCGCACCCTTGGCTCCGCGCTCCGTGCGGGTTCTTCGGCAGTTTGCTCCCTATCGTTTCTGCGCGTCGCGCGGGGCGCCGGGCGCTCGCCCCCTGCGTAAGCGAATCGTCGCGGCAGGGGGTGGCGCATCGGAACAGCGAGTTTGGTGTATCGGCGGCGAGTTTTGCCCGTCTGTTCGGCGGGTTTGGCCTCCGCTGCTGCGGCGTTGATGGGGAAGGCGGTGAATTCCTGCTTGCCAAATGATAGGGGAAGGGATACAATACCCTCGTGCGGACAGTGCTGGCACTGCGCCGTGCACCTGAAGCATCTCTATCAGACATTATGAAACCGACACTCCTTGTTCTCGCAGCAGGTATGGGCAGCCGCTACGGCGGCCTCAAGCAGCTTGACCCCATGGGCCCCAACGGCGAAGTTATCCTTGATTACTCTGTCTATGACGCCATTCGCGCGGGCTTCGGCAAGGTCGTCTTCATCATCCGCAAGGATTTCGAGGAGGCCTTCAAGAGCCAGGTGGGCGCTCGCTTCGCCGGCAAGATTGAGGTGGATTACGCCTTCCAGTGCCTCGACGATCTGCCCGAGGGCTTCAGTGTTCCCGAGGGTCGCGTCAAGCCCTGGGGCACGGCTCACGCCCTGCTGGCGGCCCGCGACATTGTCAAGGAGCCCTTCGGCGTGGTGAATGCCGACGACTTCTACGGCGCCGATGCCTTCGCGAAGGCGGCCGAGTTCCTCACCGCCGAGCCCGCTGCCGACGGCAAGGAGCACTACGGGATGATCGGCTACCCGCTCAAGAATACGCTCAGCGATCACGGCGACGTGAACCGCGGCATCTGCGGCATCAAGGACGGCTACCTCGACAGCGTTGAGGAGTTCACCAAGATCATGAAGGAAGCCGACGGTGTCTGCCGCGGCGACAGCCTCTCCGGCGAGCGCAAGGAGGTCAATCCCGAGGAGCTCGTCTCGATGAACTTCTGGGTCTTCCCGGCCTCGTTCATCGGTCAGATCAAGGATCACTTCACCCGCTTCCTCCAGGCCCACGGCAAGGAGATCAAGAGCGAGTGCTACATCCCCACGGTGGTCGATGAGCTCATCCACAACGGCAAGGCCGATTGCCGCGTGATCAAGACGACGGCCACCTGGCTCGGCGTGACCTACCCCAGCGACAAGCCCGCGGTGGTGGAGAGCATCGCCAAGCTCGTGGCTGACGGCGTCTACCCCGCCAAACTCGGTTAAGCCTGCGCCGCCATGTACGATATCCGACACATCGCCGGGCTCTTTGACCTGCGCGCGGACTATGTGTTTGGCGCCCCCTATGGCTCCGGGCACATCAATGACACCTTCCGCATCGAGGTCGATCAGGCCGGCATTCGCACGCGCTTCATTCTGCAGCGCGTCAACAGCAACGTCTTCAAACAGCCCATTCCGCTCATGGAGAACGTCAAGCGCGTCACCGACGAGGCGCTTCGCGTGCTGCTGGCCGAGGGCTGCAAGGAGGCATACCGCCGCACGCTCACCATCATCCCCGCAAAGGACGGCAAGCCCTACGCGCAGGATGAGGAGGGCAACGTCTGGCGCGTCTATCCCTTCATCGAGCGCGCCCGCACCTACGACATGATCGAGAACCCCGGGCAGTGCATCGAGGTGGCTCGCGCTTTCGGCAACTTCCAGAAGCTCGGCGCGAACCTGCCGGGTGAGCCTCTCTTTGAGACGATTCCCGACTTCCACAACACGACGAAGCGCTTCCGCAATTTCCAGAACGCGATTGCGACGGATCCCCTGGGCCGCGCCAAGAGCGTGCAGAAGGAGATTGACTGGTTCCTCGCCCGCGAGGCGGACTGCCACAAGGTGGTCAACTACCTCGCCAGCGGCGAGCTGCCCCTGCGCGTGACGCACAATGACACCAAGCTCAACAACGTGATGCTCGACGACGTCACGGGCGGGGGCGTCTGCGTCATCGACCTCGACACCACGATGCCCGGCTCGTCCCTCTACGACTTCGGCGACATGATTCGCACGTCGACCTCGCCCGCCGCGGAGGATGAGAAGGACATCTCGAAGGTGACGATGCGCATGGAGTACTTCGAGGCCCTCGCCAAGGGGTACTGCGAGGCTGCCACTTTCCTCACGCCGCTGGAGAAGAGCCTGCTTCCCTTCTCGGGCAAGCTGCTCACCATGGAGTGCGGCATGCGCTTCCTGACGGACTATCTCGAGGGCGACACCTACTTCAAGATCAAGCGCCCCGAGCACAACTTGGATCGCACGCGCACGCAGATGGCGCTCGTCGAGTCCATCGAGGCTCAGATGGATGCGATGATGCGCGTCGTCGAGCAGTACTGATCGACCAGCGCTTTCCCCCGCCCCTGCGGCGCAGGGGAGGGAAGCGAAACACAAGCCCCCCGGTCGCCTCGGACGGCCGGGGGGGGTGTTGCGTCAGGCCGGCAGCCTTGCACTGGGGCAGGGGGGAGGGCGGGGGGCTCATGTCCCTCACGTCCTGCTGCGGGCACCAAGGCTGCGCGCCGCAGAGGAGGGCTCCGGCTTCGCGGACCACTTCCCGGCTCGGACGCGCGAGCGCGGGTCGAGCCCGCGTCGAAAGGGCCGGGCTGTTAAAGATCGGTGGCTGCGGGGCAGGAGCGTCGAGCGCCGGAGGTTCAGGGCGCTCGGAGAGTTGAATGGCCCGCTGCTCGCCGGGCAGTGTTGACGCGCGGGTCGGTGCGTTTGGGAACGTCGCGCCCGCCGGGTCAACGCCGTCAACGATCAGACCACGAGTTCCCGTTGGGGGCACTCGGGGGCCGGATCAAAGGCGGGGCGCACCGGAACCGGGCCCCGTATGGAAGAGTCGGGCTCTGATGTCAGCTCAGAGGATGAGCATGCAGTCTCCGTAGGAGAAGAAGCGGTAGCGGCGCTCGACGGCCTGACGGTAGGCCTCCATGATGAGCTCCTTGCCGGCGAAGGCGCAGACGAGCATGATGAGCGTGCTCTGCGGCAGGTGGAAGTTCGTCAGCAGGGCATCCGTCACCTTGTACTCGTAGCCCGGGTAAATGAAGATGTCCGTCTCGCCCGGGCCCGTGCGCAGCGGGCGCCCGTAGCGCGTCGCCAGCGTCTCCATCACGCGCACACTCGTCGTACCGACAGCGATGACGCGCTGCGCCTCTTCAATCGCCTGCGAGGTCTCGGGGCTCATGAAGAAACTCTCCGTGTGCATGTGGTGATCTTCAATATTCTCCGCCTTCACGGGGCGGAAGGTGCCCACGCCCACGTGCAGCGTCACGAAGCGATGCGGCACCTTCTCGAGAATTTCGGGCGTGAAATGCAGCCCCGCCGTCGGCGCCGCAATGGCCCCTTCGTGGTGGGCGTAAACCGTTTGGTAGCGCTCCTTGTCGCTCGGATCGCTCTCGCGGTTCATGTAGTGGGGCAGGGCAAGGCGGCCGTAGCGCTCCTCATCCACCGGGCGATCCCAGCGGATGTAGCGGTAACCTTCCTCATCGATGCTCTCCACCGTGCCCGTGGCTTCGCCGACCTGCACCGTGCGCCCGATCTTCATCTTTTTGCCCGGGCGCACCATGCACTTCCAGAGCAGCTCGTGCGACAGCCCGGCGCGCACCAACTCGATGCCGCCGTCGTTGCTGAAGTAGCGCGCCGGCACCACCTTCGTGTCGTTCATGACGAAGAGGTCTCCCGGGCGCACGTACTCGAGGATGTCGTGAAAGTGCCGGTGCTCAATGAGCCCGCTGTCGCGGTGCACCACCAGCATGCGCGAGGCCGCGCGGTCGGGCAAGGGGCGATCCGCAATCAGCTCGGCGGGCAGCTCGTAGTCAAAGTCAATCGTTCGCACAGTCGTCAGAGGTCGCGTGAAAACCGACTCAGCAGGGGAAGACGGCAATGCGGCGCAGCACCTCGTCGCGCCCCAGCACCTGCATGATCACGTCAATGCCCGGCCCCGCATGGCAGCCCGTGAGCGCCAGACGCAGCGGGAACATCATCGCGCCCACTTTCACGCCCTGCGCCTTCGTCATTGGCTTGACGAGCTGCATGGCCGCCTCGCCGTTCCACTCCGGCAGCGCAGCCGCAGCCTCGGCAAAGAGATTGAGCATCGCGCGGGCGTTCTCCTGAAGCTTCGCCATCGCCTCGGGCTCATACTCCAGCACCTGAAGCCAGCGGACCCAGGCCGGCACCTCGCTGAGCAGCTGCACCTTGGTCTGCACGCTGGGCAGCAGCTCGCGCAGCTTCGGCGTATCCTCAAGCCCGGCTTGCGTGCAGAAGGGCAGGGCGAGTTCCGTGAACTCTTCGGGGGCGAGGCGCATGATGTGCTGCTGATTCATCCACTTGCACTTCGTGATGTCAAACTTCGCCGCGGCGCGATTCACGTGCTCGAGCGAGAAGAGATCGATGAGCTGCTCCTTGGTGAAGACCTCCTCATCGCTCTTCGGGCTCCAGCCCAGCAGCGCGATAAAGTTCACCACCGCATCCGGCAAAAAGCCCTCCTCCGGGTAATTGCCCAGCTGAGCCCCCACATCGCGCTTGCTCATCTTCGAGCCGTCCGGGTTCTGAATCAGCGGAATGTGCGCGTAGACGGGCGGCTCCACCCCGAAGGCCTCGAAGAGCTGGAGATGCTTGAAGGTGTTCATGATGTGATCCTCGCCGCGAATCACGTGCGTGATCTTCATCTCGATGTCATCCACCACGTTGACGAGGTGGAAGATGTAGGAGCCGTCCGTGCGCTTCACCACCATGTCGGGCGTGTTCTCCTCATTGGTGTAGTCGACGGAGATATCGCCGCAGACGAGGTCGTGCAGCGTCATGACGCCGTCGCGCTTGAAGCGGAAGCGCCATACGGTGCCCTCGCTCGTACCGGGAATCTCGTCGCCGTTTTTGTCGCGCTTGTTCGGCGCGGGGCATTCGTAGACGCGCCCCATGTCGACGAGCTTCTGGAAGTAGCGGTCGTAGATTTCCTTGCGCTGGCTCTGGAAGTAGGGGGCATAGGGGCCGCCCTTGCCCTCGCCTTCATCCCAGTCGAGCCCGAGCCAGCTCAGGCCGGTGAAGATGGCCTTCATGGCGTCTTCCACGTGGCGCTCCTGATCCGTGTCTTCGATGCGCAGCACGAAGGTGCCGCCCATCTTGCGGGCGAAGAGGTAATTGAAGAGAGCCGTGCGGGCGCCACCGATGTGCAGATAGCCGGTGGGCGACGGAGCAAAACGAGTGCGAACGGTCGTAGCCATGCGCCGCTTATACACCCGCAGCGCCTTTTTTTCAAGAGCAAACCGCGACGCAACCTGCGAATCCGCTGCGTCTCCTCCCGATGCTCGGCGCCAGAAGAGCGCGAGCTGAGGCCTTCTCTCGGAAATCTCTCTTTCATCTTGCCGCACTTCCTCCCGTGGGGGAGACCGCGCACGGCAAAACACCCGCCCTCAGCCGAAACTGCGGGCGGGTGATGAGGTCGCTGCGGGAAGTTTATGTTTCTCCGCTTCCGAGGTCGCGGGAATCGCGGGAATGCGGACTCGATGGACTCGCTCAGAAGCTCACGCTGATCCCGGCATTGAAGTTGTGGTAACTCGCCGTATCGCGGAACTCATAGCTGTAACCCGCATAAATCGTGCAGGACTCCGTCGCGGCCCACTGCGTCGAGTAGCCGACACCGAAACCGTGCCGTCCGGGAGCTACGCCGCGCACATTCCAGTAGCCCTGGTCGTCGTGCGCACGCGAGCGCGGATCCTCACGGTACAAATCCGGGGTATAGGATGCATACAGCGTGTGCGCCCACGGCGTTCCCGCAAGACTCGCCTCATAGATCCATGAGGCCTGTATCGGCATCGAGAGCACCGCCAGAGAACTGCGGTCAAAACGACGGGCGCGATCGCCGGTCTCGGTGAACCCGTCGCGACGGGCGTGAGCATACTCCAAGCCCAGCGATATCCCCACGAGGGCTCGCTCGCTGAGGCGGTGGCTCCACTGAGCACCGGCCTTGATCAGAAGTGCCTCGGCATCCCAGCTCCCGCGCGTGGGCGTGGTGCCGCCCTGCCACGAGTGCAACACCTGATCCGACCAACCGTAGGTCAGGCTGCCGGTGTAAATCAGGTTGTCGCGATCCGAGAGACGCTGTACCGCAGCGCCGTACACCATGGCCATGATGGAATCCTGATCAATCGCGTCAGGCAGACTGCGGCCGTGATTCTTGCCGAACATCTGGCCGAAGCCGACGCCGGCCAGGTAGCGATTCTTCCACGTGCGATCACCACCCACGGCATATCCCGCTCCGCTGTAGTCATAACCATCCACCCCGTCCGTCTTGTTCACGCGCTCGAACTCACCCAGAGCACTGCTCCAGAATCGGGTTGCGTGATGATCCTCAAAGCGCATGAGCGTCACCTGTCCCAGTGCGGCATTCTGCAATTGTTCCGCATTGCCCTTGGCAGACCACAGCGAGTTCTCCACCGCCATGCCCTCGCGCTCGGGAGTCACCACGATCGGTTGCTCACCGCCGCCGCCGAATACAGCCGTGTTGATCCACTGGGCATACAGCACGTAAGGATCATCCTCGCCCCAGAAGATGCGCCATTCGCCCTGATTGCCGTCCTCGTAGTCCACCACATTGGTGCCGTTGGATACCGACACGATGGACAGGGAGCTGAGCTCGTCGATCTTGCTCTTGTCCAGCACGTTGGTGGCGTCAAACACCACAAAGGTGTGATCCGTCTGCCAAACGGCGTCACGATAATACGCGCCGGGCGTCGCCGCCGTATGATCCGGAACGCCCAGCGTGAACGTCGTTCCCATATCCAGCGAATTCGACGTTATCGTCAGACCCGTCGTAATGCTTCGCGCGAGCGCGTCGCCGAAATCCACGCTCACGCCTCTGCTCATATCCACCTTGTCGGCAATGATGCGCGACGAGCTGTCCGTGCGCAGAATCGCATCATGCCCCGAGAAGGCGATGTTTTTGGCGATCGCGATGCCGTTTGTGCGGATGGCCAGTGCTCCCTTCACGACGTTGAGTGCGGTGTCCAGATCAAACCTCCAAGCTGAGTCGACGTTACCCGCAGAATCGTAGGGATCCATGGCTATTTCCGTCTTTCGGGTGGTGACGCCGTTCTCTTCACTCTCATTGTATACAAGTGCACAATTGAATTTCCCTTCATTCGTTCCTAAGACTGCCGAATTTTCGATTAACAGTTCTCCGCCACCCAACGTAATTTGGGCTTCTACGCTCGACCATCTCGATAACAACAAGCGGTATGAAAAGGTCTCGTTATCTTCGCCGGCGTACGGTTGCAGATATGAATCGGGGGTATGGGTTTCATCCAAATAGTACTCTCCTGAAAAATGGATTGTGCCGGTAAAATCGGGAATCCCTCCGAGATACTCTTGATAATTCTGTATCATCGTGGCATTTCTGGAATCCTGCTCATCAGGTTTCATGTTAAAATACACCGATACAACTTTCGCCTCGGACGATGATGACAATCTGATGAAAATGGGATCGTAAAAATGAACGCTGTGCCCCTCCATTGCGCGAAATTCCGCCGCAGTGCCGTGCTCTATGGCTGATTCTCCACTCACAAAAACACTCACGGCGCGACTTAATAATGTAAGTCGCTCTGTCGATCCTATATTGCCCACGAAGGTAATGTCGCCATAATCTGCCGACATAGTTAATCTGCCGGCAACGTCCAGGGGAATCAGCATGAGTTTAATCCCGGCCGGGTAATAACCGGCTCTGTTTTCGGCCATGGTGAAGTCTCCGTTCAGATAAAAATCGAAGTACCCCTCGTCGTCATAGTTACCCGTTTTCAGCAACACGGAAGCTTCATTACTGGTATAATTGCGACAAATATTGATTTCTTCGTTGCCGTAGCAGTGAAGATTACTTCTTTCGATCAACAGGGCGCCGCCGTTCGTATAACCGGTTCCGGAATATGCGATAGACCTGTTATTTGAGATGTCGATAATTCCGCAGTCAACGATGTATGAGTCTTCTCCGCCTCCGTATGAGCCATGGATTCCGATGGTACTAGCCCATCCGCCTCCCTGCGTCAAATGATTCTGCACCTTTACGGAATCGACGTTTTGGAGTTGCAGGGATGCACACAATATGGCTCCCCCGTTCGGAGCGTTGACTTTTGCAGGGTCATCTCCTCCGTCGAGAAGCAGGCTTCCGATATTGTTAAACCGTACATGACGCGCTCCGACAGATCCCCCGCCTACGTATGCCTCCTGATTGCGAACGCCATCCATGCTGTTCCCGGAAAAAGTGAGGGATAGCAGGTTCTCAAATGCTACGGCTATCGAATAAATGATCTGTTTGCTGCCGATGGCGCCTCCCATGTTGTGATCGGCAACAGAGAAATTATTGATGAAGGACAAGTTGCCTGCTCGTTGTGCATCATCTCCCCTCAGAGAAACGTTGATGGGTTCTGAGTTCGCCACCCTATCTCCGATGCTGATTGCAGCTCCTCCGATTCCGCCTGCTCCTTGGCTCAGGCCTTCAAATACAACATCTCCGTCTATATAAATGTTTGTCGATTCCGGGACGGAGATATGCTCTTGCTGACCGGTGGTCAGCGTGATTTCTGTCTGGGCTGTTCCCTGCTCGGCAGCACTCATTGCGGCCAGCAGAGCCATCATGGTCAATGTTCGTTTCATGGATAGGTAGATATTGTGTTGGGGGTAACTAGGTAGCTGTTTTAGCTGAATTCGTGTTTTTGGTCACGGTATTTCGGGGGCGTGTATGGTTGTGTGCGAACTTACATATTGTCGCTTTGTGTTTGTTTATAGGGTAATGTATGTTTGTTTCTTCGTGTAAGGTGCGAATCCGTGTTCGGGAATTCCGAAGATTCATAATTTTAACGGATTTGCTTTGTTTCTGTCAAATAAAAAAGAGAAAAATATGGAAATTTATGTGTCTTTCTCCGGCGCGGATATCGCGGATAAGAGCTTTTTGTGCCTGTTTGTTCTCCGCCGTGCTGTCTGCCGTTGGTGTTGCGGTGAACCCTTGAGAGAGCGTAAGCGTAGACGGGAGAATCTATAAAATGGGGTGCATCCGCCGAACTTCGTTGCATGCGGATGTGCGCTGCTGCATTGGCAGGCCCGGTCAGCGTCGCTGCCTATGGGGGAAATCGACCTCGGATCGGCAGCAGATCTTGCAAAAAAAGCCCCTGTACGCCTTTCCTGCGTACAGGGGGGGAGGGGGTGGTGTGTAGGAGCGAAGCCCGGGTGGAGGGGGAGCTGAAGAACCGTCCGTCGCCGTCCGGGGCAATCGTCAGTTACTGCCAGTCGATGCGATTCTCGGCCTTCCAGAGTTTTTCGAGGCCGTAGAATTCTCGCATTTCGTCAGCCATGACGTGTATCATGACGTCGACGTAGTCCAGAACGGACCAGAGGGCCGTTGGGGTGCGCTCGGCGTAGACGGGCTCGATTTCGTATTGCTCGCCGATTTCCTTGTCCACGTCGCGCAGCACGGCGCGCAGGTGGGGGACGGAGGTGGCCGTGCAGATGACGGCGAAGTCCGTGACGGATGAGAGGCCTCGCAGGTCGTAGACGGCGATGTCCGTGGCCTTGGCGTCGTCTGCCGCGCGGGCACAGGCGATGGCTAGTTCCTTGCTGTTCATGATGATTGTGTGCTGGCCGGCCTTGCGCCACGGGAGGGCAGAGCCGGCGGTGTCGGTCTTGTTAACGGTGTCGGTCTTGGTGGATGGTGGTCGATGGCGGTGGGGCAAGGCCTCCTGCTGCGCTTGAGCGGGCAGGAGGCCCCGAGAGCTCCCTCTGATCACCAGCGCGGGGGCTGGCGGTCGCCGTTGTCGCGATCGGAGCTGCCGTTGCCACTGCCGTTGCCCGAGCTGTCGCTGGCGGGGTCGCGCGGCGTCGGATCATTGACGGCGGCGCTGCTGTCCGCCTGCTGCTCGGCCTGCTCGTCGCGATAGGGCGGGGGCTGGTCGTCGGGCGTTTGCAGGTCGGTCGGGGCATCGAGGTCCTCCGGCACGGGCGGGGGCAGCTCGCGGACGGGCGGGTCGCTCATGGTGCCGGTCTCGAGCAGCTCGGCAATCTGCTTGCCGCTCAGGGTTTCAAACTCGATGAGCTTGTCGGCGATGAGCAGCAGGCGATCCTTGTTCGTGCTGAGGATGTCGAGGGCGCGCTGGTAGTTCTCCTTGATGATGCGCTGGATTTCTTCGTCGATGATTTGAGCGGTGTGCTCCGAGAAGTTGCGCGTGGTCTGCGAGAGGTCGCGCGCCAGGAAGACTTCGCCGTGGCTTGTGCCGTATTCGATGGGGCCGAGGCGGTCGCTCATGCCGTAGACGCAGACCATCTTGCGCGCGATGTCCGTGGCTTGGTGGATGTCCATGCGCGCGCCGCCGGAGACGTCGCCGAAGACGACTTCCTCAGCGCAGCGCCCGCCCATGGCCATGACGATGTAGTCGAGCAGCTCGTTTTTGTATTCGCTGTGCTTGTCCTCCTCGGGCAGCATCATGGTGACGCCCAGAGCCGGGCCGCGGGGGATGATGGTGACTTTGTGCAGCGGCAGGCTCTTGGCCAGGTCGGTCTTGAGCAGGCAGATGGCGTGCCCGGCCTCGTGCACGGCGGTGTTGTATTTCTCTTTGTCCGAGATCTCCAGCGAGCGGCGCTCGCGCCCCCAGCGCACTTTTTCGCGCGCTTCCTCGAGATCGTCCTGCGTGACGACGGGGGCGTTCTTGCGGGCGGCGATGAGGGCGGCCTCGTTGACGAGGTTGGCGAGTTCGGCGCCGGAGAAGCCGGTGGTGGCTCGGGCGATGGGGCCGAAGTCGGCCTTCGGGTCGAGCTTGATCTTGCGGGCATGCACGCGCAGGATTTGTTCGCGGCCGGCGGCGTCGGGCAGGTTGACGGTGACTTGTCGGTCGAAGCGGCCTGGGCGCAGCAGGGCGGGGTCGAGCACGTCGACGCGGTTGGTCGCGGCGATGACGATGACGTTTTCGTTGGCGGAGAAGCCGTCCATCTCGACGAGCAGGGCGTTGAGCGTCTGCTCGCGCTCGTCGTGCCCGCCGCCGACGCCGTGCCCGCGGTGGCGTCCCACGGCGTCAATTTCATCGATGAAGATGAGGCAGGGGGCGTGCTTTTTGGCTTCGGCGAACATGTCGCGCACGCGGCTGGCGCCGACGCCGACGAACATTTCAACGAAGTCCGAGCCCGAGATGGTGTAGAAGGCGACGCCGGCTTCGCCCGCGATGGCGCGCGCCAGCAGGGTTTTGCCCGTGCCGGGAGGGCCGACCATCAGCACGCCCTTGGGGATGGTGCCGCCGAGGTTGCGGAACTTGCGCGGGTTGCGCAGGAATTCGACGATTTCCCAGACTTCTTCCTTGGCTTCGGAGATGCCGGCGACGTCTTTGAAGGTGACTTTGTTGCGGCTCGGGTCAACGAGTCGCGCGCGGCTGCTGGCGAACTTGCGCGCGCCGGCAGGGCCGCCGCCCTGCATGCGGAAGAGGAAGAAGAGCAGCAGCAGGACAATGATGATGGGCAGCAGGTTGATGAGGATGGCGCCCCAGGTGTTGTTGTCCACGCGGTAGTTGGCGTGGTTGCCGAGCATTTCGCGCACCTGATCGCCCTGGAAGCTGCGGTTGAAGTCGACGAGGATGGGCTCGACGTCTTTGCGGGTGACGGCGGTGCCGGGGTCGAGGCGGTAGCTGCCGACGATGTACCACTGCCGGTTGTTGCGGACGAGGCGCGTGTTGGCGTTCGGGTTCTCGCTGTTGAGCACGAGGCGACCCTCTTCACCGAGTTTGGTCAGGTCGCCGGTGGACCAGAGGCGCTCGGCGTTTTCGACGGGGACGAAGGCGTTGCCGCCTTCCGCGATGCCGTAGCGGTTGCAGATTTGGCGCAGTTCTTCATTGTCCGTGACGGGGATGTAGAAGGCGCGCTCGGCGGTGGCGGGGCGGTTGCGATACTTGAAGGCGGAGATGGAGGCTTCGCTCGAGGCGTCGCTGGTGGTGACGTCGATGGGGAAGTCCTTCGGGTGGTTGAGGACGATGT
The DNA here is from genome assembly GCA_900548895.1 of uncultured Akkermansia sp. GTDB lineage: Bacteria > Verrucomicrobiota > Verrucomicrobiia > Verrucomicrobiales > Akkermansiaceae > Akkermansia > Akkermansia intestinavium. The sequence continues at coordinate 34,379 of URLZ01000015.1, forward strand.
TGCCACTGCGGAAGTCGCGCTTGAACTCGTCGAGCGAGAGGCGCTTCGCAGAGCTGTTGCCGTCAAAGGAGAAGGCGAGGACGAGGATGCCCGCGATGACGGCCATCAGAATCCACATGCCCCAGTTGCTCTGGGGTCCGGGGGCTTTCGGCGAGGGCGGGGTTCCGTTGTTGTTCTGATTGGGATCAGGCATGGGTGGTTACGTGTTGGCGGGATTGTAGCGCAGCCGGGCGCCGCTGTGAATAAGTTTTCGAGACATACGGCCGAAAAGATGTGCGAAGCGGGACCGTTGGGGCCTCTGTTAGGGGAGCTTCGCGGGGTGAAAGTTGAGCGGGTGCGCTTTCCGTAGCTGCGTTTTCGAAGGCGAGCTTTGCGGTGACGATCTTGGCGATGTGATGAGTTTTGCGGCGGGGCGCTTTGTGATGGTGTGCTTTGCGGCGGGCGGATGTGCGCCGGCTGTGTTGCCTGCCGGAGGCTGGGGAGACTGGGTGTTCAGGAGTGAAGCGGGCGGAGCGGCCGATCTGTGAGGAGAGAGGCCCGGAGGAGTGCCTGAGAGATGGAGCCGCCGCACGGCGGAGACTCAGTGCTGAGGCACCCCGGGCGGGGCCGACGGCGCGGAGCCTGCCGTATGTGCAGGCAGCCGCGTGGGCCTGTGCCCTCCTCCGCCCGGGGTCTTGCTCGGTGTGCCGGGCTCGCCTCAGATCATGTGCCCCATGCGGTCGCGCTTGGTTTCCATGTAGTGGCGGTTGTCGTCATTGGGCGGGATGCTGATGGGCACCTGCTCGACGATGTCGAGGCCGTGCCCGGAGAGGCCGACGATCTTGCGCGGGTTGTTGGTCAGCAGGCGCAGGTGGCGGATGCCGAGGTCGCGGAGGATCTGGGCGCCGACGCCGTAGTCTCGCAGATCGGGCGGGAAGCCGAGCTTGATGTTGGCGTCGACGGTGTCGTAGCCCTGCTCCTGAAGCTTGTAGGCGTGAAGCTTGGCGGCCAGTCCGATGCCGCGCCCTTCCTGGCGCAGGTAGAGGATGACGCCGCCCTCCTGCGCGACGCGGCGCATGGCGGCGTGCAGCTGGCTGCCGCAGTCGCAGCGGCGGCTGCCGAAGACGTCGCCCGTGAGGCATTCGCTGTGCACGCGGCAGAGCACGGACTTGTCGGGGTCGATTTCTCCGTGCACGAGGGCGAGGTGCGTCTGGCCGTCGACTTTGGAGTGGTAGGCGTGGCAGAGGAATTCACCGTAATCCGTCGGCAGTTTGACGGTTTCCTCGCGCACGACGAGTTTCTCGGTGTGCTGGCGGTGCTCGATGATCTGGGCGAGGGAGCAGGCCTTGAGTCCGTATTGTTTCTGGAAGCTGCCCAGCTCGCCGAGGCGCGCCATGGTGCCGTCTTCCTTCATGATTTCGCAGCAGACGCCCACGGGCTCCATGCCGGCGATGCGCAGCAGGTCGACGGTTGCCTCGGTGTGCCCGGCGCGGCGCAGCACGCCGCCCTCGCGGGCTTTGAGGGGGAAGCAGTGGCCGGGCTGCACGAAGTCTTCGAGGGTGGCGTGCGGGTCGGCGAGCTTCATGGTGGTGATGGAGCGCTCAAAGGCGCTGATGCCGGTGGTGGTGCCTTCCTTGGCGTCGACGCTGACGGTGAAGGCGGTGTGCAGCTTCTCGGTGTTGTGCTGCGCCTGCATGGGCAGGCCGAGGGCGTCAACTCGCTCGGGGGCCATGGGCACGCAGATGAGGCCGCGGGCGTGCGTGGCCATGAAGTTGATGTTCTGCGGCGTGGCAAACTGGCCGGCGCAGATGAGGTCCGCTTCGTTCTCGCGGCTGGGGTCATCGGTGACGAGGATGAGTTTGCCGAGGCGCAGGTCTTCGATGACGTCGCTGAGCGGCGAGTAGACGATGGGGTCGACGCCGTCGGCCACGGGGACGGAGCCGGCCGGTGCCATGGCGCTCAATTCGCAGCCCGCGGGCGTGCAGCAGGCCTGGGCCTTGACGTCCTGAGGGGCGGCGGGGGGGCAGGGGGCGGATGCGCAGGCAAGGCACGCCGGGGGCTGCGCGGTGTCTCCGCTGACGGCGGCGTCGCACTGAGAGATGAAGTCATTGATGTCAAAGTTTCCGTTTTTGGCCTGAAATTCAACGGGTTTCATGGATTCGGACATGGAAGGGGAAAAATGGTGGCGGGAAGGCGCTCCCCGCCGGTACGTGCGGGGGAGGGGAATGAAGGGCTCCGCCGCCCCGGCGCGCGGTGGCGTCCCGTGGCGGCGTGCGGGCTTATTTGTTCATCTTGGCCCAGGAGTCTCGCAGACCGACGGAGCGGTTGAAGACGGGGTGCTCGGGGCTGTGGTCGTAGCGGTCGGCCACGAAGTAGCCCGTGCGCTCAAACTGGCAGAGGAATTCGTTCGGCGCGGCGGCCAGTGCCGGCTCGACGACGGCGTCGTTGAGCACGGTGAGCGAGTCGGCGTTCAGCGAGGCAAGGAAGCCCTCGGGGTTGGCGTCGGGGGCCTCGTCCTTGAAGAGGCGGTCGTAGAGGCGCACTTCGGCGCGCACGCCGTACTTGGCCGAGACCCAGTGGATGGCGCCCTTGCACTTGATGCCCTCGGGCGGGTTGCTGCCGATGGTGCCGGGGATGATTTCCGCGCGCACCTCGGTGACTTCGCCGGCCTCGTTGCAGTCGTATTCCTTGGCGATGATGCAGTAGCCGCCGCGCAGGCGCACGCAGGCACCGGGCGAGAGGCGCTTGTATTTCTTCGGCGGTTCGACCATGAAGTCGTCGCGGTCAATCCAGACCTCGCGCGTCAGGGTGATGTTGCGCGAGCCGAGCTCGGGTTTCTCGGGGTTGATGACGACGGAGACCTCCTCTTCGAAGTCCTCCGGGACGTTCGTCAGCACGAGTTTGAGCGGGTGCAGGACGGCCATGCGGCGCTCTGCGTTGGCGTTGAGTTCGTTGCGGACGGCGTTCTCGAGGCGGGCGACGTCGGTGTTGCCGTTGAATTTGGTGATGCCGACGCCCTCGCAGAATTCGACGATGGCGCGCGCGGGGTAGCCGCGGCGGCGCATGCCGCAGATGGTGGGCATGCGCGGGTCATCCCAGCCGGCGACGTAACCCTCCTCGACCATCTGGCGCAGCTTGCGCTTGCTCATGACGGTGTAGGTGATGTTGAGTCGCGAGAATTCGCGCTGCTTGGGGTGCGAGGGAACGGGGCAGTTCTCGATGACCCAGTCGTAGAGCGGGCGGTGGTTCTCGAACTCGAGGGTGCAGAGGGAGTGCGTGATGTGCTCCCACGCGTCTTCGAGCGGGTGCGCGAAGTCGTACATGGGGTAGATGCACCACGTGTCGCCGGTGTTGTGGTGCGTGTCGTAGGAGATGCGGTAGATGACGGGGTCGCGCATGTTCATGTTGCTGCTGGCCAGGTCGATCTTGGCGCGCAGAACGGCGGCGCCGGCTTCGTAGCGCCGGTTCTTCATGTCAGCGAAGCGCGCGAGGTTCTCCTCAACGCTGCTGTCGCGATAGGGCGAGGGTGTGCCCGGGGTGTGCAGATCGCCGCGCTGCTGGCGCATGGTTTCGCGATCCTGGAGGTCGACATAGGCGAGGCCCTTCTTGATGAGGGCCACGGCGCACTCGTAGTAAAAGTCAAAGATGTTCGAGGCCCAGTAGAGGTGTTCACCCCAGTCGAAGCCGAGCCAGTGGATGTCCTCCTGAATGGAGTTGACGAACTCGATGTCTTCCTTGCAGGGGTTGGTGTCGTCGAAGCGCAGGTGGCAGACGGCACCGAGGTGGGCGTACTCGCGGGCGATGCCGAAGTCCAGACAGATGGCCTTGGCGTGGCCGATGTGCAGGTAGCCGTTGGGTTCCGGCGGGAAGCGGGTGATGGGGGCCTTGCAGAGCCCCGCGGCCAGGTCTTCAGCGACGATTTCGCGAATGAAGTCAAGTTTCTCCTCGTTTGGCATGGCCGGTATTTTACTCTCTTTAGCGCGACAAGGCAAGCTCAATTGCAGGGCATGACAGGCTACCGCGACGCGCGAGAATTCTGCGGCAACAGGCCGGATTCTGAGGCGACTGTCGGCTGCGGCGGCGGAGGCCGCGGGCTGGGACGGGGACGTGAGATGGGGGGCTGTGGGGCGCGCCGGGGTGGGGTGGGGCTGGGTGGAGCGGGCCGAGCCTGTGGGGAGAAGTCAGAGGCGGGCAGGCGGGACGGCGCCAGAGCGGGGACGGTGCTTGGGTGGCGGGCTCCCCGTGCCGAATGTCTCTTCGCTCCGCCGCGTTGCGCGCGGGGCGGGCTGAGCCGTCCTCAGAGTTCGCGGAGGCGGGCGAGCCTCTGCCGCAGGGCGGTGACGGCGGGGTGCGCCATGAGGCGGCCGATGGCGGTGACGGGCACGGGGTACTCGGGGACGCAGATGCGGAGGGTGTCGGGCAGCCGGCTGATGACGGCCTCTTCCGTCGGGCGCAGGGTGCCGGCGTAGTCGCCGTCGAGCTGGTAGGCGAGTTTGGATTCGGCGGTGATGACGCCCTCAGCGAGCTGGCAGAATTGGGCGGACTGGCTGCTGTTGCGGTTCGTGCCGCCGTGCTGCATCATGCTGGCGATGATTTCCATGAGGATGCCCATGCTCTCCTGCTGAATCATGACGGCGTCGAGTTTGCCGTCGTTGTAGGCTGCGCTGGCAAAGAGGCGCGCTTCGCCGCCGTATCGCTTGCCGTTGCCGAGAATGAGCTGGGTGCCGATGATTTCCTCGCCGCCGGGTAGGGTGAGGGTGATGACGGCGTGGTGCTCGGTGGCGACGCGCAGGGCAGTGAAGATGTGCGAGGCGGCACCGAAGAGGCGCTTCATGCCCGGGGTGATGAGCTGGACGATGCGTGCGTCGAGGCCGAAGCCGGCCATTTGGAGAAAGGGCTCGCCGTTGATGGTGAAGAGGTCGACCTCTTCGCGGCGGGGGCTGAGCATGGCCCTGAGGGCGAGATCGAAGCGGCGGCTGCCGATGCCGAGCTCTCGGGCAAAGACGTTCATGGTGCCGCTGGGCAGGATGCCCAGCGCGCTCCGGCTGCCGAGCAGGCCGCGCGCGGCGGTTTTGAGGGTGCCGTCGCCGCCGGCGGCGGCGATGACGGGCTCTCCCTTCTCCGCGAGGTCGCGCGCCTGCCCCTGCATCTGCTCGGGGGAGTCGGAGGTGATGAGGCGGAAGTAACCGTCGTGCGCCAGAAGCCATTTGCGAAGCCCCGAGCGGAAGAGGCTGCCGGCATGCGGGTTGAGCAGCAGGGGAATCGGTCGCTCCGGGAGGGGCGGCATGTCTCCGCCCGCGGCCTCCGGGGGCGGATCCGTTTCTCCGCTGGGCTGCTCGTGATTCATGCCGTGCTGATTCATGCCGTGCTGCGCTTGAAGCCTCTCGGCTGGGTCCATCGCTCTCTCCGCGGCATCAGAACAAGCTGAGCACCACGAAGGCGGAGAAGGTGAAGGATACGGTGAAGGAGGGGGAGTCGATGAGGTCGAAGATGCCGCCGATGCCCGGCAGCAGCGAGCCGCTGTCCTTGACGCCGAGGCCGCGCTTGATCAGCGAGCCCGCGAGGTCGCCGAAGACGGCGATGACGAAGATGACGGCCGAGTAAATCGCGAGGAGGGTGGGGCCGAATCCGCTCTGCATCCACAGCCCCAGCAGCACACCGAGAATCGTGGTGATGATGAAGGAGCCGATGATTCCCTCCCAGCTCTTTTTCGGCGAGACGGCGGGGCTGAAGCGCCGGGTGATGAACTTGCCGCCGGTGAGCACGCCCGTGACATAGGCCCAGATATCACTCATTTTGGTGACGAGGATGAGCCAGAGCAGGAAGTGGCAGTCCTGAGTGGCTCCTTTGAAGCAGAAGAAGAAGGAGAAGCCGAAGAGCCAGACGGGGTAGATGAAGGCGAGTATGGTTTCCGCCGCGTCGGCAAGGGCCTGCCGCCCGCTCTTGCCGCTGTAGTCCATGGCGAGGATTTGCCGGATGAACGCCAGAATGCTGAAGAGGGCGAGCCCGGCGAGCACGAGGCAGAACAGCACCAGCGTTGCCGTGATCGGCCCCATATGAGAGCCGATGATGTTTTGGGCAGTGAGCAAGAGCACCCAAGGGTAGATGAGGCCGCCGACGAGCACGAGCGGCCGGTCCGCCGACCGCCCCGCGAGCATGCGGTACCACTCGACGGTGGTCAGGTTGCAGAAGATGGCGATGAGGATGCCGTAGCCGAGCGGGTCGTCCCAGGCGATGGCGCCGCCGAGAATGGCCAGCAGGATGATGGTGCTGAAGCTGCGCTCCAGAAAGGTCTTGGTTTTCGGTGTCATGGGGGGAAGGGGGGCGGGGAGAGAGAATGGCTGGAGTGTGGGGAGAAGTGCAGCCCCTGCGCCTGTCTGCATCGGTCTGCGGCGGGATGTGGGGCTCAAGCTCTGCGCGCAGAGTGTGAAAAAGGTCGGGAAAGTCGGGAGTTGCGGTTAGTGGTGCGGTCGGAGGTCGGGAAAAGGCCGAGGGCGAGAAAGATCTCCTCTGCCGGCTCGGTTGGCGCCTAGCTGTGGAGGGGCAGGGGCTGATTCCCGATGCCGGCGGGCCGCTGCGGGCTCAGATGCCGCAGGCTTCGGCTGCTCGCGGATTCCGGCTTCTCGCTGCGCCGCGAGCCCCTCGCTGCGTCCTGCCTCCACGTCGCGGCAGACGGGGCCGACTGATTCGAGCTTGAGATGTTCGATGCGGGGAGGCCGCAGCCAGGTCTCGGGACGCCTCCGAGGGCGGCGGAGCCGTGGAGCTCCGCCGCCGCGGGGAGGGGATGAGATCAGTGACCGCCCTGGCAGAGCTGGCAGCCCCAGCCGGCGCGGATGTCGGCGAAGAAGTCGTTGCCCTTGTCATCCACGAGGATGTAGGCCGGGAAGTCCTTCACCGTAATCTTCCAGATGGCCTCCATGCCGAGCTCGGGGTATTCGAGGCATTCGATGGAGGTGATGCAGTTCTTGGCGAGGTCCGCCGCGACGCCGCCGATGGAGCCGAGGTAGAAGCCGCCGAACTTCTTGCAGGAGTCGGTGACGCACTGGGCGCGGTTGCCCTTCGCGATCATGATCATGCTGCCGCCGTGGCTCTGGAAGAGCTCGACGTAGGAGTCCATGCGGCCGGCCGTCGTGGGGCCGAAGGAGCCCGAGGGGTAGCCCGCGGGGGTCTTGGCCGGGCCGGCGTAGTAGATGGGATGATCCTTGATGTACTGCGGCAGATCCTGACCGGCGTCGAGGCGCTCTTTGAGCTTGGCGTGGGCGATGTCGCGGCCCACGATGATGGTGCCGGTGAGCGAGAGGCGCGTCTTGACGGGATACTGGCTGAGGTCGGCCAGCACTTCCTTCATCGGGCGATCGAGGTTGATGGGCACGCCCGCGCTCTTCGTCTCGCGCAGCTCGGCCGGGATGTATTTGCCCGGGTCGTATTCAAGCTCTTCAATGAAGATGCCCTCGGGCGTGATCTTCGCCTTGGCGTTGCGGTCCGCGGAGCAGGAGACGCCCAGCGCCACCGGGCAGGAGGCGCCGTGGCGCGGCAGGCGCACGACGCGCACGTCGAGCGCAAACCACTTGCCGCCGAACTGGGCACCCAGCCCGAGCTTCTCCGCCTCCTTCTTCAACTCGTTCTCGAGCTCGATGTCGCGGAAGGCGCGGCCGTGCTCGTTGCCACTGGTGGGCAGGCTGTCGTAGTACTTGGTCGAGGCGAGCTTGACGGTCTTGAGGCAGAGCTCGGCGCTCGTGCCGCCGATGACGAAGGCCACGTGGTAGGGCGGGCAGGCCGCCGTGCCCAGTGTGCTCATCTTCTGCACGAGAAAGCTCTTGAGCGACTTGGGGTTGAGCAGGGCCTTGGTCTCCTGATAGAGGTAGGTCTTGTTGGCCGAGCCGCCGCCCTTGGCGATGAAGAGGAAGCTGTACTCCATGCCGTGATCGGTGGCGAAGAGGTCGATCTGCGCGGGCAGGTTGGTGCCCGTGTTGATCTCCTTGTACATGTCGAGCGCGACATTCTGCGAGTAGCGCAGGTTGTTCTTCGTGTAGCAGTCGTAGGCGCCGCGGGAGATGTATTCGGCGTCGTTGCAGCCCGTCCAGACCTGCTGGCCCTTCTTGCCGACGCAGATGGCCGTGCCCGTGTCCTGGCAGAGGGGCAGCACACCCATGGAGGCCACCTCGGCATTGCGCAGCATGGTCAGCGCGACGCTCTTGTCATTCTCGGAGGCCTCGGGGTCGCTCAGGATGCCCTTGACCATTTCGAGGTGCTCGGGGCGCAGGTAGAAGGCGACGTCGTGCCAGGCGGTCTCCGCCAGCAGACGGAGGCCCTCGGGCTCAACCTTGAGCATGGGCTTGCCCTCAAACTCGCCGACGCTGACGTAGTCTTTGGTGAGCAGGCGATACTTGGTGGTATCTTCCCCCATGGGGAACATTTCCTGATAGACAAAGGGTGGTGTTGCCATAACGCCCCTATTTGTACCACTCGGGCGGCGGAAAAGCGAGCACAAAATGAGGCCTCCCCGCCCCAGAACAAAGCGGGGGAGCGGCAGATGGCTGCCGCTCCCCCTTGGGTGAGGCGTTTCGGCTCACGGCGCGATGCCGTTCGCCGGGCGCAATGCCGGTTGTTGCGTGGCCGATCAAGCCTCGGGCGCAACGGCGGCGCGCATGATGGATTCAGCCAGAGGCTGGTCGAGCGGCAGCACGCCGGGCAGGGTCATCGGGTTGCCGTTCTCGTCGTGGCAGGCGGCGTGAGCCATCGCGGTGTAGTCCGCATCGGCGGGGATGCCGAGCTCCTGCATCGTCTGGGGCAGGCCGATGGCGCGGTACCAAGAGCGCAGGCGGGCAATGCCCTCGCGGATGACGCCAGCGGTGTCGCGGTTGGCCGTCACGCCCATGACGTTGACGGCCCACTGGGCAAAGATGCCGGGGTTGGCCTTCCAGACAGCCTCCATGTAGGGCGGGACGACGACGGCGAGGCCGCCGCCGTGCGGCACGTCGTAGACGGCGCTCAGCTCGTGCTCCAGGCGGTGGCAGGCCCAGCTCTGCTCGCGGCCGACGCCCAGCAAATCATTGTGGGCAACCGTGCCGCTGAGGGCGAGCTGGCCCCAGGCGTTGACATCCTTCGGGTTGTCTCGCAGCACGAGAGCCTGCTGCATGATGGTGCGCATGGTGGCCTCGCAAAGGGCGTCGGAGAGCTGGGTGTCGGGCGTGTTGCTGAAGTAGCGCTCGAAGATGTGGCAGAGCATGTCGCAGGCGCCGTAGGCCATCTGCGACGGCGGCAGGGTGAGGAAGAGCTCGGGATCCACGATGCTGAGCACCGGGCGCAGCAGCTGGTGCTCAGCAGCCAGCTTGCGGCTCGTCTCCTCGTTCGTGATGACGGTGTTCGGGCTGTTCTCGCTGCCGGCGGCCGGAAGAGTCAGAATGGTCGCGACGGGCAGGGGAGTGAAATCAATGGGAAGCCCCTGAGCATAATACTCCCACACGTCCTGAGGCGCGGGCACACCCAGCGCGATGCACTTCGCCGAGTCGATGACGCTGCCGCCGCCGACGGCCAGCACGAGATCGACATTTTCGGTCCGGCAAAGCTCAATACCCTTGCGTGCCAGAGCCAAACTCGGGTTGGGTTTGACTCCGCCCAGCTCGACGAATTCAACGCCGGCGGCTTTCAGTGAATCGACGACGCAATCATAGAGACCGGTGCGTCGAACGCTGCCGCCGCCGTAATGCAGCAGAACCTTGCGGGCCAAGGGCTTCAGTAGCTCCCCGATGCGGCTGCGCTGACCGGGGCCATAGACATAATGAGTGCGGTTGCAGTAGTCAAAGTTGAGCATGTACTCATGCTAACGCGGAACGGAGCTCAATGCAAGCTTTCGATTGCAATTTTTTCGCTTTTTCTGCGTCACGCTGAGTCTCGGGTGCGGATGACGCAAGCGAATGGCTTCAGCCGCGGATGAAGCGGCGGGCTTGGAAACAGTAGTTGGCCCCGCTCCAGAGCGTGAGAATCAGGCTAATCCAGAGGAAAGCCGCGCGCAACCCCTCGCCGATACTGCCGAAGAGCAGATCGGGAAGCGGGAAAAACAGGTTGCCGCCGTAGGCCAGCAGCAGCAGGCAGTCAATGCTGTAGGCCAGCTGAAAACCCGTCTTCCACTTGCCGCACCAGTCTGCCGCCATCACATAGCCCTGAGCAACGGCAAGCTGCCTGATGCCCGTGACGAGGAATTCGCGGAAGATGATGACAATGGTGACCCAGAAGGGGCAGAGGTGCATCTCGGTGAGAAAGATGTAGGCCGCACTGACGAGAATCTTGTCTGCCAGCGGGTCAATGAGTTTGCCGAAGTTGGTGACCTGATTGAGGCGGCGGGCAAGGTAACCGTCAAAGAAATCAGAAATCGCCCCGATCACGAAAGCCCAGAAAGCTATGCAGCGCGCCGCGCTCAGCGGCACAAGCATACCGTTAAACTCCGGCGTGATGGCGCTGGCAGCAGGCGCCGCTGAATCCCATGCCAAGGCACAGGTAAAGACAATGACGCAGAAAATACGGGTAAGGGTGATGCAATTCGGCAGATTGAACATACCAGACGAGACAGATGCTATATGATAACAACTGCCTTGGCAAGCAGAAAGTGCACCCTCCGAGTCATCAAATCAAATCTCAGTTGCGAGACGAAATCCTCGCGGGATGAGCCTCCGCTGAGCAGGGACGCTACGCCCGAGGCTGCCGGGGCAGACATGATTTACACCTTGACGGGCAGAATGAGCAGTGGTAGAGTTGAGCCATGAGTACGAAGTTCAGTTGGGAGCTTGCCCCAACGGACGGATCTGTTGACTTTGGCGAAGAGCTCAACCGGCAGTTGCCGCTGCTCGTGAGACGACTCCTTTCCCAGAGGGGCATATCCGGTCGGGAGAATGCGGAACGCTTCCTCAAACCCAAACTGGCTGACCTAGGAGACCCTTTTGAGCTCAGGGAGATGGATGCCGCCGTGGCTCGCATCTTCCGGGCAGTGGATCACGGCGAGCATGTATGCATCTACGGCGATTATGATGTGGATGGCGTGAGCGCCGTGACCTTGCTGCACGCCGTGCTCACGGCCTTCGGTCTCTGCACGGACTGCTTCATCCCCGTGCGCACGAAGGAGGGCTACGGGCTGAGTCCCGAGGGCATCGAGCATGCCATCGCCCTCTGCGGCGAGAAGCCCGAGCTGCTCATCACGGTCGACTGCGGCACCTCCTCCGTCAACGAGGTGCGCGACCTGCAGCAGGCCGGCATCGACGTCATCGTCTTGGATCACCATGAGCCGAGCCCGCTCGGGCGCCCCCCGGCCGTCGCCGTCGTCAACGCCAAGCTCGAGCCGCACAGCCCCCTCACCTACCTGTGCAGCGCGGGCGTCGTCTTCAAGCTCGCCCACGCGCTGCTCAAGCGCCGGCGCCTGCCGGACTTCGACCTGCGCCACTATCTGGACATCGTCGCGATCGCGACCGTGGCCGACATCGTGCCGCTCGTGGACGAAAACCGCCTGCTGACGCGCCATGGCCTCAAGCTCATGAGCCGCGGCGGCAACATCGGTCTGCAGGCCCTCAATCAGGCCACCGGGCTCAACCGCCGCCCGAGCGCGAGCCACATTTCCTTCCGCATCGGCCCCCGCCTCAACGCCGCCGGGCGCATGGACTCCCCCGGCGATGCGCTGGAGCTGCTCATGACGGATGATCCCGAGCGCGCGCGCCAGCTCGCCCAGCACCTCGAGCAGCACAACAAGGCGCGCCAGCTCGAGGAGGAGCGCATCCGCGCCGAAGCCATGGCCATGCTGGAGCAGAACCCCGTGATGAAGCAGGATCACGTCATCGTGCTCGGCTCGCGCAGCTGGCATCCCGGCGTCGTCGGCATCGTCGCCTCCCTGCTCATGCGGCGCTTCCACAAGCCTGCCTTCATCATTTCGCTGGACGAAAACGGCCTCGGCAAGGGCTCCGGACGCTCCATCCCGGGCGTCTCGCTGGTCAAGGCCATCCACCGCTGCCACAGCGAGCTCGTCTCCGGCGGCGGGCATGACATGGCCGCCGGCATCGTCATCCGCGAGGATCAGATCGACGGCTTCCGCCGCGCCTTCAACCGCTTTGTGGAGGAGACCACTTCGGAGGATCAGCTCAAACCCGTCCTGCACATCGATGCCGAAGTCAACTTTGCCGACCTGACGCTCGACCTGCTCGACGCCTACGAGCTCCTCGAACCCTTCGGCAACTCGAATCCCCAGCCGAACCTCATGAGCCGCAACGTGCGCCTCACCGAGGCCCCGCGCCACCTTCACGGCAACCACCTGCGCCTCTGCCTGCGCCAGGGCAACTGCGAATGCGACGCGATGTATTTCAACGCCGGGCGCCTCAAGCTGCCCGACCCGCCCTGGGACATCGTCTTCACCATCGACCGCAACACATGGAAGGGGCGCACCTCGCTCGCCATGTCTATTCAGGATATTCGCCCCGCACAAAACGACTGACCCGCCGCCGCTCGACGGTTCCGCGCCGGCCGCTCGCATAAACTTGCGCCGCAGAGCCTCCGCCCGTCGCGCGCTCCGACCTCCGCCCGATTCCCCATGAAGCGCCGCATTCCCCACCACCCTGAGCTCAAAGGCATCGTCTCTCCGAGAACACTGCCTGCCGCTCCGCGACGCCGCACCGATGGCTCCTGCGGCAGTCTCTACTCCGGGGACGAGGGCGCCTGCGAGCACGGCGACTGGCGCGTCGCTCCCCGGACCACCCGAGCGGAGGATGAACACCTGCCGACCGGGCCCTCGGTCTTGAAGCGCGTGCAGATGCGTGCCACCTATCTGGATGAGACGCCCGTGCCGGCTGCCGCCACGCTGGATGCGGACGGCGAGTGGTCCGAGCCCCTGCGATGGCGCGCGAGGGCGCTGCGCATCACCGTTGCCCTGTTCGTTCTGCTGCCTCTCTCCGTCATCATGGTCTTTGCCCTGATGATGCAGATCTACCACGCGCGCCCCGTCATGGAGCTGGCCTCCTTCTGGCTCTCCGTGCCCGTCTGGCACACCCTGCTGGGTGCCTTCGTCCTGCTCGTCTGCATGCTGCGGAGCGAGCTGCGCACCATCCTGCTCTACCTCTACGTCGCCGGGCACGAGCTCACCCACGCCATCGCCACGATCATCTGCCTCGGCAAGGTCAAGCGCTTCCGCGTCGGCCTCGACGGCGGCTACGTCGAGACGGACAAAGCCAACCTCTTCATCGCGCTCTCTCCCTACTTCGTCCCCATCTGGATGTTGCTCTGGCTGCTCATCTTCTGGGTGTTGCAGTTCGCTTACCCCGGGGTCGAATCGCAGATCTTTCTCTACACGGGCTTCGGCTTCTGGTGGTGCTTCCACATCTACTGGACGCTCTGGGTGATTCCGCGCGAGCAGCCCGACATGCTCGAGAATGGGGTCATTTTCTCCTCTCTCATTATCTTCCTGCTCAATCTCGGGCTGCTCATTCTCGTGCTCTCCTGGTGCAGTCTCATCACGCCGGAGGGCTACTGGCGCGATTTCCTCTACTGCGCGCGCCGCATCGGCAGCACCTTCGCCGATCTCGGTGCTTGGCTCATGTCGCTCTGCTGACGCGGCCTTCCATGCGCCGCGATATGGCCGCCCCAAGCTTTGTGCAAGCGGCATGGTGAGGGGCGTTGCATGGGGAGGGCAGCCCCCCTTTGCGCGAGAGGGGGCTTCCCCCGCGGGGTGTGAGCTCTGAGCCTGCCGCGAGATATCGCTGCGGGGTGGGGGGGAAGAGGGGGGGCATCCGCGAATGTGGCCGTTATCTCGATGCGGCGCGGGGCTGTCAGACTTTGAGCTTGCGCTGGGGGGTGTGGGCGTGTTACCTTACGCAGCTCAGCATAGGAGTCTTTTCGGAGTGTGTTCGGTCTGCCTTTTCGTTGCGCGTTCGCCGAGCTCTGTCGAAGCGTCGCACGGCGGTGTTCGCTCTGGCGCCGACCTCCCGCTCTGAACCTCATCCCCACCGTTCACTTTCACCATGAATCGCAAAGTTATCACCTTCATCGCCGCCATCATGCTCATTCTGATGGTGTTGAGCATCTTCACTGACATGTGGCCGGACAGCGGAACGAAGCCGGAGGGCAAGGGCGGCCGCGAGGACGCGCAGCTCGTTTTTGAGGAGCGCGTGCGGGATGCGAAGAAGCTCAGCGACGAGCAGGTTGCGAACTACTTTGCCCGCATGTCCGGCTACCAGATCGGCTCGGCTCTCGCCCGCACCTTCCCCGGCCTGCGCTACGAGTACGTTGATACGGCGTCCCTGCTGCGCGGTCTCGAGGATGCGCTCCGCGACAGCACCGGCATTGACTGGGTGGGGCGCTGGAGCCCGCTGGAGTCGAATGCGGCGCAGGTTGCTTGGGTGCGCAGCAAGGGTTGCGGTCTGCCGGATCTCTCGAAGGCTACCGCCGAAGAGAAGGATTTTTATGAGCGCGTTCTGCGACGGGCGGATGAGCGCCGCGACGCGCCGGAGCAGGCTGCGGCGGATGCCGCCTACAGCCTCGGGCTCAACATGTGGATGCTTCATTATTCGGGGCTCCCGCAGGCCGTCCCGGCGGACATGCGGGCCGAGTCGCTGCTCGCGGGGCTGCGAGCGGGGCTTGAGGGTGGGTCTCTGCCGGAGAGCGAGGCGGAGCAGCAAAGCTATGCGATTGCAATGAGCTGGTGGATTGATGCGCGTTGGCGTGCGGCTGCGGCGAAAAACAAGAGCGAGGGGGAGCGCTGGATGAGTGAGAATGCTCGGCGCAAGGGGGTGGTGACGATGCCCAGCGGTATTCAGTGCCGCGCTCTGGAGCAGGGCAGCGGTGAGGCCTATGATTCGGCGGTTCTCGGCAGCTCTCCTACCTGCTTGGTGAGCTATGAGCTTCGCTTGGTTGACGGTCGCGTCATTGAGCGGGTGGATGAGGCGTCCCCGGTGGCTCTCTCCTTGGATGAGGGGATGATTCCCGGGCTGAGCGAGGTGCTCAAGCTCATGCCTGCCGGGTCTCTGTGGGAGGTTGCGCTTCCGGCGTCGCTCGCCTATGGGGAGCAGGCGCCGGCTCTGATCGGGCCGGAGTCCGTGCTCGTTTTCCGAATCCGTCTGCACGGGATGATTCCCTCTGAGCGGGTCGCGGCTCCGGCGGCGTCGCAGGACGGGGGCGCAGTGGTGCCTGCTGCGGGTGCCGCGCCTGCGGCCTCTGCCGGTCCTGATGCTCAGGGGGCTGCGCCTGCGCCGGCTGATGCCCCGGCGCCTTCGTCGGCGCGTGGCTGATTGAGTTCGGCTGAGGTTGTTTCTCTTGCTCTCCGTTCGCTTTTTTTTGATTTGTTATGGATGATCTTATCCTTTCCGATGCTGAATGGCGCGCGCATGTGCGCACGCTGCGTGCCTGCAATCCGCTGGTGCACTGCATGACGAATGATGTGGTGCAGGAGATTACGGCCAATGTGCTGCTCGCTGCGGGGGCTTCTCCCGCGATGATTGTGGCGCCGGAGGAGGCTGCGGAGTTTGCGGCGATGGCTTCGGCTCTTCTGATCAATGTGGGGACGTTGCGCGCGGGGCAGTTTGAGGCGATGCGCCTTGCGGTCGGGGCTGCGCTGGAGCACGGCCGCCCTTGGGTGCTGGATCCGGTGGCGGCGGGTCTGTTGAGCTGGCGCGATGCGCGTCTGCGCGATTTGCTGGAGCTGGGGCCGACGGTGATTCGCGGCAATGCTTCCGAGGTTCTCGCGCTGGCCGGCTTCGGCAGCGGCGGGCGCGGGGTGGACAGTACGGAGGGGAGTGAGTGTGCGCGCGAGGCGGCTCAGGCTCTGGCTCGTCAGTGCGGTGCTGTTGTTTGCGTGACCGGGGCGGTGGATATTATCACGGATGGGGTGCGGGAGTGGTCGGTGAGCGGGGGCTGCCCGCTGATGACGCGCGTTGTGGGTACGGGCTGTTCGCTTTCGGCGCTGGTTGCGGCTTTTGTGGGGGCTGCAGCGCCTGGGCAGCGCGCTGAGGCGGTGGCGGCGGCTTGCTGCATGGCGAAGGCAGCGGCGGCTGAGGCGGCGGGGTATGCTCGGGGGACGGGCGGTCTGAAGTCGGCGTATTTGGATGCGCTGAGTCGGTGTGAGGATGCGGGTGCGCCTGTTGCCTGACCTTTGTTCTGCTGGTGTTTTTTTTCATTGATTTGTTGCACTATGGCTCGCTGTGATTTTCGTTGTTGTCTGGTGCTGGATCCCGATCTTTGCGGGGGTGAGGCCGGGATGGTGGAGACGGCCCGCCTCGCGGTGGCGGGCGGGGTGGATTGTGTTCAGTTGCGTGCGCCGCAGTGGAAGAAGGGGCGCCTCATCAGCTGCGGTCGCGCGCTGATGGAGGTGCTGGCGCCGCTGGGGGTGCTGCTGATTGTGAATGATCACGCGGATGTTTGTGCGGCGATTGGGGCCGACGGGCTGCATGTGGGGCAGGAGGATTTGCCGGCGGATGTTGCTCGCGGCTTGATTGGGCCTGATTGCTTGCTGGGGCTTTCGGTGAGCAGTGTGGAGGAGATGCTCGCGGTGGATCCCGGGCTGGTTGACTATGTGGGGGTGGGTCCGGTGTTTGCGACGCCGACGAAGGCGGATGCGGCTCCGGCGATGGGGCTTGAGGGTCTGGCTCGGGCGCTGGCGCACCGGTGCTGCCCGGCGATTGCGATCGGGGGGATCAAGGCGCCGCAGCTGGCTGCTGTGGCGGCGGCGGGGGCGGATGGTTTCGCGGTGGTCAGTGCGGTTTGCGGTCAGGCGGATCCCTGTGCGGCTGCGGCTGAGCTTGTGCGGCTTTGGGGCGAGGCGCGCTCGGTGGCGCGCTGATGCGCGGGGTAGGGGTGGGGACTGTGTTTTTTCCGCTTTTGCTGCAAAATTTTTGTTGACGGAATCGCAAGCCGGCATTACAATCGGGGTGGCTCGCTGGGCCGGGTGGCTTGGCGACTAAAGAAACAAGAATACATCCTGATAACTATGGCTAAATACGCTATTAACGGTTTCGGTCGCATTGGTCGCAACGTGCTCCGCGCCATGTCCCAGACCGAGCTTGAGAAGGTTGTTGCCATCCACGACCTTACCCCCATCGAGACGACTGCTCACCTGCTTAAGTACGACTCCACGCAGGGCAAGTTCAAGGGCACGGTTGAGATCGACGGTGACAATCTGATTGTCAACGGCCACGCCATCAAGATTCTCGGCGGTATGCTGGGCCCGGATCAGCTGCCCTGGGCTGAGCTCGGTGTTGACGTTGTTCTCGAGTCCACGGGTCTCTTCACGGACCGCGCCAAGGCTGAGGGCCACATCAAGGCCGGTGCCAAGAAGGTTCTCATCTCTGCTCCCGCCAAGAACCCCGATCTTACTTTCTGCATCGGCATCAACGATCAGGAGTACGATCCGGCCAAGCACAACATTGTCTCCAATGCTTCCTGCACCACGAACTGCCTCAGCCCGATGGTGAAGGTTCTCAACGACAAGTTCGGTATCGAGAAGGGCATGATGAGCACCATTCACTCCTACACGAATGACCAGCGCATCCTTGACCTTCCGCACAAGGATCCGCGCCGCATGCGCTCCGCCGCTATCAACATCATCCCGACCACGACGGGTGCTGCTAAGGCTATCGGTGAGGTGATTCCCCAGCTCAAGGGTCTGCTCAACGGTGCTTCCTTCCGCGTTCCCACTCCGACGGGTTCTCTGACAGATTTCGTGGCTCTCCTCAAGAAGGATGTCACGGTCGAGGAGGTTAACGCCGCTATGAAGGAGGCCGCTGAGGGTCCGCTTAAGGGTATCCTTGAGTACTCCGAGGAGGCTCTCGTGCTTCAGGACATTGTCTCCAACCCCCACTCCTGCATCTTCGACTCCGGCTTCACTTATGTGGTCGGTGGCAACATGGTCAAGGTGTGCGGCTGGTACGACAACGAATGGGGTTACTCCAACCGCGCTGCCGAGGCTATGAAGAAGCTGGGCGATTCCATCGCCTAAGTCCTTCTTCAGCTTTAGCTGCATGACTTTGTGCGAGGGGGCGCTTCGGTGCCCCTTCGCTTTTTTTGTTTTCAGGGGGCGGTGGTTTTGGGCCGGGGTGCGGGGTGGTTGGTTTTGGTGCGCTGTCGCGCGGTGGCTGGTGCATGGGGCGAGCTGCCGTGTGCGCTGGCGCGGGGGACGATGTGTTGCGCGGCGCGCTGGTGGCGCGCTCCTGCCGCGCCGCTCGCGCTGCTCGCGGTCCCCGGGGGCGAGGGGCTGCGCGCCCCTATCCCCGGACCCCTACCCGCGGCAAGCTGAGCTTGCAGGCTTTTGCGCGCTGCGCGCGCGTGCTGGTTGTGCTGGCGCACGGGGCGACCCGCCCGTGTGCGCTGGCGCGTGGGGCGATGTGTTGCACGGCGCGCTGGTGGCGCGCTCCTGCCGCGCCGCACGCTTTGATCGCGGTCCCCGGGGGCAGGGGCTACGCGCCCCTATCCCCGGACCCCTACCCGCGGCAAGCTGAGCTTGCACGCTGCGCGCGCGTGCTGGTTGTGCTGGCGCATGCAGCGACCCGCCCGTGTGCGCTGGCGCGGGGGACGATGTGTTGCGCGGCGCGCTGGTGGCGCGCTCCTGCCGCGCCGCTCGCGCTGCTCGCGGTCCCCGGGGGCGAGGGGCTGCGCGCCCCTATCCCCGGACCCCTACCCGCGGCAAGCTGAGCTTGCAGGCTTTTGCGCGCTGCGCGC
>URLZ01000016.1 GCA_900548895.1 uncultured Akkermansia sp.
CCAATGTGGCAGAAAATCATGCTCAAGAGGTGAGTCCACGTGTCGAGCCGGGAGGCACCTTTGTTGCTTTTGAACTTTTTTGCGGCTTCTTCCACGATGAAGCGCGGAATAAGCCTTGCAATTTGGGCAAAAAGGGTTATATTTTCCACGGAGGTTTGTTGATTTTTGTGCAACCCCAGCATACGGTTTGCCGGGGAAAAATCAAGCCTCCATTTTTTGTATACTCGAGGCGCAGTCAAAATGACTGCGCCTCGAAACTTTGGGACAGGTGTGTCTTCGCCTCGGGCGCTGGGCTTTTTCCCTTGACGCGCAGGGAGGGGGCTGCTAGAGTGGCACCATGAGTCGCCGATGGCGTTATTGTTTGCTGGGTGTGGGGCTGATTCTGCTCTGTTTGGTGGCGGTGGTCAGCTGTATGTCGCGCCAGATGGTCTTCTGGGGCAGCGTCGGCGGCGATTTGCCGAGCGATGAGCGCGTGGAGGTGGTCAAGGCGTCGCAGGCGGTGGATGCGGGCAAGGCTCGCGAGCAGCTCCGGGCGGCGCGTCTGCAACTGCCGATGGAGGACGGCACAAAGCTCAGCGGCTGGTTTTTCAATCGGGGGCCCGAGGCTCCTCTCGTGATGATGTTCGGCGGCAACAACATGCACATCGGCGGCTTTTTGGATGTGCCGCTGGCGGATGCGTCGCGCTCTTATCTGCTGCTCAATTACCGCGGCTACGGAGAGAGCGAGGGTGAGCCCTCGGAGGAGAAAGTGGTGGCCGACGCCTGCCTCGCCTATGACTGGGCGGTGGCTCAGCTGGGCGGGCATCCTGCGGCGGTGTCGGCGGTGGGCTTCAGCCTGGGCTCGGGGGTGGCCGTTCAGCTGGCCGCGCGGCGTCCGCTGAGCTCGCTGGTGCTGGTTTGCCCCTTTGACAGCTTGGTGGAGGTGGCCTGCGATTTCGTGCCGCTGCTGCCTCGGCTGGTGCTGCGGGATCGCTTTGATTCGGCGGTAGCAGCTCCGGGAATTCGCTGCCCGCTGGTGATTTTGGCCGCCGAGCAGGACAGCATCGTGCGCCCGCCTCACACGCAGAAGCTGCGCGAGGCCTTCAACCGCGATCATCTGTATCGCAGCTATCCCTGCGATCACAATGATGTGTTTGCCGCGCCGGGCTTTGCGGAGGATTTGCTGCGCGCGCTGCCTGCGGGGCCGTCTCCGCTCGTGCCTCCCGCGCCGCAGAACTGAGCGCTGCCGGGCCTGACAGAGAAGAGCCGCGCCGAGCTGTCCTGCGCCGAGCGCTTCGGGGCCGAAGGTGCGGGGCAGAGAGGTTCAGAGCTGGGGGGGCGGAGCTGAGAGGTTCAGCGCCGGGTAAACCGGGCCGAGCGCTGCGCGGTTGCACCTTGCCGGGTGTCGGTCGGTGGCTGCTTCCGCTTCGTTTTGCCCCGAGTACATGGCGGGGCCGGGTGGCGCCGCGCCCTCTTCAGCAGGTGAGGGCGTTTTTGGCGAGACCGGCGAGAGAGGTTTCGCGGTAGCCGGCTTGCAGGGCATGGCCGGTTTCGTACATGGTGCGGATGACGCTGTCGAGGCTGACGAAGTGCGTGCCGTCGCCGCGCATGGCGAGGCGTGCCGCGTTGACGGCCTTGACGGCGCCGATGGCGTTGCGCTCGATGCAGGGCACCTGAACGAGGCCGCAGATGGGGTCGCAGGTGAGGCCGAGGTTGTGCTCCATGGCGATTTCCGCGGCGTTTTCAATCTGCGAGCAGCTACCTCCCAGAGCCGCCGTGAGGCCGGCGGCGGCCATCGAGCAGGCGACGCCGACTTCCCCCTGACAGCCGACTTCGGCCCCGCTGATGGAGGCGTTGTTGCGGTAGAGGTTGCAGATGGCGGCGGCCGTCAGCAGCATGATGTCGGTGCCCTGGCGGGCGGTGTAGGGCGATTCCTTGTAGCCGTAGCGCCTGAAGTAGCGCATGACGGAGGGCAGGACGCCCGCCGAGCCCATGGTGGGGGCGGTGACGACGCGGCCGCCGGCGGCGTTCTCCTCCGACACGGCGAAGGCCCAGAGGTTGATCCAGTCGATCATGACGAGGGAGTCCTCGCTGTTGCGGCGGAATTTCTCCTCGAGTCGGCGGTAGATTTGCGGGGCACGTCGCACGAGGTGCAGGGGGCCGGGCAGTTGCCCCTGGGCGGCCATGCCGCGCTCGATGCAGTCATTCATGACGTCGGTGATATGCTGGAGACCGTGCCAGACGACGGGGGCGGGGCGCAGGGCGCATTCGTTGTTGTGGATGAGCCCGGCGATGGTCAGTTTTTCGCGCTCGCAGATGCTGATGAGCTCGCTGCACGTGCTGAAGGGGTGCGGCACGTCGGGGGCGTTCTCCGGCTGCTTCTCCATTTCATCCTCGCGACGGATGGCGCCGCCGCCGATGGAGAAGTAGCGCTCGGAGAGCAAGGTGGAGCCGTCGTCGGCTTCGGCGGTGAACTCCATGCCGTTGGGATGCTGCGGCAGCGTGATGCTCTTGCAGAGCTCGATGTCCGTCGCGATGTCAAAGGGGATGCTTGTTTTGCCGCCGAGCACCAGCGTGCCGCTGCGTTGCACGCTGCCGAGGTGGTCGGCGTGCAGGTCGAGCGTCTCGGCGTCTTCGCCCATGAGCCCGTAGACGATGGCTCCCGGGGTGCCGTGGCCTTCGCCGGTGAGGGCCAGCGAGCCGTAGAGTCGGGTGTGAACGCGCGCCGTGCGGTCGAGCAAGCCCTGTTCGCGCAGGTGGCTTACAAAGCGCGCGGCGGCGCGCATGGGGCCCATGGTGTGCGAGCTGGAGGGGCCGATGCCGATGGAGAAGATGTCAAAGAAGCTGGTGTACATGGCGGCGGTGCGCAGCGGGTTCGGGGGGAAGAGAAAAAGTCTCCGGAGAGAGAACGAGGAAGAGGGGGAAGGGGACGCTCGTGTGTTTCGATAAAATCGAAGGACCGAAGGGGATGAGCGAGAGGGGAGAGGAATGAGCCGGCGGAAGGGGCGGGATGATCCGGAGAGTGTCCGGAAAAGGGAGATTTGGGCCCGGAAGGCGGGGGGGGTGGGGGGTAAAGAGAGGACCGAGAGATCCGGGGGCGGAGGATGAAGCGGCGCGAAGCCGGAGGGAGGAAAGAGGGAGGCCGGGAACTTCCCGAGGGAGCTTGACGGGAGCTTGACGAGCGCTTGCCCGGTGGCTTCGAAGGGCTTGTCCGGGGGAAGGGAACAGCGGCGCCGTTTCAGAGGAGCTTCCCGACGGAATGCGGGGACGGCAGGGAGGGGAGGAAAGGAGGGGAGAGGTAGAGGCTCTGCGGAGGGCGGCAGCCCGGATGCCGGGCTGCCGCCGCAGAACAAAGTTACCGTTGCGGGACTTACTTGATGAGGCCGAGCTCGCGGCCGGCCGTGGCGAAGGCGTCGATGGCGCGGTCGAGCTGCTCCTCGGTGTGAGCCGCCGAGATCTGCGTGCGGATGCGCGCCTGATCCTTGGGAACGACCGGGTAGAAGAAGCCCATGGCGTAGACGCCCAGCTCGAGCAGGCGGTCGCTCATCTTCTGCGAGAGAGCGGCGTCGCCGATCATGACGGGAACGATGGCGTGCCCGGCGCCGGCCAGCTTGAAGCCGCACTGCTCCATGCCCTTGCGGAAGTAGGCGGCGTTGTGCTGAACGCGCTCGGTGAGCTCGGTGGAGGCTTCAAGCATGTCGAGCACCTTGATCGTCGTCGCGGCGATGGCGGGCATGACGCTGTTGGAGAAGAGGTACGGGCGAGCCTTCTGGCGCAGCGTGTCGATGATCTCCTGACGGGCCGAGACGTAGCCGCCGGAAGCGCCGCCGAGCGCCTTGCCGAAGGTGCCGCTCGTGATGTCGATCTTGCCGAAGAGACCGCAGTGTTCATGCGTGCCGCGGCCGCGCTTGCCGAGAACGCCCGTGGCGTGCGATTCGTCGAAGTGCACCAGAGCCCCGTATTTCTCTGCCAGCGCGTGAATCTTGTCGAGGCTCGCGATGATGCCGTCCATGGAGAAGACGCCGTCCGTGGAGATGAGGATGGTGCGGGCGCCGTTGTCGCGCGCCTCGCGCAGCTTGGCCTCAAGGTCCTCCATGTCGTTGTTCTTGTAGCGGTAGCGGGCGGCCTTGCAGAGGCGCACGCCGTCGATGATGGAGGCGTGGTTGAGCGCGTCGGAGATGATGGCGTCCTCCTTGCCGAGCAGCGCCTCGAAGAGACCGCCGTTGGCGTCGAAGCAGGAGCCGAAGAGGATGGTGTCCTCCGTGCCGAGGAAGGCGCTCAGGCGCTCCTCAAGCGTGCGGTGCAGGGTCTGCGTGCCGCAGATGAAGCGAACGGAGGCCATGCCGAAGCCCCAGCGATTGATCGCCTCGCGCGCCGTCTCCTCCAGCACGGGGTTGTTGGCGAGGCCGAGGTAGTTGTTGGCGCACATGTTGATGACGCGGCTGCCGTCGCGCAGGCCGACCTCCGAGAACTGCGGGGTGTTGATGTAGCGCTCTTGCTTGAACAGACCCGCGGTTTTCATCGCCTCGAGGTCTGCAACCAGTCTGTTTTTGAAATCGGTGTTGTACATAGCGTGGGGAAAGGCTGAGGTCGATCAGTCCGACGGATTGTAGCCCCCCGACCTTCCGCTGTCAATGCGAAAAACATGGCGCCCCCGGCCTGCTGACACAGGCCGGGGGCGTTGACGGAGCGGGGGTTGAGAAACCCCGCACCCCGGGGTTGCAAAATCCTGCGTCGCTAGAGTTGAGAAGGGTCGCGCTGCTAGAGTTGACAAGCCCGCGCTGCCGGGGGTCGAGACGAGGCGTGCTGTCAGGGTCGAGAAGAGCGCGCTGCCGGAGCTGAGAGGTCCTGCGTCGGGAGCTCCGTCAGAGGATGAAGACTCCCGTCTATCAGAAGGTGAAGACGCCCTGAATCTGGAAGACCCACTCGCCCGATTTGTCGGTGTTGTGCACGGGGTGGATGATGTACTGGATGTCGGGTTGCAGGTAAAAGGTCGGCGTGATCTGGGCGACGGCGCTCAGCTCGATGCCGTACTCGCTGCCGTAGCGGCAGGGTTGCTCACTGTCCGCCGCGCGCTCCCAGAGGAAGCCCAGGGCCAGCTGGTCGCGGTTGCTCTTGCTGCCCCAGCCCCTTTGGGTGAAGGGAGCTTGGAGGACGACGCCGGCCGTCACGGCTTCCTTGACGCCGGTGACGGCTGCCGCCTGCTCATCCATGACGCCGCAGCGCGTGAAGAAGCCGAGCCGCGAGTTGCGGCCGAGCTGCTGCTGGAAGTTGATGGCCGCGCCCGAGCCGCATTGGCCGTCGATGGAGGTGATGGTGTACTGGAAGCGGTAGGTGCCCGGCCCCATGCCCAGAACGTCGTCGAAGATGAAGCCCATCTCCGTGACGTGCAGCCAGTTGTCGCTCGTGATGTGGTTGAAGGGATTGTGGTTCACGGGCGTGTTCGCACTCGTGCCCGCATACATCAGGTAGAAGTGCTCGGTGGGCTGCCAGGCCGTCAGCACGCCCCAGTTGGCCCATTGCAGCGGCAGGCTGGGGTTGTAGTTGAAGGACTGATTCATCAGGTTGCCGCTCCAACTGGCCGAGTAGGCGTTCTGATCGAGGTAGTTGGAGACGTCGAGCGTGCCGACCATGAAGACGAACTGGCCGTCGAAGAGGCTGGTGCCGAGGGCGAGGTTGGGGACGAAGATCTGATGCCCGCCGCGCAGGCTGCCCTGCGGGTTGCTCAGCGAGCCGATGCTCTGCTGGGCGCTGCTCCAATTTTCATTGAAGTTGAAGCCCTTGCCCCAGTCGGCCTCGAAGGTCAGAAACACGCCGCTGCCGTTGTCGCTGGATTTGGCGAGAAACCACGTGCCCGTGAGGCAGTTGTTCATGCTGGCGAAGTGGCGGCGCACACCGGTCTCGGGCTGCGGCGTGATGCGGGTATAGTTGCCGCTGATGGTCAGGTCGTATTGCAGGCCGATGCCGGAGAGGCTCCTCTTGAACCGCTGGGCGGAGAGGGAAATCGGATCGCTGCTGATGAAGCCGCAGGGCTCGGCGCAGGTGTTGCCCGGAACGAAGATGCCGTCGAGGTAGGGCATGAACTTTTGCGGGCTGTCGGGGAAAAAGACCCAGTCGCCGACGCGCATGCCCTGATGGCTCTGCCGAATCTGCTGCAGGATGGGCGGCGGTGTCGGCACGCCCGGTTGGCGGCGGCTGTGCTGTTGGGCGGCGGGCAGGCCCTTGCTCAGGCTGCTTGGCACGTCGCTCTGCTTGAGCGGGCCGGCGTTCCAGCCGAAGGCGCTGTCGATGTAGGGGCTGAGCTCGTCAGCCGCAGAGGCCAGCGGGGCCAGGGCCGCCAGCAGAATGCAGGGGAGGGTGTCTCGTTTCATCGTCGTGAACAGAGACCGGGAACTTGAGGGGATTCTTTTATAACAAGTAGAAACAGTTGGAGCCGCGTCCGCAAACAAGGGGGACTCGCCCCGGAAGATGAGGAGCTTTGAGGGGCTTTGTGCGGAAACAGGCGGGCTCCGGTGTGCGAGGGGAGTCGGGCTCTCGGTGCGCAGAATTTTAACGCGGAACAGCTGGGCTTCGCCGGGGAGGTCGGGGCTTCACTCGGGAACCGGGAGGCGGAGCAGGTGGGGCACGACGTTTCAGTCGGGAACAGGGGGCTGCGCCGGAGATGTCGGGGCTCGGGAACCGGGATGCGGATCGGGAAGGTCGCGGGGCTGCAATCGGAAACAGGAGGCCTCCGCGGGAGAGCAGTGATTCACTCGGCGGTGATTCACTCGAGAACAGGTGACACACCGAGGGGCCGTGCATGCATTCAAACGGGAACGGGGCAAAGACTTCGGCGGAGACAGGCGGAAATCGAGGCCTCAGGGGAGGCCGCGCGGCGCTGTCGCGGTCGGTTGGGTATTTTGCTTGCCATACGCGCGTTATGCCCGTATAATGCCGCGCGTATGGCACGTCAGTTCCGCATCAGTCCGGGCCGCTGGCTCTTTCTGGCCCTGCTGGGCGCCGGCATCATTGCGCTGGGCTGGCTCGGAACGCGCGGCTCAGCCTCCGCTCCGGCCTCGGGAAACGGGGCTGAATCGTCCTCCGGGCAGGGCGTCGCGCAGGCGGGGCGCCAGATCTACGACGCCGATGTGGCGCTCGGGCAGATGCCGGAGCCGCTCATCGGCGGGCTGATTCTGCTGACGCCCGAGCAGGTGGTGCGCACGCCCCTGATCGACGGCTTTGAGTGGCCTTGCGGCACGACGCAGGGCGCGATGATTTACGATGCCCAGCCCTTCGGCTCACCCAACGAGAAGCGCGGCGGGCAGCATGCCGGCATGGACCTCAACGGCATCGGCGGGCAGAATACCGACCTCGGGATGCCCGTGCGCGCTGCGGCGCGCGGTCTTGTCGTCTACTGCGGCACCCCCTCGCCTTCCTGGGGCAAGGTCGTGGTGCTCGCCCACCGCCTTCCCGATTCGGGGCGCGTGATCCAGACGCTCTACGCCCATCTTCAGGACACGGATGACCGGGTCATTCCCGGGCAGACCGTCTCGCGCGGCGACCGCATCGGCTCGGTGGGCACGGCGGACGGCCAGTATCTGGCGCACCTGCACTTCGAGGCCATCGAGTCGCGCTGCACGGAGGCCGGCATGCCGGGCTACGGTGCTCACGGCACGATGAATCGCCTCGACTCCGCCGCGCTGCTGCGCGATTACCCCGCCCCTCCCTTTCCCGACGCCTACTCCGAGCTGCGCAGCCTGCGCTACCGCGAGGCGGCTCACCTGAGCGCTGCGGAAGGCCGCCCGGCGCGCTCCTCCGGCGCCCCCGCCTCCTCCCAAGATTCCGGAGGGAAGGGGCAGCCTGCCGTCGGAGAGGACGTGATTCTCGTCTCTCCGGCCGACTTCCTCTGAGCCCCTCGGCGCCGCCCACGATGGCTCGGAGCCCCCGCCTTCCCCCTGTCGCTGTGCCTCACCTGTCCACCTTCCCCACATTGCCGCTACGCGCATCGCTCTGAGCAATTCCTGATCAACTCCCGAGCAACTTCTGATCGATTTTCAAACATCGCCTCTGATCAACATTCGAAGTTTACCCTCTGCCTCAACATTATATGAAACGCAAACTGATTCTGTTTTTATTGGCCTTTCTCGTGACCGCCGGCGTCGGCATCACGATCATGCTGAAGCTCGCGCAGTCCTCGCTTGAGGGCGGCGACGCTGCTGCTCCCGATGCCTCCGGTGGTGCTGCGGCTGCCGACGGA
Source organism: uncultured Akkermansia sp. (assembly GCA_900548895.1). Lineage (GTDB taxonomy): Bacteria > Verrucomicrobiota > Verrucomicrobiia > Verrucomicrobiales > Akkermansiaceae > Akkermansia > Akkermansia intestinavium. The sequence continues at coordinate 8,216 of URLZ01000016.1, forward strand.
GCTTCCGCCTCGTCCTCGTCTCCCGGTGCTGCGGGCCGCGAGGGCTCCGGCACCGGCCCGAAGGCGGGCAACAAGCCCGGAGCGTCCGAACCCGGCAGCGGCTCTGCCGGTGATACCGTCACCACGCCCCGGGACGCCGCTTCGGCGGACGGGGAGGGCAGTGGCCAAGCTGCCGCCGCCAGCGGCAAAAAACTTGAGATCCCCGCTCCCGCCGTCAAACCCCGCAGCCGCGAACACGCTGCCGCGCTGAGTCTGGGCGAGGCGCTCCGCATGCCCGAGTGGGCTGAGGCGCTCGACCTGCTGGAGAAAAACGGCCTGCTCGACCCGGAGGCGCGGAAGACGCTCGCTGACTGGATGAGTCGCAACCGCTACGCCTCGCAGGAGGAGGTGGGCGACCTGCGCCGCCCCGACGGCAGCAAGGTGACACGCTACCGCTTCCGCTCCGAGGGCGGCAAGGAAGACGCTCTCGTCGATCTGGTGACGACGCCTGACGGCAAGACGCGCATCGAGCGCGTGCAGATCGTGCCGACGGAGGCCGCTGCCTCGGGCGCCACCCCGGCAGCCGATGCCGACCCCCTGCAGATTTCCGAGACCTTCGTCGGCGCGCTGCGCCGCGGGCGCATGGCCGAGGCGCTGCACCTCGTCACCGGCAAAGACGTCTCGTATGCCACCGTCGCCGGTATCTGCATGATCTTTGAGGAGAACCACTACAAGCTGCGTCCCTCGCTGCCCATCCGCGGCACCTTCGAGAACGACACCAACGCCGGCTACCTCGTCTACCTCGTGACGGAGCAGAATCCCCGCCCCGCCAACATCGGGCTGGAGCTGGAGAAGACCGCCGCCGGCTGGCGCGTTCGCAACGTCGCCCTCGATGCCCTGCTCAGCGAGTATGAGAGCAGCGCTTCGGCGGAGGGCGGGCGCTACTTCCCCATCGTCAAGAATCCGAAGGGCGGCGATTCGCTCGCGCTCTTCTTCGCCTTCAACGAGTCGACGCTCACGCCGCGCTCGATGCGCCAGCTGGAGATCGTGGCCGAGCTGCTCAAGCAGAGCCAAGGCACGCTCAAGATCTCCGGTCATACCGATGACGTCGGTTCGCAGTCCTACAACCTCGGGCTCTCGAAGCGCCGCGCCGAAGCCGTGAAGGCGGCGCTGGTCTCCTTCGGCGTGCAGGCCTCGCAGATCAACACCGAGGGCCTGGGCAAGAGCCAGCCGCGCCGCCTCTACAAGAGCGGCGACTCCGAGCAGGAGATCGACTACATCCGCGGTGAGAACCGCCGCGCGGAAATCTACCTCGACTTCGAGTGATGCAGTACTCCATGGGAGTTGAGCCGCGCAGCTCGCGCGACTACGCAGCCGAGCTGAACCCCGAGCAGTATGCCGCCGTGACGACGACGCAGCGGCATGCGCTCGTCATCGCCGGCGCCGGCAGCGGCAAGACGCGCACGCTGACCTACCGCGTCGCCTGGCTGCTGGATCAGGGCGTCGCCCCCTGGCGCATCCTGCTGCTGACCTTCACCAACAAGGCCGCCCGCGAGATGCTCCAGCGCGTCGAGCAGCTCACCGGCGCCCCCGCCGACCGCCTCTGGGGCGGCACCTTCCACTCCGTCGCCAACCGCCTGCTGCGCCGCCACGCCGAGGTGCTCGGCTACCGGCCCGGCTTCACCATCATGGATAGCGACGATCAGAAGGCGCTCATGCGCGCCCTCGTCCGCGAGTACGCCCCGAAGGAGAGCCGAGACCGCCGCTTCCCGAAGGCCGAGCTGCTCCTCGGCCTGCACAGCCTCGCCGCCAATACCGAGCGCGACTGGCTCGACGTGTTGCTGGAGGATTACCCGCAGTTTGAATCCCGCCAGGAGCTCATCGGGCAGATTTTTGAGGCCTACGCCGAGCGCAAGCGCCAGGGCAACTGCATGGACTTCGACGACCTGCTGCTCAATTTGCTGCGCCTGCTGCGCGAGCACGAGAACATCCGCGACGAGCTGCGGAACCGCTTCTGCCACGTCCTCGTCGATGAGTATCAGGACACGAATGCGCCGCAGGAGGAGATCATCCGCCTCATCGCCGGCGGGCCCGATGCGCACCTCATGGTCGTTGGCGACGATGCCCAGAGCATCTACTCCTGGCGAGGGGCCGACGTGCGCCACATCCTCAGCTTCGGCGAGCGCTACCCCGACGCCGTCATCTACCGCATCGAGACGAACTACCGCAGCGTGCCCGCGATTCTGGCGGTTTCAAACGTCGCCATCGCCGGCAACACGCAGCGCTACGAAAAGGAGCTGCGCTCGGCCCGCCCCGCCGGCAGCATGCTGCCCGCCGTCGTGCCGGCCCCCGACAACCGAACGGAGGCGGCCTTCGTGGCCCGCCGCATCGACGAGCTGCTCGACGCCGGCATTGCGGGCCGCGACATCGCCGTGCTCTACCGCGCGCACTTCCACAGCCTCGACGTGCAGATGGAGCTCACACGCCGCCACATCCCCTTCCGCATCACCAGCGGGCTTCGCTTCTTCGAACAGGCCCACGTCAAGGACGTCGTCGCTTTTCTGCGCCTGCTCGTCAATCCGCGCGATGAGGTGGCCTTTCGGCGCATCGCGGGCACCTTCCCCGGCGTCGGTGACGCCACCGCGGCCAAGCTGCTCGCCGCCTGGAATGAGGCCCTCGAGGCCTGGCAGACGGAGCATCCCGGGCAGAGCTGCCCGCAGCAGCCGCATAGCGAGGTCTTCGCCTCCGTGCGCGTGGCGCCGAAGCTGAGGCCGTACTGGGCGGCCTTTCTCTCCCTCATGGACAGCCTGCACCCTGCCGGCAGTGAGCTGACGCCCGCCGAGCTCGTCGGCAGCGTTGTGGCCTACCTCAGCCCTTACCTGCGCTCGACCTACGAGAACTGGGAGGAGCGCGAGGAGGATCTCTCTCAGCTTTCGCGCACCATCGACAGCTCCGGCGACCTCGACGAGTTTCTCTCGCAGGTCGCCCTGCTCAGCGAGGCGGACAAGGAGGTGCCGGATGATGATGACTGCGTCACCCTCAGCACGATCCATCAGGCCAAGGGGCTGGAGTGGAAGGTCGTCTTCGTCATCTTTCTCGGCGAGGGGCTCTTTCCGAATCGCCGCGTGCTCGAGTCCGGCGATCTCACCGCGATGGAGGAGGAGACGCGCCTCTTTTACGTGGCGGTGACGCGCGCCGAGGATCAGCTTTACCTCAGCTACCCGCGCTACAACGGCCGCGGCTATGATCGCCAGTACTGCCCGCCGTCGCGCTACCTCACGTCGCTGCCGCCCGAGCTCTACGATCTCTGGGAGCTCAACTGAGGCCGGCCGGCTTCACCTGCGGAAGGTGCCGTGCCCTCCGGGGGGCTTTTCTGAAACGGGCTCGGAGCGGGGCTGCATCCGCTCCTCCGCTCAGCGGGCGACCCGCCGCGCGTCAATCACGGCTCTCCGCAAAAGCGTCGGGAGTGAGCCTCAGGAGCCTCAGGTGTGGCTGTGACCTTGGGTGCGGTGCGTTGCTGCGGCGCACTGAGGCCGTTCCGGCCGAGTGGTTGCCATCGCAGTCTCGGGGCGCAGAGAACTCAGCCGCGTGGCGCCGCGGAGGGCGGGGCGGTGTCATTGAACGCCTCGCTGTCGGCTTCCCGCGCTGAGGCTCGCCTCGTTCGGCCGGGTCATCGCCCTTTCGGGAGCTTCATCAGCCCCGGGCCTTGTCGCCGTGGCAGCTGCCGTCGCCGTCGTGGTGGGAGGCGCCGTCGTGGTCACAGCAGCAGCCGTGCTCGGAAGCGCCGTGGTGGCCGCAGCAGCAGTCATGCTCGGAGGCGCTGCCGTGGTCACCATGGCAGTCATGCTCGCCGTGCTCGCGGCAGCAGCATTCATGCGCCTCCTCCCCGTGATGCCCGCAGCCATGTTCACCGTAGTGTTCGCCGTGGCAGCCGCAGGCCTGCGCGGCGGATCCGCCGTGCTTGACTTGGCCGTGGTCGCCGCAGAGGCACTCGTGGTCCGGGTCGTAATCCGCATCTTCAATCTCCGGGGGCAGGGGCTCCTCGTCGTCGGCGTCAGCCGAGCGGCGGCGGTGCGGCGGCTCGAGGCGGGCGGCGAGTTCGGGCGTGGCGGCCACATCGGCCGCGTAGCGTCCCTCGCGGTCGCGCACCGAGACGGAGGCTCCCGCCGCCAGCAGCAGGTTCACGAGCTCCTCATAGCCGTAGTGCGCCGCCAGATGCAGCGGCGGGCGCCCGTAGGGGTTCGGAGCGTCGGGGTCGGCCCCCGCCGCCAGCAGCAGCTCGACGAGCGCCGGGTCGGGCTCCACCCCCATCTCCGCCAGCTCGGGAGCGAGATCCACCTCATCCTGCAACAGCATGGTGGCGGCGTGGTGCAGCTCGGAGACGTCGCGCGTCACCATCAGCTCGTCGAGAAAAAGCTGCACGGGCTCGTCGTATTCCTCGGGATCCAGATTCTCCGCCATGCGGCGCAGCTCCGCGAGATCAACCGTCGGCCTCTCCTCCTCCTCGAGGGGCACGCTGTTCCACTGAAGATCACTCATGGGCTCATTGTACACGCTCGGCGCCTCTTTGGCGAGTCAAACCTTGTCAGCGCGCCCGTCGTGCGGCGCCGCCGCGGCCCGTCCGTGCCTCAAAAAGAGGCTTGACCCGCCGCGGAAAATGGGATAAAGTGCCGTCAATACCAAGGATGACGACGGTGCCGACAGCTCAGAGGACGTCTGCGGAGCAGGAAGCTGGCTCTCCGCCTTGGCGCGCTGTGTTGCTGGATGCGGCTCTGCTTCTGTTAGGCGTCATCCTGATGACGATGATTTTCGGCGGCCTGGCCGCGGGTGTGCTGATGCTGCTCGCGCAGGGCTCTCAGCAGGTGATGTGCTTCGGCCTCGTGCACGGCGCCATCTGCGGTTTTGCTCTGGCGCTGCTCGTCCAAGTGCTCTTCATCGGAGGGCTGGCGCCGGTGGTGCGCCGCGTCGCCTTTCTGTTCTTTATCTGGGGCCTGACCTTGGTGCCGCTCTGCTGGGTGGCCTTCACCGAGACGCAGCGGCCCGATTATGACGTGGTGCTCAATATCTTTGCCTTTCCGCGCACGCATCTGACGGCCTGCATCGTGTTGCCTCTGATGCTGGTGGAGTTGCTGGCTTGGGTCGGCCTGCTGATCTATCACCGCTACCGCCGCCGCTCCCTGCAGGGGGTGGCCCAAGGTGCCTGAATGGGCTCCTGAAGGGGTGCTGCAACGGGGTGTTTGAACAGGGGCCTGTGCAGGGTGCCCGATCAGGAGCCGGAACGGGGTGCCAGAGTGTCTGGGTGGGCTTGGCGGGCGCCGGATGATGGTCTGCGCCGCGGTGACCTCTCGCTCCGGCGGAGAAGGGGACGGGAGAAAAAACGCTGAGTGCAAGCCGAGCCCCGCGCCGGTCGGCTTCCTCAGTCGCTGAGCAGGCGGAGCAGTTCTCTGAGGGGGATGTTGCCCTCGCCGATCAGCTGCTGCGCCAGTTTCTTTTTGTGCTCCTGAAGGGCGAGGATGCGCTCCTCGACAGTGTCCTGCGCGCAGAGACGGTAGAGGGTGACAGGGTGGTGCTGGCCCGGGCGATGTGCGCGCGCGGCGGCCTGTTGTTCGGTGGACGGATTCCACCATGGGTCGAGCAGGATGACGTCGCTGGCGGCGGTGAGGTTCAGGCCGGTGCCGCCGGCCGTCAGCGAGAGCAGCAGGGCATCGGCTTCGCCCCGCTGAAAGCTCTGCACGACGGCGTCGCGCTGCGGGGCGCTGCTGCGGCCGTCGAGTTGCAGGCGGGTGAGGCCCAGCTCATCGAGGCGCCTTGACGCCAGATCGAGCACGTCGGTGAATTGACTGAAGATGAGGACGCGGCGCCCGGCGCGGTGCAGATTGACGACGAGCTCGGAGAGAGCGTCAAACTTGCTCGCGGGGCCTCTGTAGCCCGGCGCGACGAGGCTGCCGTGGCAGCAGAGCCGGCGCAGGCGCGTCAACTCCGCAAAGAGTTGGCCGCGGCGCTGCCCGCACTGCTCCAGCGCGCGGCGTCGGCAGCCCTCGTAGAGAGCTCGCTCCTCATCGCTCAGGGTGATGGGTAGGGTGATGTCGGTGAGCGGCGGCAGCTGCGGCAGCACCTGATCGCGGCTGCGGCGCAGGATAAGAGGCGCCGTGAGTCGGCGCAGGGTGTCGAGCTGCTCCTCGCCGTCAAAGCGGCGGCGGAAGTCGCTCTCGCTGCCCAGCAGCCCGGGGTTGAGGAAGTGCATGAGGCTCCAGAGGTCTCTCGTGCCGTTCTCGACGGGCGTGCCGCTCAGGCCGATGCGGGCAGCGGCCTCAAGGTTGAAGATGCTCTTGCTGCGGCGGGTGCCGGGGTTGCGGATGTTCTGCGCTTCATCGAGAATCAGGGTGTGCCAGTGCTGCTGCGCGAGCTCGGGGCGGGCGGCGATCTGTCCGTAGCTGGCCAGAGTGATGCTGCCGGCGCCGGGGGGAGTCTCGGTGCCGCTCCTGCTCCTGCGCCCGCCCTCCGCGCGCGAGCCCGATCGGAGCAGGTGCACCTGAAGTGACGGGGCAAAGCGCGCGGCCTCGGCCGCCCAGTTGCCCAGCAGCGTCAGCGGAGCGACGATGAGCGCCGGGCCGCCCGAGGCTCGTGAGAGCAGCAGGGCGAGCGATTGAATCGTCTTGCCCAGACCCATGTCGTCCGCCAGGCAGGCGCCGATGCCAAGTTCCGCGCGTTCGAGCAGCCAGCGGTAGCCCTCCAGCTGATAGGGGCGCAGGGTGGCGCGCAGACCCTCGGGCGGCGGTGCCGCGGAGACGTCAGCGCCCGCCGACCCCCGGCTCAGGGCTCGGCGCAGTGCATCAGCCGAGCCCGGCAACAGCTCGCAGAGCGCCGGAACGGCGGCGCGGCTGACGAGGGATTCGCCTTCGCGCCTCAGCACGCGTCTGAGGCAGCGCAGCGTGCGGAGCAGCTCGGGGCTGAGTAGCAGGCGGCTGCCGTCCTTCAGCGCCACGCGGGGACTGTCGGCGACCTCCAGCAGGCGGCTGAGTTGTATCACGAGCTGCTCATTGACGTGCAGCTCACCGCCGATGCTCAGCCAGTCGACCCCCGAGCTCCTCGCGTCGAGGTGCAAATCGTCCGCCTCCGCCAAACGCAGAGCTTCGCTGCCGACCCAGCGCAGACGCACTCCGGCTTCGCGCAGCTGCCTCAGGACTTCCGCCTGCCGCTGAGAGGAGGTCCAGGGGCCGAACTGATCGGGCAGGGGCTCACGACCCTTGCGAGCGGGGCGTGCCGCTGCTGGAGCCTCCGCCTCCGCCGAAGCGGAAGGAGCTGAGGCTGCCTCTGCGACAGCTCCCGAGGTCCCTCTCGTCGCTGCGCCGGGCATCACGTTGCCGGGCAGCGGTGTCCCGAGCAGGGAGGTGCCGAGCATGGGGGTGCCGGGCAGCGAGTCGCCGTCTGCGTCTGCGTCGGGGGGAGTCATCAGGGCTGGGCAGCGGGTGAGCAGGTCGCGCAGTTGTTTCTGCTCTTCGGCGAGGCGTCGCGAGACGCCGACGACACCGTGGGCGGTGTCGAGAGCCATGAGGCGCGACCCGCGGCCCGGGCGGGTGCTCTCTCGAGCATCGGGGAGCAGGAGGGTGCCGGCTCGGAGGCGGAGCTGACCGTCGCGGTAGTCGGCGTCAACGACCAGCTCGGGGGCGGACGCCTGACGAGCCATGCCGGGGGGCAGCAGTTGTCCCCGCAGCTCAAAGGCTTCGGAGAGCTCGTTGAGCAGGGCCTGAAGCTCCAGCGGGTCGGGCTGCTCCAGCCTCAGGCTGCGGGCTTCGGGGCTCTCGCTGAGTAGGCGGTCGCAGAAGCGGCGCTGAAGCTCGGAGGAGCGCAGCAGCTTGAGGCTGTCTGCTCCGTCTGCGTTTTTCGCGGGGTCTGCGGGTTCCAGAAGGGCGGCCGGGTTGCTCTGCATCTCGGGGCGCAGCTCGACTCCGCTGCGGCTGTAGCGCAGCTCCAAGCGCGGGAGCCGACTCTGCATGCACGCAGGCTCCAGCTGCGGGGACGCATGGGCCTTTCCCCTGCTGCGGCCGCCGTTGGTGATGCCGTCGCGGAGGCTGTCGCCGATCATGCAGCCCGTGCCGCACACGATGTCGTCATTGAGCGTGTCGTCACTCTCTTCTGCGTCTCCTGTGCCACCTGTCGGGGCGTGCTCCAGTCGCAGCCGCGGGTGCCCGCTGAGCAGGCTGACGCGTTGCAGGTCGCGGCCGTCGGAGAGACAGAGATCCTGTAACAGGGGCAGGCAGCGGCGGTCATCCGCGTCCATCAGGGCGCTGAGGGTGCCGAGATTCTGCGGGGTCAGAGCGGGGCGAAGGCCGATGGCGCCGGCGTCGCGGCTGAGGCTCAGCGAGACGCGGCGGATGCTCTTGCCCTCGGGGCTCAGCTGCACGTCCCAGTAAAGCTGCTGTCCCGGTGTCAGGCTGAGAAGCTCGGGCGACAGGTCCACCGCCGGCGCTGCGGGCGACGAGCGCAGCGGGTGAAGAGCCGGGCAGTCCCCGAGAGGCAGGCAGAGCTGGCGCAGGGAGGCTTGGCGGGCGTCCTCGGGTGGCAGCAGGTCGCGAAGGGCGGCGGCTCCCCACGCGGCCATGAGACTCTGCCTCTCATCGGCGAGCGTTTGGAGCTGAGCCGCGACGCTGTCAACGGGTATGCCTCGGCGCACTTCGGCGGGCAGGCAGGCGTAGCCCCAGAGCATGGGGATGAGGGAGATCGGTCCGCGGGCGCGCGGCAGTTGTCGGCTGGGGTGGTGCAGGCTGTTGAGCAGCCAGTCGAGGTTGTCGAGCAGGCTGATGTAATCTCGGGCGCCTCTCTGCGCAAGGTCGAGGCAGCGGTCGAGCTGGCGATAGGCGTATCCCAGAAGTTCCCGGCAAAGGGAGGCGGAGGCGCCGGCGCCGAGGGCGGCGATCACGGCGTAAACGCGCAGCGGCAGCAGGCGCGCGTCGAGCAGTGGATCCTCGTCCCGCTCTAGCGGCAGCAACAGACTGAAGAGTCGGTGGGCGCTCTCGGTACGCCCCTCCAGCAGGTGCAGTGCGGCTTCGGCCGGGCTCCCGGGCTCCTCGGCGGCGAGGCGGCGCAGTCTGTCTCGAGCTCCGCTGCGCAGCGCGAAGGCGACGCCGAGCTCGGGACCGATGTCGGCGGAGCCGTCGCTGAGATCCGCACTCTCGGCGGGTAGGGCCGAGAAGGCAAAGTTGAGGGCGATGTGCGCGGCCGCGTGGTCGCGCGCCGGCCGGTGCGCAATCCACCGACTACCCTCCAGCCCCGGACCGAGAACGGAGGCCCAGAACTCTGCCTCGTGCAGCGGAGCCGAGCGAAACGGGTGCAGGTGGAGGTAGGCGGCCAACAGGCGGTCAAAATCGTCCTGACGATCCTCGAGCAGGGCCTGCCGCGCCCGAGCCGTGAGGAGGCTGGCCTCAGCCTGCCCCGAAGCGCCGCTCCGCGCGCGCAGTATCTCGATGCGCCTTGCGGCTCGGCGCACGGCTTCGTGCTCAGCGTAGAGTTGCCTGAGCTGCGTCCACGGGGGCTGCTGCTGAGCCGCGTGCAGGCGCCTGCCGGAGATCACGCCGGGCTCGTCTCGCAGCGCGATTCCGGCCCCGCGGAGATCTTCGTCAGAGATTGGTCCGCACACGGCACAGAGCAACGCGCTTTCTCCCGGAGCGAAGGATGACGGCGTGGCTCTCATGGTCGCGAGTGCGGGGGCTCAGGGATGGTGCCGGGCCGTTCGGAAAAGCGGCGGCAACGACTTGGGTTCAGAAAGAGGTGAATGCCTCGAGGCGTACGGCCTGTCGGTGCGAGCTGTCGTCAACGATGCCCGTTGTCGTCGGCATCACCGTGATGCCCGTGGCCGTGGCTCCGTTGACGTCGATGCGGTAGCGGATCGGCGTCGATGCCAGTGTGGCGATGTCGTCATCGGAGATGTCGTCGCCCAAGAGGATACCCAGCTCTGCAAAGACTGTGCGCACGGTTTCGGCATCCGTTGTGCCCAGTTTGAGCTTCAGCTCCAGAACCGCGCCTGCCTGTTCGATCGTGCAGGTGATGGTGGTTCCATAGACCTCCCCGCTGGGGAGACAGAGCCAGCCTTCGATTGTGTGGGATGCTTCTCCCGTGCTCGTGCTGTCGGTTTGACCGGGGTTGCTGCGCAGTTGAACACCCGAATCGTGGAAGCGTAAATAGGTTTTGCCGCTCATGAAGTCGTCGAGGTTCAGCGCTGCGCCGGACGTGGCGACGGAGCCGGAGCCCGATCCCCCGCAGGCGGTGTAAAGCAGAGGAGCGGTGGACAAAGCGGCGAGGAGGAGAGAGGTGCGAAGGAGGGGAGAAAACATGTTCATGACGTTAGGGGTATGACCATTGTAGACCGAGAGAAACATGAGTCAAGCCTTTTCCGTTCGTCAACGATACACGGTGTATGATGAAGGGGCGGCGCGAAGCGGACGAGAATGCCGGCGTAATAGTCGAGACGGCGCGGGCCGGAGTCAAAGGCGGCGAGCGCCGAGCATTCCGCGATGCAGTGGGGCGGTGGGGCAGCCCAGAGAGGCCGTGCGGCCGGGAGAAAAGGCGATAATTGCTGGTGTGGGGAGGCAAAAAGGCCCCGGCTGTCGTGCCGGGGCTTGCGGTGGGGAAGATGGCGCGGAGAGTGCGCCGCGGTTGCTGCTTTCTCGCCGAGAAGTGCTGCGCGGGGCAGGGGATGTTCGGAGGCCATTCGGGCCCCGCCGCTGTTCGTCAGCTGTGTTTGGCCAACTCGGCGAGCAGCTTGCAGTGGATGCCGCCGAAGCCGCCGTTGCTCATCGCCACGAGCACATCGCCGGGATGAGCGTGCTCCACCACGTGGCGCACGATATCATCGACACTCTTGCCGATGTAGCACTCCTTGCCGTGGCTGCGGATCTCGGCTGCCAGCTCCTCTTCGTTGAGTCGCTGATCAACCGGTACCTTGCGCGGATTCTCGATGGGCGAGAGCACCACGAGGCAGGCATCGCTGAGCGCCTCGGCCAACTCGTGCTGGAAGATGTTGCGCGACGTCGTGTTGCTGCGCGGGTCGAAGATGGCCCAGATGCGGCGGTTCGGGAAGCGCTTGCGAATGCCCTCAATCGAGGCGCGGATGGCCGTCGGGTGGTGGGCGAAGTCGTCGATGACCGTCACGCCGTTGACCGTTCCGCGAAGCTCCTGACGGCGGGCCACGCCCTCAAAGCACTCCAGCGCCTCGCGAATCTGATCCGGCTCAAGCCCGGCGAAGCGCGCCGCGCAGATCGCCATCGCCGCATTGCGGACGTTGCACTCGCAGACCATGGGCACGCGGTAGGGCTCTCCGTTGAGCGTGAAGGTGCTGCCCTCCGGCGTCTCCGTGATGTCCGCAATCACCACATCGGCCTCCGAGCTCTTGCCCACGGAGGTCGTGCGCACCATGCTCAGCTCGCGAGCCGCCGCCTCGCGGACGTCGAGGCAGTTCGGGCAGTCGGCATTCAGGAAGACCATGCCCGAGCTCGGCACCACGCGCATCAGTCGCTTGAAGGAGAGCTTGATCTCCTCCACGTTCGCGTAGATGTCCGCATGATCCATCTCAATGTTGTTGATGATCACCACCTCGGGCAGGTAGTGCAGGAACTTGGAGCGCTTGTCAAAGAAAGCCGTGTCGTACTCATCGCCCTCCAGCACGCAGTAGTCGGAGTCCGTGAAGCGGCCGCCGCGGTCGAGGTTGCGCGCGATGCCGCCGATCATGAAGCTCGGGTTCATGCCGTTGTGCTCCATGAACCAGGTCAGCATCGAGGTCGTCGTCGTCTTGCCGTGCGTGCCCGTGACCACGTAGTTGTGTTTGCCGCACAGGAAAAACTCCTTGAGCGTCTCCGGCAGGCTCAGAAAGCGCAGGTGACGGTTGAGCACGGCCTCGGCCTCGGGGTTGCCGCGGCTGATGGCGTTGCCGACCACGATGAGCTCGGCGTTCTCGGGGATGTTCTCCTCGCTGTAGCCCGCGGAGACCTTGATGCCCTCAGAGCCCAGGAAGGTGGACATCGGCGGATAGGCGTTGGCGTCAGAACCCGTGATCTCGTAGCCGCGCCGAGCCATGGCAGAAGCGACAGCTCCCATGGCTGTGCCGCATACCCCGATAAAGTGAACGTGCTTCATGTGAAAGGTCGTGAGTCGTGAAAGCGCAGAGCTTAGCTCAGAAGTGCGTTTTTGGCAAGCTAAATGTCTGCGGCTTTCGCCGCGCGGATGTTCGGCGGAGCGGAGGCTCCCTCTGCGGCTGATGCGCCTGCAGACGATGAACCGCCGTCGATGGAACCACGCGGTATCCCTGTTGATGCGTCCACAAGCTATACCGCCGTGGCACACCGGGACCCGCCTGCGGCAGCCTTCGGATCCCCCTTCAGAGGCGTCGAGATCCCCGGGATTCGCCGGGAAAGGATCCAACTTTTCAGGGGGGGCTTCTGTGTCAGCACACGGCCGCTCTTGCTGATTAGAGTTGACGCGCGCGCGTATGCGCGTATAATAGTTCCCACGTATGACTGAAGATAACACGCCCGTTGTCGACCCGGAACTCGCGGTCACGGGGGCTCAGCAGGAGTACAGCGCCGCCCAGATTGACAAGCTGGAGGGCCTGGAAGCCGTCCGCAAGCGCCCCGGCATGTACATCGGCGATCCTGATGAGCGAGGCCTGCACCACTGCGTCTTTGAAGTGCTGGACAACTCCATCGACGAACACCTCGCCGGCTACTGCACCCAGATTGAAATCCGCATCCACGTCGACGGCTCGATCTCCGTCATCGATAACGGCCGCGGCATCCCGGTCGACATCCACCCGAAGTTCGGCATCCCCGCCGTCGAGCTCGTGCTGACGAACCTGCACGCCGGCGGCAAGTTCGGTCAGGGCGCCTACAAATACTCCGGTGGCCTGCACGGCGTGGGCGCCAAGTGCGTCAACGCCCTCTCCGACCGCTTCAAGGCCGAGGTGCGCCGCAACGGCAAGCGCTACGTCATCACCTTCGAGCGCGGGCGCACCAAGGAGAAGCTGCACGTCGTCGGCAGCTGCCCCGCCAACCAGACCGGCACGGCCATCACCTTTTTGCCGGACCCGACCATCTTCACCGATACCGTTGAATTCCGCTTCGAGCGACTCGCCGGGCGCCTGCGCGAGCTCGCCTTCCTCAACCCCGGGCTCATCATCCGCCTCGTCGACGAGCGCACCCAGCCCGAGCACGTCGAGACCTTCCTCTACAAGGACGGCATCCGCGAATACGTCCGCCAGCTTGGCGAGACCAAGACGCTCATCACCCCCGACCCCATCACCATCTCGGGCGTGCGGCACATCGAGGTCGAATACGACGGCAAAAAGATGGAGGACGACGTCATCGTTGACGTCGTGCTGCAATACAACGACAGCTATCAGGATCAGATCCTCTGCTTCGCCAACTCCATTTTCAACGGCGACGGCGGCACGCATCTCTCCGGCTTCCGCAGCGCGCTGACACGCGCCATCAACGCCTACGCCAAGGCGAACAACCTGCTCAAGGACAAAGACCCCAACCTCACGGGCGAAGACGTGCGCGAGGGCCTCATCGCCGTCATCAGCGTCAAGATGCCCAACCCGCGCTTCTCCAGCCAGACGAAGGACAAGCTCGTCAACACGGAGATCGAGGGCGTCGTCAGCGGCGTGGTCTACGAAGAGCTCAAGGAGTATTTCGAGGAGCACCCCGCCGTGGCCCGCGCCATCATCGAGAAGTGCCTCACCGCCTCCCGCGCCCGCGAAGCCTCGCGCAAGGCTCGCGAAGCCGTCCGCAAGAGCGCCATGAGCATCGGCGGCGGCCTGCCGGGCAAGCTCTCCGACTGCTCGAACCGCGACCCCTCGCAGTGTGAGCTCTTCATCGTCGAGGGTGACTCCGCAGGCGGCTCGGCCAAGATGGGGCGCGACCGCCGCACGCAGGCCATTCTGCCCCTGCGCGGCAAGATCCTCAACGTCGAGAAGGCCCGCCTCGACAAGGCGCTGAGCAGCGAGATGATCCAGAACATCATCACCGCCATCGGCACCGGCATCGGCGACGGCGAGAGCGAGGGCTCCTTTGACCTCAGCAAGGCGCGCTACCACAAAATCATCCTTATGGCTGATGCGGACGTCGACGGCGCGCACATCTGCACCCTGCTGCTCACCCTCTTCTGCCGCCACATGCCGCAGCTCGTGCGCGCCGGCTACCTCTACATCGCCCAGCCGCCGCTCTACCGCGTGCGCTACCGCAAGGTCGAGCAGTTCGTGCAGGACGACGTGCAGCTCAACCGCAAGCTCATCTCGCTGGGCGCGGGCGACGTCACCCTGCGCCGCAGCGACGGCAGCCGCGAGTACGACGCCGACACCCTCATGGCCATCCTCGAGACACTCATCGGCCTGCAGAAATACGAGCAGAGCGTCGCGCGGCACGGCGGCAACTTCCGCGACCTGCTGCGCCACCGCAACGCCAACGGCAGCTTCCCGGAATACCTCGTCAAGGTGCGCTGCGGCAACGAGGAGGAGGTGCTCTACTTCCCGACCATGGAGGAGCTCACCGCCTACTCGGACGCCAACCCGGACCTCTTCCTCTTCGGCGAACCGAGCGACGAAGAGCTCGCCGCTCACCCGCTGCCCGTGCGCGAAGGCCCGAGCCGCCGCGCCCTGCTGCACGAGCTGCACGAGGTGCACGCCATCCAGCGCGTCATGAGCCGCCTCGATGAGCTGGGCATCCCCGGCGACTGCCTGCTCTCGGATGACAGCCCCATCTTCGAAGTCGCCGAGGGCGGCGCGCGCAACAGCGTCACCCCCGTCTTCTTCGTCGGCGACATCCTCGACAAGGTGCTCGAGATCGGGCGGCGCAACGTCACCATCACACGATTCAAGGGCCTTGGTGAAATGAGCGCCAAGGACCTCTACAGCACCACGATGGACCCCGAGACGCGCGAGCTGCTGCGCGTGCGGCTCGACGACAGCAACGCCGTGGAGGCCGACAAGATGTTCACCATCCTCATGGGCGACATGGTCGAGCCGCGCCGCCGCTTCATCGAAGACAACGCCCTGAACGTCCGCAACCTCGACGTCTGATCCGCACCGCACCGGGCGGCGGGGCCGCCGACAGGCAATGCCCCCGCCGCCCGGCCGGTCCGGCTCCACTGGCTCCGCTCCCTGAGCCGGTGCTCATCAGACTCAGAAGCCCCCGCGCAACACAGTCCCGCCGCTCCCGCCGCCACTGCAGCCCCGGCAAGCTACGCCGCCACCGCCGCCACCGCCGCTCACACAGCTCACAAAGCCCCCGCCGCCCGGCATCTCATCCCGCCATATCACCTCTTTCCCTCCCTGATCCTTCATGAACGAAATGCGAATCCGATCCGTCGACGTCGCCGAGGAAATGTCCCGCAGCTTCCTCGACTACTCGATGTCGGTCATCATCTCCCGCGCCCTGCCCGACGTGCGCGACGGCCTCAAGCCCTCGCAGCGCCGCGTGCTCTTCGCCATGCGCGAACTCGGGCTCAGCCCCTCCAAACCCACCATCAAGTGCGGTAAAATCGTCGGTGACACCATCGGTAACTACCACCCGCACGGCGACCAGTCCGCCTACGGCACCCTCGTCACCATGGCGCAGCCCTGGAACATGCGCGACGTGCTCATCGAAGGGCAGGGAAACTTCGGCACGCCCGAAGGTGACCCCCCCGCCGCGATGCGATACACCGAAGCGCGCCTCAGCGCCCTCGGCGTCGCCCTCATGGATGATCTGGACAAAGAGACGGTGGACTTTCAGCCCAACTACGACAACCGCCTCCAAGAGCCCGTCGTCTTCCCCGGCGCCTTCCCGAACCTGCTCGTCAACGGCGGCACCGGCATCGCCGTCGGCATGGCCACCAACATGCCCCCGCACAACCTCGGCGAAGTCGTCGACGGCATCTGCGCCTACATCGACAACCAGCACATCACCGCCGAGCAGCTGCGCGCTTACATCAAGGGGCCGGACTTCCCCACCGGCGGCTACATCCTCGGCTACAAGGGTATAGATAACTACTTCCGCACCGGCCACGGCAGCGTGCGCATGCGCGGCAAGATCGAGACCGTCACCGGAGAGAACGGCCGCGACTTCCTGCACATCACCGACGTGCCCTACGGCGTCAACCGCGCCGAGCTGCAGAAGCGCATCGCCGAGCTCGACCGCGACAAGGTCATCACCGACATCGCGGGCATGCGCGACCTCACCGACTACATCGAAATCGAGCTCAAGCGCGACGCCCGCCCGCAGGTCGTCATCAACCAGCTCTACAAACTCACGAGCCTCGAGACGAGCTTCGCCGTCAACATGCTCGCCATTCACGAGAATCGGCCGAAGCTGCTGACCATGCGCGACGCCATCCGCTTCTACGTCGAGCACCGCCGCGACGTCGTCATGCGCCGCACGCGCTACCTGCTCCGCAAGGCCGAAGAGCGCGCCGAAGTCCTCGAAGCCTACCTCATCGCCCTCGCGAACCTCGACGAGTTCATCCGCATCATCCGCGACTCCAAGAACCGCGAAGACGCCCGCAACCGCCTCATGGAGTACCGCTACCCCGTGAAGCTCGCCGAGGGCCTCGGCATCCTCATCCACGCCCAGCCCTCCGTGCAGGGCGACCTCTACGTCTTCACCGAGCGCCAGGTCAACGCCATCCTCGACCTGCGCCTCTACCAGCTCACCGCGCTGGAGAGCGACAAGCTCACCGCCGAGTACAACAGCCTGCTGGAGCAGATCAAGGACTACCTCGACATCATCGCCAGCGAAGCCCGCGTGCTCGGCATCGTCAAGGACGAGCTGCGCGCCATCAAGGCCAAGTATGCCACGCCGCGCATGACGCACATCATCCCCTTCGAGGGTGACATGTCCATCGAAGACCTCATCCCGAACGACTCGATGATCGTCACCATCACGCACAGCGGCTACATCAAGCGCACCAACTCGGACGAGTACCGCCTGCAGGGCCGCGGCGGCAAGGGCATCAAAGCCGCCACCACCAAGAACCGCAAGGACGAGAAAGACTACGTCGAGCACCTCTTCGCCGCGCAGAACCACGACTACATCATGTTCTTCACGAACACCGGTCGCGTCTACGTCGAGCGCGTCTATGAAATTGACGAGGCCGCCCGCAGCGCGCAGGGCCGCTCCATCAAAAACCTGCTCGACCTCCAGCCCGAGGAGCGCATCGCCGCCATCCTGCGCCTCGAGCGCCGCACCGATGACAACGGCCGCGACATCACCTTCGGCGAAGGCTCCGGCAACGTCGTCTTCGCCACCCGCGACGGCACCGTCAAGAAGACCGCCCTCATCGACTTCTCCAACTACCGCAAGGCCGGCATCATCGCCATCAACCTCGAAGAGGGCAACAGCCTCGTCAACGCCGAGCTCACCAACGGCGAGCAGGAAGTCGTGCTTGTCACGCATGACGGCATGAGCATCCGCTTCCGCGAAGACGACATGCGAGCTCAGGGGCGCAACACCATCGGCGTGCGCGGCATCAAGCTGCGCGAAGGCGACTACGTCGTCGCCCTCTCCGTCGTGCGCAGCGACGCCACCCTGCTGGTCGTCTCGGAAAACGGCCTCGGCAAGCGCACCGGCTTCGACGAGTACCGCGTCCAGAGCCGAGGCGGCCTAGGCCTCAAGACGATGAACTGCACCGAAAAGACCGGGCGCGTCGTCAACGCCACCACCGTCACCGACGAAGACGAGCTGATGATCATGACCACGGGTGGTCAGTCCGTGCGCCTCAAAGTCAGCAGCATCCGCGAGACCGGGCGCGCCACGCAGGGCGTCAAGCTCATCACGCTCGACAACGACAAGGACAGCATTCAGGACATCTCGCTCATCATCCCCGATGACGACGATGAAGAGGCCGATAGCGCTGACGGCGCGAACGGCCCCGACGGCGATGCCGCAGGCAGCGAATCCGCTGCGGAAGCCTCGGACGAGTCTGTCGACGCTGACGGAGCCGACGACAGAGCCGACGACGGAGACACCCCCGCCGACGCCTGAGCCCACCCCTCCCCTTGACCCCGAGCCCCGCCCACCATCCCGTGAGCGGGGCTCGCCTTTTGTCGCCGGGCCGGAAAGCCACCCGCGCGCGGGCGCGGAGGGGGTGCTCCTCGTCCGCCTTGCCCGTTGGGCGCGAGCTGCCCCGCCCCTCGCCTGCTGAGAACTCCCCGCCCCCGCCGCGGCCTTGTTCCGCTGCCACGAATCCTGCACCGCTTCGGTTTTGTATCCCTCCGGCTTTTGCATCGCCCCAACTCGATGCTGCCTCGGCTTTGTCTTGACCAACTCGGCGCTGCCCCGGCTCTGTCTCACCCCAACCCTGTGCCCTCTCGGCTTCGTGCTGCCCCGGCTCTGTCTTGCCCCAACTCGGCACTGCTCCGGCTTTGCGCCGCCCTACATCACTCCTGTTCTGCGCCGCCCAGCATCGCCCCCACTCTACTCCGCCCGCAAAGGGCAGGGGAGCGGGCGCGCTTTCACCTTGACGGCCGGCTGAACGCGTGATACACCATCAGAAGTGGACATCGCGCCGTCACGAAACCGAATTCTCCTCGCCCTGCTGCCGCTTGCCGTCGCGGCCCCGGCCGCCGTCGCCGGCGAGCCGCGGCCGGCTGCCCCGCCGCCCGCGGAGAGCGCCCCTCCTCCTCCTCCCGGTTCCCCCTTCCGAGACGAAATAGCCTTCCTCAGCCGCCACCCCTCCGAGGCCGTGCGCCGCGCCTGCGAACGGATGCAGCAGGGGCAGGGCACTTTGACTCAAGTCTGGCAGGTCGAGGCCCGGTGGCTGGCGGCCGAGCTGAACCGCGAGCGCCGTGCCGCTGCGCGCAGAGCCCTCCTCGAGCGCCTGCTGATCAACCTCCGGCACAGGCAGATGCTCCTCCTCGCCTCCAGCCATTACGACCCGGAGGACCGAACCCTGGCCGAGCTCACCGCCGAGCGGAAAGCCGTTGAGGCAGCGCTGGCCGCCCTCCCGAAGGACGAAGACCGCTGCCCGGACACCCCCGATAGCGCTGAAGCTCCGCCCGCAGACGCGCTCGAGGGCGTCGCCGTGCCCGCTGAGCCGACTGAGCCGTCCGCAACCCCCACCCTCCGACAAAGCGAGTTCTGAAACTGCCTTCTGCGGCGGCCTCGGCGCTCTCTTAACCGTTTGACAAGCCTCACCAACTCTGCTATAACACACTCATGAGTCGCCTACGCATCACCGGCCGTGAAAACATCGCCGCCCGAGCCGAATTTTATCTCCCCAACCGCATCGACGAGCCCACCCTCGCCGAACTCGACAAGCAACTCGGCGGCGCGGCCAAACTCGCCTTTATGGTTGAAGAAGTCCTGCTGCCCGACGAGCGCGTCATGCGATACATCCGCAGCGGCAATCGGCGCGTGCTCAGCTTCAACTTCCGCCGGAGCAACGTGCGCGACCTGCGCGAAAAACTCCTCGGCCTCATGCGCGAGGGCTACAGCGTCCTCTTCGTTCCCGGACGCCCCGTGAGCATCCTCGGCTGCATCGCCGACGTCCCCATGCCCTTCATGATGCAGCTGGCGGCCCTGCACATCTCCCCCACCCCCATCTTCGTCGGCTACTACCGCAACAGCCCCGTGCGCACCTTCACCAGCGACCCCGCCGACTACGACTTCGCCCGCATCATCATCTGCCCCAAGCTCGCCCCCGGTCCCCTCACCGGCGACCGCGCCCTCGAAGCCTGGCTCCTCGCCTCCTCGCAAGCCTACGACGAGCACCCCATCCTGAAGAAATCCCTCGCGCGCCTCCTCGTCGAGGGCATCCGCTCCCACCCGAACGTCGAGCTCATCGACGGCATGGACGACACGCGCGTCCCCTATTACAAAATCCTCGGCGTCGCCATGGCCCTGGCGCGCCACTTGCGCAAAACCGTCCGCGAGCCTCGCCTCGGCATCCTTCTGCCCCCCGGCAAGGGCGGCATGATCGCCAACTACGCCTGCCTGCTCGCCGGCATCGTCCCCGTCAACATCAACTACACCTCCTCCGAAGACTCCTTCCGCAGCATCGTGCGCCAGAGCGGCATCCGCCACTTCATCTCCGCGCATGCCTTCATGAGCAAGCTGCCGCAGTTCCCCTGGCCGCCCGACGACCAAATCATTCACCTCGACCGCACCCTCCGCAGCATCGGCATGGCCAAAATCGCCGCATGGGTCCTCTTCGCCAAAGCCGCCCCCATGCCCCTCGTCGCCATGACCTTCAAGCTTGACGCGCGCCAAGGCGAGGATGAAGCCGCCCTCCTCTTCACCTCCGGCTCCTCCGGCGAGCCCAAGGGCGTCAGCCTCACCCACCGCATGGTCATCGCCAACGTCACCCAGGTGCTCAGCAAAGTGCACCTGCCCGACGGCAGCCCCTTCCTGTGCAGCCTGCCCATCTTCCACAGCTTCGGCCTGACCGTCTGCACCTTCCTGCCGCCCGTCTTCGGCTTCCCCATGGTGACCTACCCCTCGCCCCTCGAAGCTAAAAAACTCAACGAGCTCATCGAGAAATACCGCTGCCGCCTCGTCGTCACCACCCCCACCTTCGCCCGCAGCATGCTGCGGCGCGCCCATGCCCACAGCTACGACAGCGTCGACTACTTCATCGTCGGCGCCGAAAAACTGCAAAAATCCCTCTCGGACGAATTCATGGCGAAGTGCGGCGTGCTGCTGCTGGAGGGCTACGGCCTGACCGAAACCGCCCCCGTCTGCGGCACCAACGTCTGCCGCACCGAAGGCAGCGCCGAGCAGCCCTACTACGTGCCCGGCTACAAGTTCGGCTCCATCGGCCACGTCCTGCCCGGCCTCGCCGTGCGCATCACCGACCCGGATGACGACAACATCCGCCTCCCCCTCTCGCAGCAGGGCATGATCTGGTTCCGCGGCGCCAACGTCTTCAACGGCTACATCGAGCGCCCCGAGCTCAACGCCCGCATTTTCCGCGACGGCTGGTTCAAATCCGGAGACCTCGGTTCCGTCGACCTCAACGGCTTCCTCAGCCTCGCCGGCCGACGCTCGCGCTTCTCCAAAATCGGCGGCGAAATGGTGCCCCACGAAGTCGTGGAGAACGCCATTGAAGAGTTCGTCGACAAACCCGAGGACCTGCACGGGCGCGCCGTCGCCATCGTCGGCGTCCCCGACGCACAGAAAGGCGAGGCCCTCGTCCTGCTCTCCGCCGTCCACCACAGCAACCTCACCGCCGCCCTCGACGACATCCGCGCCCACCTCGCCGAGCTCGGCCTGCCGCGCCTCTGGGCCCCGCGCGAGATCATCCCCGTCGAAGCCATCCCCATGCTCACCTCGGGCAAGATGGACCTGCGCGGCTGCCAGCTGCTCGCCTGCGAATCCCTCGGCCTGCCCCCCGCCTGACTCAGATAACCCTTGACGCCGCCCCCTCCGGCAGGCATCATGAGCCCATGAGCGATCGCCCCCGAAAACCCGTCAACGTACGCCGAGCTGACATCCTCGAGAAAATCAGCGCCGACGTCCGGCGCTACCAGAGCCCCCTCGTCGACGCCATCCACCGCCAGCCCGACTCCACCCTGCGCCTGCCGGGCCTGCAGCTGCGCCTCGCCTCCCAGTTCGGCTTCTGCGACGGCGTGCGCCGCGCCATCGAAATCGCCTACGCCGCCTGCGAAATGTTCAAGGGCAAGCGCATCTGGCTCATCGGCGAAATCATCCACAACCCCGAAGTCAACGCCTCGCTCGACGCCCTCGGCCTGCGCCACCTGCCTTGGAACACCGACGACGACGCCTACCGCTCCCTCACCGCCGAAGACGTCGTCATCATCCCCGCCTTCGGCCTCCCCGTCGCCATGCGCCGCATGCTCGACGAAAAGGGCGTGCAGCTCGTCGACACCACCTGCGGCAACGTCGTCATGGTCTGGAACCGCGTGCGCCGCTACGCCCAGCGCGGCATCACCAGCATCATCCACGGCAAATACAAACACGAAGAAAGCCTCGCCACCGCCTCGCACTCCCTCGGCGACGACGGCAAGGGCCACTACCTCGTCATCTACAGCGAAGACGACGCCCGCGCCGTCGCCGACTACATCGTCGGCCGGCTCGACAACCAAGCCTTCATGCAGCGCTTCGCCCCCTGCTGCTCCCGCGGCTTCGACCCCGCCCGCGACCTGCAGGAAATCGGCATGGCCAACCAGACAACCATGCTCAAAAACGAAACCGCGCACATCCAGAGCCTGCTGAGGCAAGCCGTCATCGAGCGCGACGGCAGCGACGCGCGCTTCCACGCCTTCGACACCATCTGCGGCGCCACCCAAGATCGCCAGAACGCCCTCTACGAACTCCTCGAAGGCGAGCCCGACGCCATGTTCATCGTCGGCGGCTACAACAGCTCCAACACCACCCACCTCGCCCAGATCGCCGCCGCGCGCGTCCCCACCTACTTCGTGCGCTCCGCCGACTGCCTCATCAGCAGCGAACGCGTCCTCGCCTGGGACCTCAGCACCGGCGAAGAGCGCGAACAAAGCCTCCTCGACCTCTTCCGCAACCCTGAAGCCACCGTCCGCATCGGCCTCACCGCCGGCGCCTCCTGCCCCGCCAACGTCATCGAGCAAGTCATCCGCCGTCTCGCCGAATGCCGCGGCTGCGCCCCCGCGCTCGACGCCTTCTGTGCCTCCAACCCGGCCTGAAGGCGCTCCGGTCCGCAGGCCCTTCGGCGCGCAGAGGAGGGGAGGCTGATGCGCCCCGTTCACCAACGTGCCTGACGGGCCCTGTCATGCACCGCCGCTGCGCGATAACCGTCTCCTCTGCTCGCGGAATCCCTGCCTCAGCCGATCCCCGGCCGCACGGGCTACTTCCGACGCGCGGGCCGCTCCCGACGCATGGACCGTCTCAGCCGCCACAGCTGACTCGGCCGGACCGGCCGAGGTGCACGCCGTGAGGGCGTGTGAAGCCCAGTGAAGCCCGATGAAGGGCAGGGCAGAAAACGCCCGACCCCTTGACAGAAGCGCCTGCCGGTGCTACAAAAGCCATGCAGCCCCGCTCGGGCAACCGAGAATGCCCCGGCCTCTCGCCCCCTCGAGCTGCATCCCGGCTCGCCGCAGCGGAGCGCAGTCCCCGCCTCTCTTCGGAGAGCGTACCCGGGCTCCTCGGCCGAACACGGCTCCCTCAGAGCCCCTTCACGCCCTGCGGAAAGCCCCGGCCGCGCCTCGGCATTCACCCTCAACCTTCACCCATCATCGACATGAAAACCATACCCTTTACCGACCTGCAAAGCAACGCCGAGCAACTCTTCGGCCACCGCTGGATGCTCATCACCGCCGGCAAGCCCGGCGACTTCAACACCATGACCGCCAGCTGGGGCGGCCTCGGCTTCCTCTGGAACCGCCCCGTCGCCTTCGTCTTCGTGCGCCCCAACCGCTACACCCACGAATTCATCAGGCGAGAAGGCGCCATGACCCTCTCCTTCATGCCTGAGCGCTACCGCGACGCCCTCACCTACTGCGGCCGCCACAGCGGGCGCGACGTCGACAAAATGGCCGAAACGGGCCTCCGCCCCCTCACCCTCCCCGGTGGCCTCGTCGCCATCGACGACGCCGACCTCGTCCTCGAGTGCCGCATCATGTACACCGGCTCCCTTCAGCAAGCCGGCTTCAGCGACTGGAGCGAAGTCGCCCCGCGCTGGTACGACGAGAACACCCCCCTCCACCAGGTCTACATCTGCGCCATCAGCGCCGTCCACACCCGCGAATAAGCCCGCGGCGGCGCCGAGCCGACTCTCCGCGAGCATCAAACGCCCGCGCCGAGAGTCGGCCCGAGGCTGCCCTCGCCGCCCGTCCATCCAAGCCCCAAGTCCCGAAGCTCCGCGAGGTAGTCGCCGACGGAGCTGCCTCGCGCACGCGCGCCCGAAGCGCTTCGCGCGGCACATCGACCTGTGGCGGCGCGGCAGAGCAGGGCAGGGCACGGCAGCGCGATAGAGCCGCGCCTCGCGGTGCCCGCCGCAACCAGTGGCGGGGCTCTCGTCCCTCGCCCTTCGCACTCCGCGCCCGCCCGCAAGATTTCCGAACCAATAGCCGACGCAAGATAGCCGCCGCAACGCCCGCCGCCCTCCCGGGCGCTCCGCCATCCGCCGGCTTCTGCGCCTTCCGGCCCCCACCGCCCTTTCCCTCAAGCGAGCACCCGCCCGCAGCCCACATCGACGTCCCGTAACTGACTCGCTTCAGTCTTGACTGCCCCTCTCTCTGTGTTAAGCTCAACCGATATGAAAGACACCTCTCCCCGCGACCTGACACCCGTGCTGCCGCGCCGGGTGCGCCCGCTCTTTTTCCTCATGACCGCCCTGCTCGCGCTCGGCGCCTGCGCCGGCTTCGGACTCGGCGACAGCACCACCGCCACCCTGCCGGGCAGCAACGGCTACATCCTGCCTGCCGTCGCCCTCCTCAGCGCCGTCCTCATCGCCTGCTGCCCCTGGCGCGCCGTCGCCCTCATCGGCCAGCTCGCCCTCATCGCCAGCCTGCTGAGCGGCTACCTGCCCGAGCCCCTACCCGCCGACCTCGGCACCGGCCTCGGCTCCCTCGCCGCCCTGCTGACCCTCGCCCTCCCCCTCGCCCTCTTCGCCAAGGGAGGCCCGCGCAGCACCGCCCTGCGCCGCACCGGCCTCGGCCTCTCCCTCGCCCTCGGCGGCGCCTTCCTCCTCAGCCTCGCCCTCAGCTTCGCCCCCGCCGCTATCAGCCTCGGCACCCTCGCCACCCTCACCCTGCTGAGCGCCATCGGCACCCTCCGCTGCCGCTGCGGCGAAAACGAGCTTGCCGCCATTGCTGAAGACAGCGCCGCGGCCACCCCGCGACCCTTTGCCGCCGCCCCCTTCGGCATCGGCCTCCTCATCAGCATCGCCGCCCTCGCCGTCGCCCTCATCTTCCCCGGCGCCGGCCTCGCCGCCGTCATCATCGCCGGCCTCGCCCTGCTCGCCCTCGGTCGCCAGCAGAGCCTCAGCGCCCTCCTGGAGCCCGGCACCCTCTCCGGCATCATCCTCGCCACCGGCCTCGGCGGCATCTACGTCAGCATCCTCTCCCTGAGCATCCTGCTCGCCGATGACGCCGTGATCGCCCTCGGCGTCAGCCCCGAGCTGCTCCTCTACCTCGGCATGCTCCTCTGCGCCATCGGCTGCACCGCCCAGCTGCGCCGCCGCAGCGCCCTGCTCACCTCCCTGCGCGTCTCCATCGGCCTCACCCTCATCGCCCTCATCCTGCTCACCGCCCCCGAGCTGCTCACCGACGACCTCGCCCTCGCCTGCACCGCCTGCCTGCTCATCGGTGCCACCCTCGGCGGCCTCCTCCTCTTCATCTTCGGCGAAAGCCTCTCGCGCCTCAGCCCCGTCGCCGCGCGACCCGCAGCCGTCGCCCTCGTCGCCGCCTTCCTGCTCGGCCACCACGGCCTGCGCGCCTGGGATGAGACCCACCTCAGCCCCATCGCCTACTGGACCCTCATCGGCCTGCTCTCCATCGGCTATTGCATCCTCTGCCTGCGCCGCAAAAAAGCCTGAGCCGCCCGCAGCCACCCCTGCGCGCAGCACCGCCGCCGATCCCCTCGACCGACGCGACCGCAGATTGCCGCTTGAATCAACCGCCCTGCCGGAGCCCCGCTCCCGCAGGGCGGCACCGTCTCAGGGCAGGGGGGCCTCAAAGCACCCCCTCCGCGCGCAAAAAGCGCTCCGCCACCCGCTCCAGACACAACTCCGCCGGCGGCAGAAGCGCCTCTGCATCCGCCCCCAGCTCCTGCAAGCGCCGGCGCAGGCGCGCGTGATCCATCGCCGTGTGGCGCGGCCTCGGCTCGCGGAAAAACGAAGCCTCATCCAAGCGCTGCTCCCGCACGGGCGGCAGCTCCGGCAGCGCGCCCAGCTCCACCGCCCGGCGCAGCGCCACCCGGGCGCAGCCGTGCCAGCTCAGCGGGCTTCCCCCGCTGCACAAATGAAAAACGCCGCAGGAGCGCTCGCCCTCCGGCTCCGCCAGCAGCGCCAGCACCGCCCCCGCAATCGAGCGGGCATCCGTCGGCAGCGAAAACTTGTCCGCAATCGCCGCCAACTCCTGCCCCGCCAGAGCCCGGCGCAGCATCGACTCCACGAAAGACGGCCGCCGCGGATTGCCGCAAATCCACGACACCCGAAGCACCAGCGCCTCCGGCAGAGCCTCCAGCACCTCCAGCTCCCCCTCGCGCTTGCTCTCCGCATACACACTCAGCGGGCGGCACTTCGCCCCCTCATCCTTCAGACCCTCGCGGCGCCCGTCGAGCACGTAATCCGTCGACAAGTGCACAAAGCGCGCCCCCGTGTGGCGGCAGGCCAGAGCCATCGCCGCCGGAGCCATCGCATTCACCGCATGAGCCGTGAGCGGATCAGCGAGACAATCCTCCAGCCCGCTGACAGCCGCCGCATTCACCACCGCATCGGCCCCGCAGCGCAGCACCGCATCCGAAAGCACCTGCAACGCACGCAAATCGCACTGCTCATGCGAAGGCGCCAGCACCGCATGACCCGCCGCCCGCGCCGCCTCCGCCAGCACCTGACCACTGCGACCCGAAGCCCCGAACAAGAGTATTCTCATGCCCCCAGTATAGAGTTAGATCCGCCCCAATGCAAGCCCATCCCCGCTCTCTTTCAACGCAGCAGAAACTTTTTTCGCCCCCGAGCGCCCGCCTCCGCAGCTGAACGCAAGCGCATACCCCGTGAGGTCGGGAGCCGGAGCGCCCTCCCCGTCGCGTCCCTGTACCTCAGGCGCTCCTTCCCATCGCGTCTTCACCCCATCACGCCCGCTGCGGCGCACCCACCCCATGCACCCCCACCCGGCGCCCCGCGGGCCATTTGAGCCCCTCGCCCCTCAAAAGCCATTCGCACCGCGATCAGGTGCCCCCCGTCGCCGCCCTACAGACTTGACAGCGCGCGACCTCGGGTGTAAATTCGCCGCTCCTCTCATGTTACAGGCCATCGAACACAGTCTCAGCGCCGCCAGCGGATTCCTGTGGAGCTACATCCTGCTCTTCTGCCTGCTGGGCACCCACATCTACCTCACCATCATCCTGCGCTTCCCGCAGCGCTACTTCTTCACCGCCCTCAAACTCTACTTCGCCGGCAGCAACAAGAGCGAAGGCCACATCTCCCACTTCTCCTCCCTCATGATCTCGCTGGCCGCCAACGTCGGCACTGGCAACATCATCGGCGTCGCCGTCGCCGTCACCACCGGCGGTCCCGGAGCCGTCTTCTGGTGCATGCTCACCGGGCTCCTCGGCATGTCCACCCGCTACGCCGAAAGCCTGCTCTCCATCCGCTACCGCGTGCAGGACGAGCAAGGCCACATCGTCGGCGGCCCCATGTACGTCATCGAGCGCGGCATGAAATGCCGCTGGCTCGGCATCACCTTCGCCGTCCTCACCGCCATCGCCGCCTTCGGCATCGGCAACATCACCCAGAGCAACGCCGTCGCGCGCGTCATGCAGGAATCCGCCCTCGGCATCCCCGGCTGGGCCAGCGGCGTCGTTCTCGCCCTGCTCGTCGCCCTCGTCCTGCTCGGAGGCCTCAAAGGCATCTCGCGCGTCTGCTCCGCCTGCGTCCCCAGCATGGCCCTCATCTACATGATCGGCTGCGGCATGCTCCTTGCCGCGAACGCCGAATACATCTGGCCCGCCATCCGCCTCATCTGCACCGCCGCCTTCACCGAGCAGGCCGCCGGCGGCGGCTTCATCGGCTCCTGCCTCATGCTCGCCATGCAAACCGGCTGCAAGCGAGGCCTCTTCTCCAACGAAGCCGGCATGGGCTCCTCCCCCATCGTCTCCGCCCCCGTGCGCACCCCGAACCCCGTCCAGCAAGCCCTCGTCTCCTCCACCGGCCCCTTCTGGGACACCGTCGTCATCTGCACCCTCACCGGCCTCACCCTCACCGTCGCCGTCATGGCCCACCCCAGCGTCGACTCCGAAGCCGGCGAAGTGCTCACCTACCACGCCTTCGCCTCCATGGGTGGCATCGGCACCCTCCTGCTCACCATCAGCCTCGCCACCTTCGTCATCTCCACCCTGCTGGGCTGGTCCTACTTCGGCGAGCGCGCCCTGCAATACCTCGGCGGCGTCAAACTCATCACCCCGTACCGCGTCCTCTGGGTCATCATGACCTTCGTCGGCTGCATCGTCCCGCGCAGCTCCCTCGTCTGGGACTTCGCCGACATCGCCAACGGCCTCATGGCCCTGCCCAACCTCATCAGCCTCTTCGCCCTCAGCGGCACCCTCATCCTCTACACCCGGCACTACCTCTGGGAACACCGCCTCTACAAAGCCGATCAGTACCCGATCCCTCAGATTCGCGAACAGGACCGCGAACCGCTCCGCGACACACACTGAGCCAAGCTTTGCAGCCTGCAACCATTTTGAACAAGTAAGCGCCCGAGTTGTCTCATATCGTATCAGGGTCTTTCGGCGAGCGGTGAGGGAGAGAGCAGCGCTCGCAGGCATCGGAAAGCCCTTGAGAAACACAGGTCGTGAACGGAGCCGCCGCCGGGACATCCCGACGGCGGCTCTTGAGCCTAACCCCACCATGTAGAGAACAATCACTCCTGCCGGTTATGGTAAAAAGAGCTGACAACGAGACGATAGCGGAAAATATCAGGAATCAATGCGGCTGCCTGACAGAAAAAAATGACCCTCCCGTCTCTTTTTTTTGAACATTTGCGCTGCTGCGGTGTCGCACTTGTGTCGGTTCTTCCGGCGAGCGGTGAAGGAGAGAGCGCCGATCGCCAAGAGAAGGGAGGATCGAGTTTCATAGGTAGTAAGTTGGAGCCACCGTCGGGGCAACCCGACGGTGGCTTGCTTTTGAGAGAGTATTGAGAGAGTTCGGGCATTCTCCGTCTTTTCTGCAGGAAATCGATTGCCTTCGCATAGAGAGCAAAGCAGCGTTACCGCCCTCCGTGAGGCCTGAGATAACCTGAGAACGAAAAAAAATGAATTAATCGCTGACTTTTTTTGAACATTTTCTCGCGAGCCGTGTCTACACTTTAACGGTTCTTCCGGTGACCGGTGAAGGAGAGAGCGCCGGTCGCCAAGAGAAGGGAGGATCGAGTTTCATAGGTAGTAAGTTGGAGCCACCGTCGGGCCTGCCCGGCGGTGGCTTGCTTTTGGGAGAGACGCTCGTCGGAAAGCGTCCGCCAAGCCTCTGCGCAGCACCCGCAGGTGTACCTGCTCGGACGTATCGGCGCCACGTTACGGCGACAGAGCAGGGGACTCTCTGCCGGCTGCGGCATGCCAGTCGGCGCCCCGGTCGGCGCTCGCCTCCCGTTTACCTCACCGCAGGTCTTTCGGCGCTGCCCCGCCGCCCCAAACCGGGCAACAGAGCACCCCCACGAACCGGGCGCAGAGCAACACCCGAACCAAGCGCATGAACCCCCGAAGCTGGGCACAGTCACCCCGCGCCCATCTCAGACCACGCAGGAGCCCTCTCACTCGGTGAAGAAGCTCCCCCTCACAAATCCTGCCAGCGGGCCCCCGCGCAGCAACCGTAGAGCGGATGCGCCCACAGGCGGCGCGCCAGCGAAGCCGGCGAACTCAGCCCCAGCAAAAAGCGGCGGCGCTGCGACGCGCGATCGAAGCGCGGCAACTCCCTCTCATCCGGCAGCGTCAACTCCCGCGGCGGCAGAGGCGGCAGCACCGGCCCGTGTCCCGCGCCGCAGCACACCTCACAGCAACCGCAGGGCCCCGCCAGACCCTCCCCCGTAAAATAGCGCTCCAGCTCCTCATTGAAACACACGGAACCCGAGAACCAGCCCACCAGCAGCTCCAAGCGCTCCAGATCCGCCTCGCGGCGGCGCCCGTAGGCCGCATTCAACTCATCAGCCACCGCGCGCGCATCCGCGATCACCTCCCCCGCCCGCAGACACAGCGCCGGGCGCCGCAGCGAAACGCGCCACTCACCCGCCGCCTCGCACTCGCGCAACTGCTCCGCCGCCTCCGCCGGAGAGCAACCCCAGGCCAGCGCCGCCTCCTCCAACTCACCCTCGCGGTGCGCCTCCAGCCAGCGCAAGCGGCTCACCTCCGCCTCCTCCCGCCCGTCGAGAATCGTTGCCAGCGCAAACAGCGGCGCCGCCTTGTAGCGCAGAAACGAGCGCCCCTCAACCGACACCGCCCCCAACTCCTGCAAGCGCATCAGCGCGCGCAGCGGCACATCCTCCGGCACATCGCAGACCGAGCTCAACTCGCGCAGCGACACCGCACGCTCCCCCGCCGGCAGCAGCCAGCGCACACAGCGCAGCACCCCCTCCTCATCCGGCCGCGCCGCCTCAATGCGGTTGCGAGCCTCCTGCACATCCGCCGCATCCAGCAGCACCAGAGACAAAGACGGCCGCCCGTCGCGCCCCGCGCGGCCCGACTCCTGCACATAGCTCTCGGGAGACCCCGGCACATTCACATGCACCACCGTGCGCACATCCGGCTTATCCACCCCCATGCCGAAAGCCACCGTCGCCACCAGCACCGGCAGGCGATTCGCGAGAAAATCATCCTGCAAGGACACGCGCAGCGCCGCCGGCAAGCCCGCATGATAACAAGATGCCCGCAACCCCTCGCGCGACAGCGCCGCCGCCCAAGCCTCAGCCCCCTTGCGCGAGCGCGCATACACCACCGCCGGCAAGCGCCCGGGCTCGCGCAGACAGCCGGCCACCGCCGCCGCCGCCGCCGCCTCACCCGCCGGGCACAACTGCACCCGGCGCTCAATATTCGCGCGAAAAGGCGACAGCGCCACCACATCCTCCGCGGCAATGCCGAACAAGCGGCACAAATCGCGCCGCACCGGCAGCGTCGCCGTCGCCGTCAGCGCCAGCACCGAGCGAAACCCGAACGCGCGCCACCAGCGCGGCAAGCGCAAATAATCCGGGCGAAAACTGTGCCCCCACTCCGACACACAGTGCGCCTCATCCACCACGAAAAGCCCCGGGCGCGCCGCGCGCAAAGCCTGCTGAAAATCCGCTCCCTCCAGCGCCTCCGGCGCCGCGAACAGCAAGCGCAGCTCCCCTGAAGCCAGCTCGCGCACCACACCCTCGCGCTCCGCCGGCTCCAGCGACGAATCCCAGCGCGCGCAGGGCACCCCGTGCTCCCTGAGCGAGCGCACCTGATCGCGCATCAGCGCAATCAGCGGAGACACCACAAGAGAAAGCCCCTCCACCATCAGCGCCGCCACCTGATAACACAAACTCTTGCCGTGCCCCGTCGGCAGCACCCCCAGCGCCGACCGCCCCGCCACCGCGCGGCGAATCAGCTCCTCCTGCCCCGGGCGCAGCGCCGAGAAACCAAAGCGACCCAGCACCGCCCGACAATCTGCATCAAAAGAATCCGACACAAGCGTGAGAGAAAAGAAGACATCGGCACAGCGACGGCGGCAACGAGAAAAAAGAGCGGATGGGGTGGGATTCGAACCCACGGAAGGTTACCCTTCGGCGGTTTTCAAGACCGCTGCATTCAACCGCTCTGCCACCCATCCCTGAGCACCTGAGCGCTCGAGCATCCTAGCACAAAAACCGCGGCAGAGCAAGACTTTTTCGACATCCCGACGAGCCGTTCCGGAGGCGGCTCGGGCCGATCAGCGCTCCCGCATGGCCGCGCTCGCGCAAAATAGGCGTGCTTTGGGCTTGACAGGGCGCACGCTTTTCTGTTTAATAGGCGCGTTATCACGCCTGCTGCCGGCTTGGCGGAATTGGTAGACGCGCTCGACTCAAAATCGAGTTCTTCGGAGTGTGGGTTCGAGTCCCACAGCCGGTATGAAGCGGATGTGTCACGATGTGGCGCATCCGCTTTTTTTCATGGCCCAGAGTGATGCAAACGCTGCGGGAAAGCGTTCGCCCGGCACGAAACCGGCACGAAAACAGCACGAAAACAGCACGAAAACGAACGCGTCCCGAGGTGCCGAAAGCCGGCTCCGGCAAGGCGCGGCAGGGAGAGGGGCGTTACAGCACGCGCGCCCAGAATTCCTTCTCGGTTACGTCACAGAAATCATACGGGCGCTTATCGTACGAGGGGTTTTCAGGAAAGGACCAAAGGGAGTATTTCCCTTGGTACATGGATAAACGGTACCAGTTACCGCGCCGTACCTTCCCCCAAACATTGTCGGTGTCCAAATCTTTTGTGAACCGGAAGAAGTCGATCTTGGAAACGGCTTCGCGCAACTCCTCAAGGGTATCAAATGAGGCGAACACAGTCAGTCTCTGCGTACAACAAATCCGGGCGAAAATCAAGTACAAAGTTTTGTCAAATCAGCTTCATCCCCGCGGCTGCCGCGGGCCGAATCCTCCCTCCTGCGCGGGCGGAAGGATTCGGCCTGAGGCGTAGACTCGCCCGGAATCGAGAGGCCTGCCCTGGGAAAATTGCCGGCGGATGGGAACGGCGCCGGAGCTGAGCCGGAAGGGAACCGTGGCCCGCGGAATCTCGGTCGGGAGAAAGTTGCGCGGTCTGCCGCCGGAACCTGAAACGCGAGCGCACGTGAGCGCAGGTGCTCGAGAGACTGAGCATCAGCGAACGGTGCCGCCGGGTGCAAGCGGGCAGTTTGTGCTCACCCCTGCACCCGTTGACTTTTAGTGAGGGCGTGATAGCTTGAGAGTATGATTGTTCCCACAATTCCCTCCAAGATATATGCCGTGACCTCTGCGGGCTCCTGCACGGTGACCTTTCCGAGCTCGTCGGGAGAAGCCGTGCTGCTAACCTCCGTTGGAGAAGGCGGCGGCCAAAGCTGCTTCGTGGCCGTCGGCGCTCAGGTCGAGGTATCGGATGAGGCAGCCATCGTCTTGCCTCTGCCCCCCGCGAGAGCGTGGAATCCGGCTTTGCTCGACGCTTCATCTCAGTCCTCGGGCGAGGTTCATACGATTGCGGGCAGCACTCTGCCGGCAGATACCGAGCTGCACCACGGCGATGAGGTGATTCTGATCCCCGAGGCGGACAGCATAGACCTCGCCGCGGCCTTTGCCCCGGCCTCCGGCACCTACGCCGTCAAGTTCACGCTCATCAATGAATCGGAGGCCTACCTGCTCGTGCGCGGCGGCGAGCAGATGCTCTGCCTCGTCAAGCCTCACTCTCAGATCGACGGCATGGCTGTGCGCTCGGACGAGGCTCTGCATGTCTCGGTGGATCAGGGGGCGATCAGCGAGCAGACTTTTGCCCCCGACGGCACGGATGAAGATGTCATC
This sequence comes from uncultured Akkermansia sp., assembly GCA_900548895.1. GTDB lineage: Bacteria > Verrucomicrobiota > Verrucomicrobiia > Verrucomicrobiales > Akkermansiaceae > Akkermansia > Akkermansia intestinavium. The sequence continues at coordinate 41,352 of URLZ01000016.1, forward strand.
ACTCTGTCCGACGACGGCAACACCTGCGTCATCTCGTGGCCGAACAAGCTGTGGTCGTCGAATAAATTGAGTGAAGATAGTTCCATTGACCGTAAAAAAATAACCAGAGTAGAGTTCAACGCCCCGCAACTTTTGTCAGCGGATTCTTTTCTGGAATTTATCTCATTGGGTTCCGGAACGGCAACGATCATCGCCAACCTGCCCGAACTTCGGCGTGCGGAAAAATTATGCAAGCTGACGGGTTTTGCCCAGTGGGTAGGGGATATGCCCAAGCTGGAGGATGGAACTGGGATGTTCCACTCTTCGACGGTGACGTCGTTTGAGGGTGATATCTCCCAGCTCAAGACGGGAGATAATATGTTTGACAATTCGCGCATCTTCTCATGGGACAAAGATTTTCCGGAGTTGACATCGGCGTATCGAATGTTTCCTGACATGCCCAACATGACAAGCTTCAGAGCAAAGATTCCAAAAGTGACAAGTTCGGCAGCTTTTGTCAATGGGCCCAAGCTGGTTTCGGTAGAGATTTCTGCTTCCAAGCAGACATCTACAAATTGGTTCGGGTCGTCTCCTATCGAGACACTGCGCCTGTCCGTTCCTTCCTTCCAGAAGCTGGACTTTTCGACGTCCGGCATCGGTGCCTGCACACCGCTGGAGACGCTGGAGATCTTTGAGGACACGGATGCGGATGGTGTGATGCACGCAGGATTGGAGACCTGCACGACGATCAAGTTTTATGCGACGCACACGAGCCTCTCGGCCACCTCGGTGCAAAACATCGTCGATGCGGTCGAGGATTGGAGCGCTTCGTCGGGAGTGTCGGCGCTGATGCAGATGCCGGCGGGCAAGCTGACGGAAGAGCAGAAGAGCACCCTGACGGCCAAGGGGTGGACATACAGCGAAGTGTGAGTCGCGTGGCAGCGTGAACTTTTTACAAGGATAACATGAACAAAGACAGCATGGATAACATGACAATAGAGACGACAAATCAAACGGACCCCGCCGAGGCGATGGAGAGCAACCCGGCGGACAGCGCCGACACCAACGCCGCCACCGAAGCGGCGAGCAGCATCACGAGTCCTTCGACCGTCACCACGGGGATGGCAGAGGAGGCAGAGACATCAACCGCCGCCTCGGGCACCCGCTACTTCTTCGCGACGGATGCGCAGGGCGACTGGGCCGATGCAGAGGGCAACCGCTACACGGCGCACGCCGGGGTGGCCTTCCACACGCCTCAGGGGCTCAATGCAGGCTGCCCGCAGGCTGCCTCGGCAGAGGAGGCCGCAGCGATGAAGGGCCTCGTCTACGACCCGCCCGCGGCGGAGGAGCCTGCGGCGGGTGACGAAGCATCGGCGCCGGCAGAGAAATCTTCAACCGACAACAACAACCATGAGTGACAACGAAACCATGAGCGATAACGAAGAACAGAAAGAGAAGGCCGTCAGCTGGCTGGCAAGCCTGCTGACGGGCTGGGGCATCAAAGAGTCCTGGGCTCAGTACATCGCGGCCGCCGTCGTGGGGGCGGTGGCGGCGGTGCTGGTGATGGCTCAGGGTTCGTGCACGGCCTCGGCGACGCAGAGCGCCGACGGCTCCTGGACCTACAGCGGCGAGGTGGTGGCTCCCATCATCCGCGAGCTGGACGGCGAGGAGAAGTAGTCGCTCCTGCTCTGCCCGGTTGTCAGGCGGCCCCCCGCTTCTGTGCGGGAGGCCGCCGTTTGGTGTCGGAGATCCCGAGAGTATCGCACATCCTCGCTTGCAGCGCGGCGGGCAGGGGAAACGGCGCAGGGAAGCGGAGGATTGCCCGGTCGCCGCGATGTCCGTTAAGTCTAAAATAACAATATACCTGGGGCAGGACTCCGAGACGAGTGGGGTGTGTTGCCCGGCATGGCAGAAAATGACCTCTATTTTTTTGAGAGTCGAGAAGCTGTTTTTTAGCGATTTTGCTTGACATGAACGGATGCCTTCCCTATACTCCCCGACGGGCGGTGCGCTTTGTGCAATCTTGAACGGAGTTGCCGCCGTGCCGGTCATACCTTAACAACAAACAATACTACGCATATGAGAAAAACTCTTTGCATTTTGTCCGCTCTGGCGACCAGCGTTGCCTTCGCGGATACGGCCGATCAGGTTATCACGTTCGGCAGTGGGGTCGAGGGCGCTAACGTCTGGGATGTAACGATTCCTGATGCTGAATCTCAGACTGCTGCTGCCAAGAATAACTTTACCAATGGGACGGTGGATTTGGCTCTGCAGGCTTCGGCTGGTAAGTTCTATGCAACTCAGACGGTTTCCTTCGATAAGGTTTCTGAGGCTGCCCAGAACGAGTGGTCTCAGTTCACGGGGCTGCAAACCAGCCAGATCACGTCGGGCGCAAATCCCGGTGCCGGTAGTTCCTCGATCAATCTCCTTTCGATCTCTGATTCCTCCTCCTTTTCTTCCGGGAAGCAGTTCACCATGTATCTCACCGTCGGTACCCAAGTGAGCGGAAGCGTTTCGCTGGGCTCTTTGACTGGTCTGACCGATGTTACTGTTTCTCTCGCCGGTACTACTGATTCCCAAACTGCATGGGTAGATGTCACGGCTTCCAATGGGTCTTATGCTCTGGGGAACATGACTGTGGAGAATAACCGGTACGACGCGACAATCGTCAAGGTGACGGGCGAGCTGACCGGTGATACGGTGAGCATGTCCATCGGTGGAGGCAGTAAGTCGATGGTCTCCTCCGTCGCTTACTCCGTCACTCCCGAGCCGACCACGGCTACGCTGAGCCTGCTGGCTCTCGCCGGGCTGTGCGCTCGTCGCCGCCGCAAGTAAACGGATACGACACGGCACCGGCGGAGCTCATCAGCGCTCTGTTGATTGCAACTTCAAACTGCCGCAGGCAACAGCCTGCGGCAGCTTTTTTGTCGCTTGCGGGAGGGCGGGGGAGGATGGAGCGCGCCGGCCATGCAGAAAGACGCTGAAGGAGGCGTTCCTTCGGTGATCCCTGCTCATCGCCTGACTCGGTGTGAAGGAGTGTGGAGGGCGACCTCGCTCGCGATTTTCACTCCGATCGCGAACACGCGCGGCATTTTGAGCTTGCCAAGCCACGGCGGCTGTAGTGTAATGAAACAAGCTGAGCGCCGAGCTCGGCTTCCCCGGAGATTCCATGAAGACCCGCCACCCAGAGCAGCCCGCTGCCCGCCCCTCCGCCGCAGGGCGCCGTCGGCCGCGCCTGCTGGTGGAGCTGGCCATCATCGTCGGCTGCAAGATCGCCGTCGTCTTCACCCTCTGGGCTCTCTTCTTCAACCCCTCCAAGCGCCCGCAGCAGAGCCCCGAGACCGTCGCCGACGGCGTGCTCGGCCCCGCTGAGGCGCCGCCCGCCGCCACCCCCACACCGCCAGCACCATGATCACCGAAGAACTCGTCGACCTCTCGCGCCTTCAATTCGCCCTCACGGCGATGTACCACTACCTCTTCGTCCCGCTCACCCTCGGGCTCTCCATGCTGCTCGTCATCATGGAAGGCTGCTACGTGGCCACCGGGCGCGAGATATATCGAGACATGACCCGCTTCTGGGGCAAGCTCTTCGGTATCAACTTCGCCATGGGCGTGGCCACGGGCATCACGATGGAGTTCCAGTTCGGCACCAACTGGGCCTATTACTCGCACTACGTCGGCGACATCTTCGGCGCCCCCCTCGCCATCGAGGGCCTCATGGCCTTCTTCCTCGAATCCACCTTCATCGGCCTCTTCTTCTTCGGCTGGAATCGCCTCTCCAAGGGCGGCCACCTCACCGCCACCGTGCTCATGGCGCTGGGCACCAACCTCTCCGCCCTCTGGATCCTCATCGCCAACGCCTGGATGCAGTACCCCGCCGGCAGCGCCTTCAATGACCTGACCATGCGCATGGAGATGACGGACTTCTGGGCCGTCGTCACCAGCCCCTGGGCGCAGAGCAAGTTCGCCCACACCATCAGCGCCGGCTACATGACGGGTGCCGTCTTCGTCATCGCCGTCTCCGCCTGGTACCTCCTGCGCCGCCGCCATCGCGAGCTGGCCACCCGCAGCCTGCGCATCGGCTCCGTCTTCGGCCTCGTCACCACCTTGCTCACCTTCTGGATGGGAGACCAGTCCGCCTACCTCGTCGCTCAGAATCAGCCCTCCAAGCTCGCCTCCATGGAGGCCATGTGGGAGACGCACGAGGCCCCCGCGCCGCTCTCCCTCTTCGCCATCCCCGATGAGGCCGCTCAGGTCAACCACGGCGAAGTGAGCGTGCCGGCGCTGCTCGGCCTCATGGGCACCCGCAGCCTCGACACACCGCTCCTCGGCATCAAGGACATCGTCGCCGGCAATGTTGAGCGCATCAAGACCGGCCAAGAGGCCGTCACCCTGCTGGAGCAGCTGCGGCGGGAGCCTGACAACGACGCCCTGCGCGCCCGCTTTAACGCCGTGAAGGGCGACCTCGGCTACGGCCTGCTGCTGCGCCGCTACACCGACAACGTCGCCGCCGCCACGCCTGAGCAGATCGCCGAGGCCGCGCGCAGCACCGTGCCCGCCGTCACGCCCATGTACTGGTCCTTCCGCATCATGATCGGTGCCGGCTGCTTCTGCCTGCTCGCCTTCCTCGTCGGCTGCTGGTACAGCCTGCGCCGCCGCGCTGCCGAGAACAAGCTCGCGCTGCTCATCATGCTGCTGAGCCTGCCCATGCCCTGGATCGCCTGTGAAATCGGCTGGTTCGTCACCGAGTACGGCCGCCAGCCCTGGTCCATCTACGAAATTCTGCCCGTGCACCTCTCCGTCTCCAGCCTCTCGGCCGGCGACCTCTGGGGCTCGCTCGGCGGCTTCATCGGCCTCTACACCCTGCTGCTCATCGTCGAAGTCTGGCTCATGCTGCGCGCCGTCAACAAGGGCCCCGGCCCTCACCCCACCTCCCCCGCTGACGGCCCTGCCGCCGGGGACGCCGCCCCCGCCGCTGACGGCCCCGCCGGCGCGCGCTGACTCAGCCGCTGACGCCTCCGCTTCACAACCTCCCCGCTTTCTCCGCCCCTCCGCATCACCCCAACCCTTCACACACGACCATGCTCGACTACGAAACACTGCGCATCATCTGGTGGATTTTCATCGGCGTCTTGCTCATCGGCTTCAGCATCATGGACGGTCAGGACATGGGCGTCGGCACCCTGCTGCCCTTCCTCGGCAAAAATGACACCGAGCGGCGCTGCATGATCAACTCCGTCGCCCCGCACTGGGACGGCAACCAGGTCTGGCTGCTCACCGGCGGCGGCGCCATCTTCGCCGCCTGGCCCCTCATGTATGCCACCGCCTTCTCGGGCTTCTACTGGGCCATGCTGCTCGTGCTGCTCACCCTCATCCTGCGGCCCGTCGGCTTCGACTTCCGCGGCAAAATCGCCAACGAGCGCTGGAAGCGCTGCTGGGACGCCGGCCTCTTCCTCGGCTCCGCCGTGCCGCCGCTCATCTTCGGCGTCGCCTTCGGCAACCTGCTTCAGGGCGTCCCCTTCCACTTCGATGAGAGCCTGCGGCCCATCTACACCGGCAGCTTCTGGGCCTTGCTCAACCCCTTCGCCCTGCTTTGCGGCCTCGTCTCGCTCGGCATGTTCATCTTCCACGGCGCCAACTACCTCGTCCTGCGCACCGACGGCGCGCTCCAGCAGCGCGCCCGCCGCACCGGCCTCATCTTCGGCCTGCTCACGGCCCTCCTCTTCATCGCCGTGAGCCTCTGGGGCTGGTTCGGCATTGAAGGCTACCGCATCGTCGGCGACATCGCTCACGACGCCCCCTCCAACCCCCTCGCCAAGCAGGTCGTCTGTGAGAGCGGCGCCTGGCTGCAAAACTTCAGCGACGTGCCCGCCCTCTGGATCATCCCCGCCCTCGGCCTCATCGCCACCCTGCTCGGGGCGCGTTACTGCGGCCGCGGCTGCGGCAAGGCCGCTATCCTCTGCTCCTCGCTCACCATGCTCTGCCTCGTGCTGCTGCCTCTCGTCGCCATGTTCCCCTTCGTCATGCCCAGCAGCAGCGATCCCGCCGCCGGCCTCACCCTCTGGGATTGCACCAGCTCGCAGCTCACCCTCTTCATCATGCTCATCGTCACGGTCATCCTGCTGCCCATCGTCCTCATCTACACCACCTGGGCCTACCGCGTCATGTCCGGCAAAATCACCGCCGACTACATCCGCGCCAACGACCAGCAGCTGTACTGATCCCCGCGCCTGAATCCTGACCTTTTTTCCACCCTCTCCCCCCCTCGCCATGTATTACCTTCTCTGGCTCTTCGGCCTCATCATCGCCATCGCGGCCCCCATCCTCGTGAGCATCTGCTGGGACAAGCGCGACGCCGCCGGCGGCGAACAGGGCAACACCCCGTCCCGCTGAGCCGCGCCCGCGAGCCTTAGACCCGCGCGCCCCGCGGTCTGTGCCCCGGCCTGAGCCGCTCGGTTGGCGCCGTCCATCCCGCCGCGGCGCGCGCCCGCCCGGCTCTCTCGGCCCCGAGCTCCCGCTTTTTTCACCAGCCCCACCCGACACCATGTTCCGGAGACTTGCCCGCCTCATCAGCCTGCTCGCCGCCGCCGGCCTTTCCCTGGCCATCCTCATCAACCCGCGCTTCATCGCCACCGAAAGCAGCCAAGTGCCCCACGGCGCCCTCGCCCTCACCATGATCGGCGTCTGCCTCTGCTGGCTGCATGCCTTTGACTTCCGCCCCTCGCGCGGCCTGCTCCGCCACGCCGTCGCCCCCCTCCCGGCCTGGCACGCCCTCGGGCTGGGCCTCGCCCTGCTCATCCGCTGAGCCCGAGCGCGGGTGCCGGCCTCCCGCCTCCTGCCGCACCTGTGGAGTGCCCCCCCCCCCCCC
>URLZ01000017.1 GCA_900548895.1 uncultured Akkermansia sp.
CGGCGCGGGGCCTTGGTCGGCCCGGCGGCGCCGCCGCGGGCTTCAGCAGACGCTCCAGGTGTGGATGGCGGGGTTGCAGATGTCCTTGCAGAAGCGCGCGGCAAGGGCCTCTTTGTCCCCCTGGCCGAAGATGTAGATCTTCTGCGTGATGGTGAGGTTCACGATGGTGAAGGGCAGGCCGCTGCGGCCGCGGTAGTTGGCGAGAATGGCCTCTTTCTCCAGATCGAGCGCGCCCTTCTTGATGCCGTAGCAGATGCAGAAAAGCTCGCCGCTCAGGGCGGGGGCGCCGGTTTCTTCAACCTTCTGCGCGATGGGGTCGACGAGGACGCGGCGCAGGTAGTCGCGGGCGGCGTCGAGGTCTCCTTCGCACTCGACGGTGTAGAGGCGGGTGTGGTTGTAGGTCAGCTTCGCTTCGATGGGCGTGTAGAGCAGTTTGTTCGCGTCGGCGGCGGACTGGAAGCGGCTGAGAACTTCAAAGCTGAGGGTGGCCATGGTGCTGTGAAAAAGGCCACCGGCAGCCCGCTTCGCTCCCGTCCCTGGCCGGGTGGGGTGCGCCGCAGCGGGATGCGCGGTGGCCATCTGCTGATGGGGTTACTTCTGCAGGCGGTTGAGAACTTCGGCGTAGGACTCCATGAACTCGCCCAGGCCCTGACGGAAGCGGTCCTTGTCCATCTTCTTGCCGGTGTTGACGTCCCAGAGGCGGCAGGTGTCCGGCGAGATCTCGTCAGCCAGCACGATGGCGGACGGGTCGGTCGCGAGGCGGCCGAACTCGACCTTGAAGTCGATGAGGCGCAGGTTGGCCTTCAGGAAGAACTCCTTGAGCGTCTCGTTGATGAGCAGAGCCATGCGCTTCAGGTACGCGCACTCCTCCTCGGAGGCGGCGCCGACTTCGCGGGCGTAGTCATCGTTGATGAAGGGGTCGTTGAGCGCGTCATCCTTGTAGGAGAACTCGACAATGGGCTTCTTGAAGGGCGTGCCCTCTTTGATGCCCATGCGCTTCGAGAAGGAACCCGCGGCGACGTTGCGCACGATCACCTCGAGCGGCATGATGGAGACTTTCTTGACGAGCAGGTTGGTGTCGTCCACGTCGTCCACGAGGTGCGTCTTGACGCCTTTCTGCTCGAGCATGCGGTAGATGATGAGCGTGATGGCTTTGTTCATCCGGCCCTTGTTCGCAAAGTCTTCCTTCTTGACTCCGTTGAATGCGGTGGCGGAATCCTTGAATTCCATGCGCAGGACGTTCGGATCGTCCGTCGTGAACAGCCTCTTGGCCTTGCCTTCGTAAATGGGTTCCATGATGTGTTTGTGGGGGTGGTGATGGGTCCCCGCGGATACTATACCCGCTAACAGGCCCTTGTCAAGTCTGAAGAGGCGAGCGGGCCCCGCTTTTTCGCGTGCGCCTGCCGAAAGCGGCGGAGAGACGAAGGCATCCGCAAACGCCTGCGGAAAGCCGGGTTCGCGCGTGGTGGATCCCGCGAGCTGCTTGTTGGCTTGGGCCGGGCGCGCTCCCTCACCGCGAGACTTCGCTGAGAATCGGATGCGGGGCTTCGTGTCGCCGAGAACGGTTGGGAAAAGGAGCGTGACAGCTCCGGCTCCATGTGATAGGATGCAGCTATGACTTGGTTTCAGTATTCCGTTAAAGTTTGTGCATGGCTCTTTGCGATTGCCGCCGTGGTGTGGCTGGGGGTGGCGGGCTATTTCTGGTCCGATCGCCTCGCGCGGTACGCTTCATGGGAGAAGGCTGAGGCGACAGTGACGGAGATTCGCGAGGAGAAGTGGGACGACAACATGATCAAATACTCCTGCCTGAGCTTCACGGATCCGGGCACGGGCGAGAGTGTGACGGTCCGCAGCCAGATGGGCGCTGCCGAAAGGCCGATTTACCCCATGGGGGACAAGGTGGAGGTGCTGTTCCCGGCCGGGCAGCCGAGCGAGGCGGTGGAGAACAATGTTCTGGCTCTCTACCTGCTGCCGATGGTGTTCACGGTGGCGGGCCTGTGCTTCGGGGTCGTGTCGATCGTCTCCTTCCTGACTTTCCGGCGGTTCCGGAAGCGGGAGGAGGCCGCCTGAGTCATGTCGAGAGCCGCTGCCATGGTTCTGTCGGGCGCGTGGGCCCGGCGCTTCCCGGCTCTGTCCGCGCTGCAGTACTGCGAGCTGCCCTGAGGCGGTGTTATCGCTCGACTCGCGGCGCGTGCCGCGGCGGAAGGAGCTTGACAGCCGGCCGGCGGCATGGTAGACAGGAGCCTGAGGCGTCCTGAATCTCGGCGGCCTTTCCGCTCTCTCTGTTGCGGGGCCGTAGCCCCGAGCGCGAAGCTTGCTCTCCTCAGCCCTTATCACCCCTCATCACCCCTCCTCAATCCCTCCCCTGCCCATGCCGACCGTTCATCACCGCCTGCGTCTGGTTACGTGGAACTGCGCCGGCAAGTTCCGCGAGAAGTTCGAGATCGTCTCTCGGCTCCGCGCCGATGTGTACGTCATTCAGGAATGCGAGGACCCGCAGCGCTGCCGGCATGAGGCGTAGCGCGCATTCGCTTCGAACAGCCTGTGGACGGGGGAGCTTCCGTACCGGGGGCTCGGGGTCTTTGCCCGCGACGGCGTCAAGCTGTCGCGGCTGCCGTGGGAGTCCTGCGGCCTCCGCCACTTCCTGCCGATTCGGGTGAACGATTCGTGGAATCTTCTGGCGGTGTGGGCGGCGAAGCCGTACATCGAGGAGTATTACGTCTACCACCGCATTCACCGCGAGCAGATCGACCAACGCTGCGTCGTCATCGGCGACTTCAACAGCAATCGCTGCTGGGATGCCAAGCACGGCAAGCGCCCGCATTCGGCGGTGGTGCGGATGATGGAGGAGGCCGGCCTCGTTTCCGCCCGGCATGAGGCACAGGGGGAGGAGCAGGGGCGCGAGAGCGTGCCGACCTTTTATCTTCACCGGCATCTCGATCGCCCCTACCACATCGATTACGCCTTCGTTGCGCCGCAGCGCCTGCTCTCCTGCAGCATCGCGCAAGACGAGGCCTTTGCCTGCTCGGATCACCGCCCGCTGGTGCTGGATCTTTCGATGTGAGGGCCGCGGTTTCCCCAGTCTCGACATGTCTCGCCTCAGGCGATGTGGGCCTCAGGCAATGAGGGCCTCAAGCGATGGGGGGCTCACGCGAAGAGGAGGTTGAAGAGGTAGCCGAAGAGGAGGATGAACACGGCTACCGTGCCGAAGAAGATGCCGATGAGGCGCCAGGTCATGACCTTGCGCAGCAGCATGGCCTCCGGCAGGGAGAGGCCGACGGTGGCCATCATGCAGGCGATGGCGGTGCCGATCGGCACGCCCTTGCTCACGAAGACTTCGATCACGGGCACGATGGCGGCGGCGTTCGCGTACATCGGGATGGCGCAGAGCACGGCCGCCGGCAGGGCGAAGAGGTTCTCCGGGCTCATGAGCTCGGTGAAGAAGCCGTCCGGCACGTAGCCGTGGGCGCCGGCGCCGATGGCGATGCCGATGAGCACGTAGGGCAGCACGCCGCGCAGAATGCCGAGGGCCTCTCTCTGCACGACCGCGAGCCGCTCGCGGAAGGCCGGCCTCGGCCCGCCCTCGGCGGCGAGACGGCTCTCGCCGTCGTGCTGCAGCGCGAGCAGCCACTCCGTGAGCAGCCGATGCAGCGGGAAGCGGCTGAGGATGAAGCCGCCGATGCTCCCCATGAGGATGCCGGTGAGGGTGTAGATCACCGTGATCTTGAGCCCGAAGGCAGAGAGGAACATGGCCACGGCCACTTCGTTCACCAGCGGTGAGGTGATGAGGAAGGAGAAGGTGACGCCCAGCGGGATGCCGCCGCGCAGAAAGCCGATGAAGAGCGGGATGGAGGAGCAGGAGCAGAAGGGCGTCACGGCGCCGAAGACGGCCGCCAGCAGGTATTGCAGGCCGAAGAGACGGCGCGTGGTCAGGAAGCGGCGCACGCGCTCCACGGGGAAGTACATGTTGACGATGCCCATCAGCAGGCTGATGAGGTAGAGCAGCAGCAGCACCTTGAGGGTCTCGAAGAGGAAGAAGGAGACGGAGGCGCCGATGGGCGTCTCGAGCGGGATGGCCAGCACCTCGGCCGTGAAGAGATTGGCGAGGATCTCGATCAGGGCGAAGGGATCCCAGGTGGGCAGCAGGCCGTCCAGCGCCCAGTAGGCGCCCAGCAGCAGGAAGCCCGCCCCGGTGAGGAGGTTGACGGCCTTCTGGATGCCGGGCAGATGCTTCATGACGGCGCGGCTCTTGGCGGAGCCGAAGCTGATGAGCAGAGCGATGAGGGCGACGGGCAGGGCCGAGCCGCAGCCGAAGGCCGCCATCCCGAGCCAGAGGTGGCCGGACCCCAGCTCCAGACTCAGCGGCAGGGCCGAGCCGAAGAGCAGGGCGGCGGAGGGCGGGCAGAGCGCCAGGGCAAAGAGGAAGCCCAGCCCCAGCGAGCCGAGGGCGCCCGAGGCGCCGAGCCGCTCCGCCAGACGGCTCTTCACGCGCCCGCTGCCGAGGCGCGGCAGGGGCAGCAGCCCGAGGATGAGGAGGCCGCCGAGCAGCATGAGCGGGGCGAGGTACTGCGTGAGCTCCGTTTGCAGTCGGAAGGAGAGGATCGGGGCGTTCTCGAGCCCCACGCCGGCCAGCCAGCCCAGCAGCACGTAGGCGCCGATGCGCCCGAGCGTGTAGAGCGAGGCCGCGGCCAGCGAGGCGCGGCGGTTGCCGACGCGGCGGCAGATGTAGCCCAGCGCGGTCAGGTTGGTGGCGAGGGGACAGGGGGCAATCGCTGCCGCGAGCCCGGTCAGCAACAGGCCGGAGAGTGTCAGCATGAACATGGCGATCAGGGGGGGAATTGGGGAGATGAACGGGGCGGAGGGTGGGCTCAGGCGGCGGAGGGCGCTTCGGAGGGTGTTGCTTCCGAGTGCGTTGCTTCGGAGGGAGTCGCTTGATTCTCGGCGCGGAAGGCTTCGATCAGCCGGCGCAGGGCGTTTTTGTACGCCTCTTCACCGCTGCGCACGCTCTGCCAGAGCTCTATGGCGTTGAAGGAGCGCAGCTCCCGGCCGTTCCGCCACTCGCACAGCACCACACCCTTGGTTTGCAGACCGTATTTCTGCACGTTGCCGGCCGTGGCTTCGCGGACGGCGAAGACGAGGTCGGGCGTTTCCGGCTGCATGGCCTCCACCGTTTCACGCGCCCACTTCTCCATGTTGATGCAGGTCACGCAGCGCGCGCCGTAGAGGAAGTACACGACCTCTGTCACTCTTTCAGCCTGCGGTGCGGCGGCGGCTTCCGCAGCCTTCGCGCCCTCCGCGGCCTTCGGGGCCTCAGCCGGGGCCGCGGCAGGCGCTGCGGCGCTGCCCTGCGGGGCCGTGGCGGCGTCGCCGTAGACCTGTTTGGCGATCAGGCGCACGCAGGCGACGGCGACGAGAATCAGCACGATGATCGTCAGAAGGCGCTTGCCGCCGCAGCAGGAGGAGCTCGCTGCGGGGCCGTTGTTCGTACCGCAGCCGCAGGAGCCGCCCGTTGCGTGGATGCTGCCCGAACCACTCCCGCAGGAGCAGGAAGCGCCCGAGGGCTGTCCGGCATCGGCACTGCTGTTGCAGGAGCAGGCGCTAGCCGCCTGTCCGCCCCCGCCGCCTTCACAGCCGCAGCCGGGGGAGCTCGCGGCAGCGGTTTGGCCCGTCGTGCGAGTCGCCTCGCGCAGCCAGTAGCGGATCTCGGCGGGCTCCGGCACGCGACCGCTGCACTTCATGCAGCCGTTGATCTCCAGCCCCGGCAGGGAGAGAATGCCGGACGCCGCGATGCGCGCGGGATCCGTCACCTTCTCCACCGAGGCCTCCGTGCCTTCCTCCGCAAGGGCGAGGCGAAGTTTCTCCTCCAGCTGCTCGCAGCGCGCGCAGCCGGGGCCGTATACCTTGATGTTCATGGTCATGGGACTTGTGTTTCGGGGTTAGAGTTTGGGGGTAAGAGTGAATAAAGTTGAAATATGGAAAAATATCCAAATGAAGAGGAGTCGTCTCTGCACGTTCGGCAGGTGGGGAGGCTCGCTTCCGGTTGATGGGGGATCGTGGGGAGTCGGCCAGGCGGCGCTCTCGGCGGCGCGCTTCACGGTGGGGAAAGGCGGGCGGCGCGGTCAGGAGGCCGGGGCGTCGGGCGCGCCGAGAGAGAGTTGCGGCAGCAGTTCGTCGCGGTAGAGGGCGGTGAAGGCGCGGCAGATTTCATCCCGCACGCGGCGAAACTCAGAGGCGATGACGTCCGAGCTGCCGGTGGCCTCGGCGGGATCATCGAAGCTGAGATGCAGGCGCTTTCCGACCCTCCCGGTGAAGGCGGGGCAGCTCTCGCGCGCGCCGCCGCAGACGGTGATCACGTAGTCCCAAGCCTCATCCCGGTAGCGGTCGACGGACAGGGGGACGCGGCCGGAGAGCTCGATCCCCAGCTCCCGCATGGCCGCCACAGCCTCGGGGTGCACGCAGGGGGCGGGCCTCGTGCCGGCGGAGCACACGCGCAGGCGCGAATCGAGGGATTGCAGGATGCCGTGGGCCATCTGGCTGCGGCAGCTGTTGCCGGTGCAGAGGATGAGGATGTTCATGGTGTCTCGAGCCGAGGGCTTGTAATGCGGGTTGAAGAGGCGTTCGCCGTCGCGTGTCGCGGCGCGGGCGCCCTCCGAAAGGCCGGGAGCGCGCGGGACAGCGCCTGCCGTCACCTCCGCACCTGAAGGGCGCCTGAGGCCCTCATTGTATTGACGATTGTCAAAATGTCAATATAAACTTGAAGCGGGCGGGAAAAAGCGCTGAACAAGGTGGTGCGGCGAGGCCGTGCAGGGCCGCTGACCTGATTTGAGCGAGGCTCTGCCCCATCGTGCAACGCGAGGCAAGCGGCACGGCGCAGGGCGCCGAGGGGGGAAATCTTTTTCCCGCGACCCTTTGCGTCGGATGGCTACGAGCGCGTCGGGTGCTGAGTCAAAGTGGTGAGGGTATAGGATCTTGCATCCTACTTTAGGCTGGGGCAGGCGGAGCGCTACCACCCTCACAAGGCCATTTCACCTCATGTTGAGAGTCTTGTCAAGCTTCATGAGATGATTTTCCCCCCAACAGGATGAAAACAGGCTCTCCTGAATGGGGCTCCCGCGGCGGTGCCCCAACTGTCGGTGCGCTGTGGCTGCTGCCCGATGCAACGGCGGGGCGGCTCGGGCGCTCAACAAGCGGATTCCCGACACCTTGCGCTTGACCCCACACTTTGCGCTTGACCCATGATATTCGAGCTGCCCTTCGTGCCGGTTTCGTGCCGTATGACGAGCTCTCCTCGGGGCATGGCAATCGCAGAACGTTGTAAAAACAACATAAGCGCCCGATCAGGCGCTTTAAGAAAATACACGGGAAGGGATTCGAACCCCTGACCAACTGTGTGTAAGACAGCCGCTCTACCACTGAGCTACCCGTGCTTGTGGGGCTCATTATACGGAAGTCCGCTGTTTTGGCAAGCCTAAAATGCTCCGGTATCGAACGCATGGAAATGGGCGCGCGCGCATTCTGGCGCCGTTGATACGAGGGCCGGAGGCGTTCGGCGCGCGAAACTTGCTTGACGGAGGGGGGGTAAATGATGTTATAAGTCTTCAAAGGCTTGGCTCGGTGTTTCGGCGCGGAGAGGTGAAGACTCCTCCGACTCACCCCTGTTCAGCCGCTGTGCCTTCATGTTCTGCTCATCCGGTTCGCCATGAACGTTCTGCTCCTTTACCTGTACATCCAGTTCGGTGTCGCGCTTCTCTTCTGCCTCACCGGCAATCTGCTGGGCATTCTGGTCGGGCTGCCCCTCTACGGGGTGGTGCCGGCGGGCCTGCTCATCGCCGCGATTAGGACGAAGCTGTGGACGCGCTGCCCCTCGATCCGCAAGTCGGACGTGGTGATCGCCTCGGTGGCGCAGCTGCTCTTCAGCGCGGCGCTGGCAGCCAGTGTCTGTTACATGTTTTCCCCCGGGCGCGTGGCTCGCCTGTTTGACCACCGCATGGTGACGCCGGAGTTTTTCATGCCGTATTTCGGCCTGCTCGGCACGGTGGCCTACACGCTGGTGATGCTGCCTCTTGCGGCTCTCATCCTTCTGCGGGCCTTCCGCCGCAGGACCTCGGCTGAGATCAAAGTTTCTTGATTCCCGACGGACGGGATGCTATCTTCGTACCGTGATGAAGTCGAACCGACAGGGAAAGACGTGGGCGGCCGCCGCAGCCATCTGTGCGGCTCTGGCTGGGCTTTGGCTCTTGGGCCGCTCGGAGCCGAGGGAGGAAGTTCCCGAACCCTCGGCCCTGCCGCCCGCCAGGCCCGAGGGTGATGGCGAGAAGGCGCCGGGGCAGAAGCTGCGCGACGCTCTTCGGCGGACGGCTCAGACGCGGCAGACGCTGGAAGCGGCCCTGGCGCGTGCCGAGGGCACCGGCGGTGCGAAGGATGCGGCAGAGGCTTGCCGCCTCTTTCAGCTCTCAACCTACCAGTTGCTCGGGCCCACTCTCCTCCCGGTCTTTCCCGCTGTGGGGCTGAACCCGGATGAGGGGCTGGAGGAGCTGGTGCGGCAGCGGGCGGAGGCCGGGGATCCGTCGGCGCAGGCGGCCGCGGCTCTCATCGCTCTGCATCGCGGAGAGCCTGGCAAAGCGGCGGCGACACTCAAGCCTCTGGCGGAGCGGGGAGACCTTTATGCGCGCGTGTTGCTGGGCTATTGCCTGAGCTGGGGGGATGACGAGGAGGCGGCTGCCCGCGAGGCTGCCTTGTGGTTCCGCCGCGCGCTTGACGTTTCGGACAATGAGAACGCGGAGGTCGGTGCGCTCGTGGATGTCGACGCCTTTTTCCGCAGGGAGGCTGAGGCGGGCCATGCCGCAGCGCAGGCCTTCTGGGCTGACCGTCTCATGCGAGGGGCCGCGCTGGGCGAGCAGACTTCGAGAACGGAGGCGGCCGAGTGGTATCGCCAAGCGGCCGAGCAGGGCTATGCCCGGGCTCAATACAAGTTGGCCTCCCTGTATGCGGAGGGCGTGGTGTTGCCGCCGTCCGCTGCCGAGGCGGAGCGCTGGGCGGCGATGGCGGCGGAGCAGGGCCTGCCTGAGGCTGCGGAGCTGCTGCGCCGCCTGCGGGAGGAGCAGCGCGAGCTTTCGGAGGGAGAGGGGGGAGTCAATGGGGCGCCTCAGGGCTCTGACGCCGCCGCCGAAGCTGAGGAAAGCGACGGCGCGGAACCCGACAGTGCGGAACCCGACGGCGAGGGGGAGGTGTCATCAGGAGCAGAGTCGGCGGTGGTCGGTGCTGCGTCGCCCGGTGATGCAGCGAGCTGATACAGTTGAGCTGATGCTGCGGGCCGATCTGCGGGGGTGAGACGGGCCGAAAAACGGGCCTTTGATCTTGACGGCGAGGCCGTGGGGATGATATCCTGAAGATGCAGGCGGCAACTCGATACGCTGCCGCTTCATCCCCCCATTTCCCCATGAAAACGCTCCTTCTCCTCTCCCTCATGGCTGCCGCCGGCGTCGGCGCAGCACCCTCGCCCGGCACCTCCGCGCCTGCGGATGCCGCAACGTCCCGCCCGGCCCGGCAGGCCCCGTCCTCCCCGGCGGCAAAATCGACCAAACCGTCCCAACAGTCGGCTTTCGTTGCGAATGTTCGGAAGGCGATGGCGGTCATGAACCGCACGGCCGATAGGCTCGAGGGGGTGCGCGACAAGGCGTCGGCGGATGCTGCGGCTGATCAGGTGCGGCGCAGCACGGCGCAGCTGGAGAGCCTCAGTGAGGCTTCTCAGTCGATGTCGCTGGGCATGCCCGAGAAGGAGCGGAGCGCCGCCTATGCCGCGGTGGGTGAGGAGTATGAGAAGAGCACGGCGCGCTTGGAGCGTGCGGCGAGGGACTTGGCAGCAAAGGGCTGCTACGGCTCGGAGAAGCTGGATGCCGCGCTGGAGGAGCTGATCGGCGGGGAGGACCCCGCTGCGGGGGGTGGTGATCCGCTGGCGGAGATGCCGGCGAAGCTTCGTCCGCTGGCGACGAATTTTATCGAAGATGAGGCGCAGCGCCGCGAGATGACCAAGGCGCTCGAGTCCGTCAGTGACCGGGCCGGGGCTGATGCGGTGGCTCCGGCGATTGTTGAGCAGGCGAATCAGTTGCACGCGCGTCTGCTGAAGTCCCGCTCTCTGTTCAGGGAAGCATCCCTCACTCAGGAGGAGGTGTTGCCTTATCTCCTTCCTCTGGATAAGACCAACGCTCAGGCGACGCGCGAGTTGTTTGCGCAGATCAAGCGCCTGGAGAAGCAGGACTTCTACGGTTCCGCGGCGCTGGGCCAGGCCCTGGAGCATCTGGAGCGATGCCTCATGCCGTAGGCGGAGCGGCGGCCCGGTGGGCCCGGAGGCGAGGCTCTCTCGCGAGTCTCCGGGCTCGGCTCTCTCCGGCCGCGCCCGAGCATTCGCCTTGACAGAGCCCTGCGCATCTTGTAGAGTGCAAGGCGTGAAGACGGTTCGACTTCTCTATCCGGATTATCTGAGCGGCGGGCTGGACACCTACGCCTTCGGGGCAAGGCTCATGCGGTATCTTCTCCCGGAGAATCCTCGCCAGCCGCTCATCACGGTTGATGTCGCGCCTCCGGGCGCTGCGGTTCCCCCGGAGCGGCGGGGAATCAAGGCGCTTGATGCGGTGCTGGACGGCGTTCGCGATGCACAGGCGAAGCTCGAGCAATGCCGGCCCGAGCGCGTGATTACCATCGGCGGAACCTGTCTGGTGTCGCTGGCTCCCTTTGATTATCTGCACGGGTTCGGCGGTCGCACGGGTATCATTTGGCTGGATGCTCATCCCGATGTCTCGCTCCCGGAGAACGGGTACCCCTGGGCCCATGCGATGGTGCTGGGGGCTCTGCTGGGGCGTGGGGCCGGCCCGCTGCGCGAGGTGATGCGCCACGCGCCGTTCCGCCCCGACGAGCTGCTCTATGTGGGCTTGCAGGGGCTGCTGGATTACCAGGAGCGCTTTTTGCGCGAGGCCGGGGTGCCGTTCCGCATGCAGACGGAGTCCTTTGTGAGCGATGATGAGCTGCGCGCTTTCATGAGCCGCTTTGATCGCCTCCTCGTGCATCTGGATGTCGATGTGCTCGATCCCTGCTTCTTTCACGCGACGTATTTTGCCCATCCCGATCTCGTGGGGGACGGCTCGGGGGGCGGGGCGATGCGTCTCTCGGAGCTGGGGCGCCTGCTGCGCTTGGTGACGACGGAGGCGACGGTGGCCGGCCTGACGATTGCCGAGTATCTGCCCTTCGAGGCGGAGGCTTTCAGCAAGATGCTCGCGTCGCTGCCGCTGCTGAGCGATTGAGCGCGCCGCGCCGCCGGGCTTTGAGCTTGACAGGCTCGGGCTTTCGGCCTAGTATAGCTCAGCGCTCCGCGCTGTTTCTTGTTATGAAAGCTGTACTTCTTTTCCCCGGACAAGGTGCCCAGAAGGTGGGCATGGGCAAGGATCTTTATGAGGCATACCCCGAGGCTCGCGAGATGATGGAGAAGGCCGATGAGGCGCTCGGTTTCTCGCTGACGAAGGTGATGTTCGAAGGGCCGGATGCGGAGCTGACGCGCACCTGCTACTGCCAGCCGGCGCTCTACCTGCACGGGCTCGTGCTCTGGAAGCTGCTGAGCAGCGCGGTGGCGATTGAGCCCACGGCGGCTGCCGGTCTGTCGCTCGGCGAGTTCACGGCGCATGCGGCGGCGGGCACCTTCACGATGGAGGACGGCCTCAAGCTCGTGCAGAAGCGCGGCGCCTACATGGAGGAGGCCTGCCAGGCCGAGCCGAGCACGATGGCGGCGATGATCGGCGGCAGCGATGAGGCCGTGCAGAAGCTCGCCGACGAGTGCGGTATCGACGTGGCCAACTACAACTGCCCCGGCCAGACGGTGGTCTCGGGCTCGGTGGAGGGCGTGGACAAGGCCGTGGCCGGCGCGAAGGCCGCGGGCTTCAAGCTGGCCAAGAAGCTCAACGTGGCTGGCGCCTACCACAGCCGCTACATGAAGAGCGCGCAGCAGAAGCTGCTGCCGGAGCTTTCCGTGGTGCCGATGCAGATGCCGTCGGTGCCGGTGTACTGCAACTATGAGGCTCGCCCCGTGACGAGCACGGACGACATCCGCGCGATGCTGGGTGCGCAGGTTTGCGGCTCGGTGCGCTGGGCCGCCAGCATGCAGGATCTCATCGCGAAGGGCGAGCGCCTCTTCATCGAGATGGGCCCGGGCAAGACTCTCGCGGGCATGATGGGCCGCATCTGCAAGGAGGCGAAGGTGATCTCCATCGAGGACGCCGCTTCGCTTCAGGCGGCCATCGAGGAGCTCAAGGCTCTCTGAGTCCCCCGCTGCTGATTTTATCGCAGAAGCCCGCTGCCGCGAGAACGGCAGCGGGCTTTTCGTCTTTCTCGGCCCACGGGCTTGTGACCTCTCGGGGGAGCGGCGGTTTTTCGGTTCCCTGTTTTCGGATTTGCGGACTTGCGGGGGCATTGCGGGCCCTCGCGCGGGTGCGGAACGGGGCGGTGCAGGGTCGCGGCTCGGGTGATGTGCGGATGCCG
This sequence comes from uncultured Akkermansia sp., assembly GCA_900548895.1. Classification (GTDB taxonomy): domain Bacteria; phylum Verrucomicrobiota; class Verrucomicrobiia; order Verrucomicrobiales; family Akkermansiaceae; genus Akkermansia; species Akkermansia intestinavium. The sequence continues at coordinate 12,526 of URLZ01000017.1, forward strand.
GTGGGCGCTGAGGGTATCGTGAAATCTTGACAGTTGCGCGAAAGATGGTACCATGGGGCATGATTTCGACCCTATCGGTTCAGAATTTCACGCTTTTCGATCAGGCTCAGCTCCGCTTTTCAAGCGGCCTTAACGTCTTTGTCGGGCAGAACGGCACGGGCAAGTCGCACCTGATGAAGCTGCTCTACGCCAACTTGCGCGCCCTGGTGAGCGAAATGGAGGGGGCCGCAGCGCCCACCAAAAAGCATCTTGAGACGGCGATTGCGCGCCGCCTCAAGGGAATCTTTCGCCCCGATGCGCTCGGGCGATTGACGCGGCGCCAGCAGGGCCGCTGCCGCGCGGATGTGTGCATGAGTCTGGAAGCAGGTCACGAGCTGCGCTATTCGTTCTCCACGCAGTCAAGCGAGGCTGTCTCTGTCGAGGCTTTCCCCGCGAGCTGGAATGACAAGTTGAGCGTTTACCTCCCGACCCGTGAGATGCTCTCCATCTATCCGAACTTCACGGGCACGTATGAAAGTGTAGAGATTCCCTTTGAGGAGACATGGTACGATTTGGCGCGCATGCTGGGGCGCCCGCTCTCCAAGGGGCCCAAGCGCCGTGAGTGTTCGACGCTGCTGGATCCCTTGCAGGCTCCCGAGGTGCTCAACGGCACCGTCGTGCTGGAAAACGGGCGCTTTTATTTGCGCAGTAAGGATAACGGGAAACTGGAGGCGCACTTACTCTCCGAAGGGCTGCGAAAAATTGCGACGGTGGCTCACCTGATTGCGAACGGCTCGCTGACCCAAGGCTCGGTGCTCTTCTGGGACGAGCCTGAGGCCAATCTGAACCCGCTGCTGGTGCGCCGGGTCGCGGCGACGATTCAGACGCTGGTGGAGCGGGGGACGCAGGTGTTCATCGCGACACACAGCCTATTTCTGCTCCGAGAACTGTATTTGCTGGAGAGGGCTTCGCGGGAGCGCGTCGATGCGGGGGCTGGGTATGAGCCGCGCTATTTTACGCTGCAGCCCGGGAGCACGCCCGAACAGCATGTCCAAATCGCGTGCGCTTCGGATATGAACGGTTTGCCCGATCTGGCTTCGCTGGATGCTCAGGTCGATCAGGATGAACGCCTCATGGAGATTTATCGCCATGGAATCTGAGTTGGAGCTTCTCCGCCGCGCGACGGTGGATGAGAGTGTGACCTTCATCGCGGAGACGGTGCGCTTCATCGACTTTGATGCGTGGGTGCAGCGGAACGATCGTCGCGCGTCGTCCATCAGTCGCGTGGATCTCGTTGCTCTACCCGATGAGGAGCCCTCGCCGCATTGGCTCGTCGAGGTGAAGGACTACCGCGTGCTCAACCACCTTCCGTCGGAAAAGACCATCCGAAACATGCCGGCGAAGCTGGCAGCCAAGATTGCGGACAGCTTGGGGTACCTGCGATCTGCGGAGCTGCCGGAGGCTCTTCGCGGACTCCTCCCCGAGGGTGCGACCTGTCATTTCGTGTTTCACTGTGAGATGCCGCGGGAGGTTCCGGCCTGTTTCCCGAGCGGTCATTCGGTGAACGTCGTCCAAAAGCTGCGGCAAAATGCGACGCTGCGCCGTCTCGTTGCGCGCATCTACCTTTCTGATGCCGCGTCTCTGGAGACGCAGGAAGACATCCCGTGGACGGTCGAGCTGCACGACGCCCGAGTTTCAGAGGGAGCTTGAGGCTCATCTTGAGCTCTCGGCTTGATGAACCTCGCGTGTCTCCGTTTCCTCCTCTGCCTCTCGGGGCCTGAGCGCGGGTGCCGGAGGAGGCTGAGGAATCCCTTCTCCCTCTCTCGCCAAAAAATCCCCCTGCGCCGCGGGCACAGGGGGATTTTCTGTCTGCGGGCGGGTCGGGCTCGCAGGGCTTGAGGTAAGGGAAACCTGATTTAGCTCTCGGCGATGGCGGCGAGGGCCTGGCGGAGGTCGGCGATGATGTCGTCGGCGTCCTCAATGCCCACGGAGAAGCGGATGAGATCCGGGCGCACGCCGGCCTCGATGAGCTGCTCGTCGGAGAGCTGTCGGTGCGTGTGGCTTGCCGGGTGCAGCACGCAGGTGCGCGCGTCCGCCACGTGCGTGACGATGGCCGTGAGCTTCAGGCTGTCGATGAACTTGATCGCGCGCTCGCGGCCGCCCTTGATGCCGAAGGTCACCACACCGCAGCTGCGGCCGCCGTCAAACTGGCGCTGCGCGAGCTCGTGGTAGGGGTTGTTCGGCAGGCCCGAGTAGTTGATCCAGGCGACGTCGGGCTGCTTCTCCAAAAACTCCGCGACCTTCTGCGCGTTCTCGCAGTGGCGCGGCACGCGCAGGTGCAGCGTCTCGAGCCCGAGGTTGAGCAGGAAGGCGTTGAAGGGGGAGGGGATGGAGCCCAGATCGCGCATGAGCTGCACGGTGCACTTCGTGATGTAAGCGCCCTCGCCGAAGGCCTCCGTGTACACGAGGCCGTGGTAGGACTCATCGGGCGTGCAGAGCCCGGGGAACTTGTCTGCATGGGCCGCCCAGTCAAACTTGCCGCTGTCGACAATCACGCCGCCGACCTGCGTGGCGTGGCCGTCCATGTACTTGGTCGTCGAGTGCATCACGATGTCGGCCCCGTACTCGAAGGGACGGCAGTTGATCGGGGTGGCGAAGGTGTTGTCGACAATCAGGGGGACGCCGTGGGCGTGGGCGATGCGGGCCATCTTGGCGATGTCGAGCACCTGAAGGGAAGGGTTCGAGATGGTCTCGGAGAAGAGGCACTTCGTGTTCGGGCGGAAGGCCTTGCTGATCTCCTCCTCAGGGGCGTCCTGATCGACGAAGGTGACCTCGATGCCCAGCTTCTTGAGCGTGACGGCAAAGAGGTTGTAGGTGCCGCCGTAGATGGCGGAGGTGGAGACGAAGTGGTCGCCGGCTTCGCAGATGTTGAAGATGGAGTAGAAGGAGGCGGCCTGGCCGGAGGAGGTGAGGATGGCGGCGACGCCGCCCTCGAGCTCGGCGATCTTTTTCGCGACGCACTCGTTGGTCGGGTTCTGGAGGCGGGTGTAGAAGAAGCCGGCGTCCTTCAGATCAAACAGGCGGGCCATCTGGTCGCTCGTCTCGTATCGGAAGGTGGTGGACTGATAGATGGGCAGGACGCGCGGCTCGCCCTTTTTGGGGTTCCAGCCGCTCTGGACGCAAATGGTGTCAATGTTCATGATGTGTGCGTGCATTGTAGCAGCTCCGCTCCGCGCTGGCAAGATGTATATTCGGCCCCGCTTTGGCCCCGTCTCAGGCTCGTTTTGCCCCCGCCTCGGGCTCCGTCCGGGCTCGGCGGGGCGCCTTCCGCCGGCCCCGGCAGGGCGGCACAACCTGCCGGAGCAGCTCGCGCGGGCGCCTCTCATCTACGCGCGGGCGGCGCGCTCCGGGTTCTCGCGAGCACCCGAACCGATCACGAGCGAGCCCCGCGCGTGACTTCCGACGCGGGGCCACCGGGGTCGGTTCGCGCGGGTTCCCTCATCAGCACCCGGTGCGAGGTTCGGTCCTTTGCCGCTCGACGGGGATGTTCGCCCGACAAGGGGTTTTGCACTTGAGATGAGGGTCGCTCTCTGCTACCATGATGCGGGCGCTTGGACGCGCGCCCGATGTCCACCATCTCCACGACCAAGCATGAACGCGAATCAACGAATGAAAGCCCTGATGGCCCTGACCTTACTGAGCCTCGCAAGCTGCGGCGATTCATCTGAGGAAGGCAAGGCGAAGGACGCCGCTGCGGAGTCGGCGCCCGCTCAGGAAGCGCAGCCCGCTGCCGCACCCGCCGAGCAGCCGGCCCCCGAACAGGCAGCCGGCGGTGACACCGCTGCGTCCGCTGCGGAAAACGCCGCAAAGGAAAACGCCGCAACGGCAAACGCCACCGGCACCCTTCCGCCCGCCTTCGCGCAAGACGGCGCGCTCGATGCCTCGGGAAGCGCCTCGGAGGGCGTCGCCCCTGTGATCTCGGATGATTTTCTCGTTCCGGAGGCCGATCCCGAGCGCGATCTGGAGGGCCTGGGCGACCGCCACGATGCTCCCGCCATGCCCGACGTACCCGCCGCTCTTCCCTGAGGCTCTGCCCACAGGGGGGCGCCTTCTCTGCTGCGGGTGGGGAGCTGTCCCTCGGGTGGGGCGCCCCGAAAAGGATCAGGTAAATGCAACAGAACATCTTTATATGAAAATCGTATGAACCACCATTTATCTCATTCAACCCCCGATTCCTCTCCTTCCGCAAGTTCCGAGCCCGACTCCCTCGCGCGCTGCCGCGCTGCGGCTGAGCAAGGCGACGCCGATGCTCAGTTCAACTTGGCCGAGGCCTTCCGAACCGGTCGCGGCGAAGAGCGCTCCATCACCCGAGCCGTGGACTGGTATCGCCGCGCCGCCGAGCAGGGGCACGCGCGCGCTCAGCTCGCCCTCGCTCACTGCTGCCATCTCGGCAAGGGCACCGAGCAGTCGGACGCTGAGGCCGCCCGCCTGTATCGCGCCGCCGCCGAGCAGGGAATCGCTCAAGCCCAGCATAGTTACGCTGTCTGCTGTCTCAACGGTCTCGGCGTTGAACGCTCGCTGACGGAAGCGCTCAAGTGGTACCGCGCCGCTGCGGAGCAGGGACACGCCCCCGCGCAGTACATGGTCGGGCTGAGCTGTGAAGAGGGCATGGGAATGCCTGAGCCCCGGCCGGCTGAGGCCGTGAAGTGGTACCGCGCGGCCGCCGAGCAGGGAAACGCGAAGGCTCAGTTCGCCCTGGCCCTCTGCTATGCCGACGGCGTCGGCACCGAGGCCTCGCCCGAAGAGGCCTTCCGCTGGTATGAGGCCGCGGCCGAGCAGGGGCTGCCGGATGCCCAGTTCAATCTGTCCTGCTGTTATGCGAAGGGCGAGGGTGTTGGCCAGTCCCTGGAGCAGGCCGTCGCCTGGTGCCGAGCCGCGGCTGAGCAGGGGATGCCGGAGGCTCAGTTCCGGCTCGCCTGCTGCTATGAGAGCGGCGAGGGCGTTGACGAGTCCTTGGAGGAGGCCGTCGCTTGGTGCCGGGCTGCGGCTGAGCAGGGGTTGGCTGATGCGCAGTTTTGGCTTGGTTGTTATTATGATGAACAAAAAGGCCCCAAGGCCGTGGCCGAGGCCCTGAAATGGTACCGCGCGGCGGCGAGGCAGGGTCATGCCGAGGCCCGCAGGCGCCTTGTGGTTGAGGGCTGGTGAGTTGCCGGCTGACGGCATGCCGCACCGAGCCGCTTTTCAGCCGATCCTGAAGCAGAGAGCTCACCTCCCCATGATGGGTGGTGAGCTCGTTTTTTAGCCCCGCTTCCCAGCCCTTGTCGATTCGTGCAAGAGCCGGAAGCGGCTGTGCTCCAGTCGTCAGCGGCAGCTCAATTGCTGCGGCCGAGCTGAATCAGACCCCATACGATGAGACCGACGCCCACCCAGATGAGGGCCGAGCTGCTTTCCGTTCCCGTGAGGACGTAGTCCCCACTGGCGCCGGCGAGAATCAGGAGAATTCCTCCGAGAATATTCCACATAACCTTTTTGCCTCAGTGTTTGTGTTGCATGCGGCCGACCAGGCGCACGACCTCTCCGATGAGGAGCACCGGGCAGGTCACGGCGGCAATGATCAGCCATTCCTTCAGGCTCAGGGGAACCGTGCGGAGGATATCGCCGCCGTAGTGAACCGCCAGAACTTGACCGACGAAGATGATGACGGCAATCGCCACGAAGGACATATTGCCGAACAAGCCCTTGAGGAAGCAGTTGTTCGTGCCGTAGACGCGGGCATTGAACAGGTTCCAGAACTGCAGCATGACAAAGCCGGTGAAGAGCACCGTCACATCGTGGATGCTCGCCTCGCTGCCGCCCGGGGTGATGTGGCGGATGTAGGCCACGAGGGCGACGATGAAGGCGATGCCCATGATGAGAATCCAGCGCCACATGGAGGGCGTGATGATGAAGGCGAGCTTGTTGCGGGGCGCCTGCTCCATCACATCCTTGCTCGGCGGCTCCGTTGCGAGTGCGAGAGCTGCAAAGGTATCCATGATGAGGTTCACCCAGAGCATCTGCGTCACCGTCAGCGGCAGTTCGCAGCCGATGAAGGGCCCGAGCGCGGCAATGCCGCAGGCCGCCACGTTGACCGTCAGCTGGAACACGATGAACTTCTGAATGTTGCGATACAGCGATCTGCCCCACAGAATCGCCTTCGTGATGCTGGAGAAGGAGTCATCCAGCAGAATGATATCCGACGCCTCCTTGGCGACCGAGGTGCCCGTGATACCCATCGAGAGGCCGACATCCGCCTGATTGAGGGCGGGAGCATCGTTCGTGCCGTCGCCCGTGACGGCGACCACCTGATTATCCTCCTGCAGCGCCTTGACGAGGCGGAGCTTGTCCAGAGGCTTCGCGCGGGAAAGAACCTTGAGCCCGGGGGCCGCGCGGCGCAGCTCTTCGTCGCTCATGGCGCCGAACTCCTCACCCGTCAGCACCGCACCTGCAGCGGGAGCACCCTCGGGCAGCAGACCGATTTCACGGCCGATCTGGCAGGCGGTCTCCTTGTTGTCGCCCGTCACGATCTTGACGTCGACACCCGCGCGGCGGCAGGAGGCCACGGCATCGGGAACATCCGGGCGCACCGGGTCCTGAATCACGAAGGAGCCCATCCACGTCAGGTCGGTGCAGGACTTGAGAATCTCCTCCGCATGGGCCGGCTCACCCTCGCGGTAGGCCAGACCCAGCACGCGCATCGCCTGCCGCTGCGCCGTCGCAATCCCCTGAAGAATGGCCTCGCGCTTCTCCGCCGTCATCGCCTCGCCGTAGGCGGAGCTGCAGCGCGAGAGCACGATCTCAGGCGCGCCCTTCACGTAGACCACTGGGCGCCCGTTGAGCACCTTCGAGTGCACGCAGGTGGCCATGAACTTGTTGAGCGTGGAGAAGGGCAGCTGGCTGACCACCGGGGTGCTCTTGCGGATGTCGTCATAGGACACGCCCGCATCTCTGAGGAAGCTGAGCATGGCTCCCTCCGTCACATTGCCGAGCACCTTGCCGTCGGCATCCAAGTCCGCCGTCGAGTTGACGGACACCGCCTCGGCCAGCAGAGGGAAGATGGGGGCTTTTTCACGCTTCTCCTCCACCTCGGGGAACTCCACGCGGCGCACGCTCATGCGGTTCATCGTGAGGGTACCCGTCTTGTCCGAGCAGACAACCGTCGCGGCACCGATGGTCTCGCAGGCGTCCATGTGGCGGACGAGATTGTTCTGCCGGGCCATCTTGCGCATGCTGTAGGCGAGGCTCAGCGTGACGCTCATCGGCAGACCTTCGGGAACGGCCACCACAATCAGGGTGATGGCAATCATGAAGTAGAGCAGAATGTCCTCGGCGGCAGCGGCCGGCATCCAAGTCGCGGGATCCGTCGTCAGCATGCCCGTGGCCAGCATCACGCCCGCAATGATACAGAAGACGACCAAGCCCGCCACGAGGCACTTGATCCAGCTGCCGGCGCCCTCAGCCTCGACGATGCCCGGAGCCGGCAGCTCAATGTGGGCATAGCCGAGCAGATCCTGAAGGATGGGGTACCAGACCTTGAGCAGGATGATGCCCATCGACACGAAGATGCCGGCTAGGAAGCACCACTGGTTGGAGTCCAGCACGAACCGACCCATGATGGCATCGTGAGCCACGAGAGAGACAAAGAGGAAAAAGGCCAGAGAAGAGCCCACCACGTTGATGCCCTTGGAGAGTCCGTCGAGCTGGCGGTTCAGCGGCGATTTCTCGTCACTCTCCACCGAGGCAGCCTCGGCGACCTTGCCGATCTCCGTCGCGTCGCCCACGCGGGTGATGCAGATCACGCCGTGGCCTTCAGTCACGAGCGTGCTGCGGAGCACCTCGTAGCGCGGGTAGGCGCCCGGGGAACTCTCCTCCGGGCCGTCCGGGGACTTGGAGACAGGCTCGGACTCACCCGTGAGCGACGATTGGTCAACCTTCAGCGACGTGGCCTCGAGCACCACGCCGTCGGCCGGCACTTCGGCGCCGGTCTCAAGCGTGACGATGTCACCCACGACCAGCTCGCTGCGGGGAACGTTGGCGTGTTTTCCGTCGCGCAGGACGCGCACGGGGGCGGTATCGCCGACCTTGTTGAGGATGTCGAACTCCTTGTTCGCCCTGTATTCGTTGATAAAGCCGACCAAGGTCGCGAGGAGGACGGCGCAGATGATGCCCGCGCTCTCAATCCAGCTGTGCCCGGGAACAAAGATGACCGGGATGAAGGAGATGGCCGCGGCCACCATCAGGATGACGATGAGCGGATCCGTGAACTTTTCGGCCAGCTGCACCCACCAAGGGTCGCGCTCGGGCGGGGTCAGTACGTTGGAGCCATGGGCCTTGCGACTTGCCTTAACCTCGGCCGAGGTGAGGCCTTTCTGCGGATCCGTGAGAGGACTATTGTTCTTCATGTGTGTGTAGTAAGGATGAATTGTCGTTTTCGTCGGGAAGTTCGGTTCGGATCTCGGGGTTGTCGACGAAGCGCTTGCCTTCAGCGGTGACGGCCTCGATTTCAACGCTGGCCGGAGGCGTCACGGTGACCTGAACCGTCCCGTCTTCCGACGGCGACTTGCCGTCCACCGTGACGGACTTCAGCTCTCGCTTGGGCTTGACCATCAGCGTCACGATGCAGCTCGAGCCCTCTCCCGCCTCCGTTTTGACGACACTCACCTCAACCGGCATGGACGAGGCGGTGACCATCACATTCGGCGGGGGAAGCTTCTTGACGGGCGGGGCAGGGGTCCCCCCTGCCTGCGGGGAATCGGGCGAACCTGAGGGAGAAGTTGAGGGCGCATCCGCCGGAGACGGTTCGGTTGAATCCGAGGACTCGCCGGACGGTGCCGGCGAAGCTGAGGACGGATCCGCCGAGGACGGCTCATCAGAACCTGCGGGCTCATCGGAGGACGCCGAATCGGGTGAACCCGCAGTCGTTGTCGAGGGCGCATCCGCCTGCGCCGGCTCCTCGGAACCGGCGGGCGCATCGTCGGGCGACGGCGAAGCTGCGGGTGCATCGGTCGGGGGAGCCTGCACGGCGCCTTCCGTCGGCTGCTTCAGCACCTCCTGCGGCAGATCGCCCACCCAAATGGCCACGTTGAGATTCTGCCCTCCCTCGAAGGCGCCGATGACAACAGCCGTCACGGCGGCATCGGGGCGAACGATGGGCGAGCCGCTGGAGCCCGGGCTGGTGGGCGCCGGGTGCCTCACGATGAGGTTCCCCTTGTATTCGCTCAGCCCGGAAACCTTGCCCTCGGTGAAATTGTCGATGCCCTGCGGGAAGCCCTTGATGTAGATCGGGTCGCCCACTTTGGGCTTGTTCTGCCGATCCAGCTTCAGAAAGGCGAGATCGGCGGCCGGGGAGGTGAGGATCGCCAGGTCTTTATCGGCGTTGCTCCACGGGCAGGCGGCCACCTTCAGCGTGGCGCCCTTGTGGGAAACCAGTTCATAGCTGATGCCGGGTTTGCCGAACTCTTTCGCCACGTGCGCATTAGTGATGAACTTGCCGTCGGGGGAGACGCAGAAGGCCGTCCCCGTGCTGATCAGCTGACCGTTCCTCCGAACCTTCACGAGGTACACGGCGGGGGTGATGCATTCGTTGATGGCACCGGAGTCCGGAAGCGTGATCGTCTTCTCCGCGCCGGAAAGGCTCTGCGGACTCTTGGCTGCGCCGGCAGCTTCATCTGCGGGAGTGTCCCGGTTGTCGCCGGTCTCGTCGGCGGGGGTATCCGCGGGCGTGTTGCCGGTCTCATCGGCGGGGGTATCCGCGGGCGTGTTGCCGGTCTCATCGGCGGGGGTATCCGCGGGCGTGTCGCCGGTCTCATCGGCGGGAGTATCCGCGGGCGTGTCGCCGGTCTCATCGGCGGGGGTATCCGCGGGCGTGTTGCCGACTTCATCGGCGGGGGAATTCGGGGTACCGGATGCGCCATTTGCAGGGGTATCCGGAGCAGCATCGCTTGCTCCATCGGTGGGCGCGTCGGGGGTGCCGCTCGCTCCGTTCGCGGGCACATTCGGAGTGCCGGATGCGTCCCCGGCGGGGGTACCCGAGGGAACACTCGGGGTGCCGGCGACGGCACCTGAGGAAGCGTCCGCCGGGGTGCCGATGGTCTCACCTGCGGAGCCATCCGCAGGGAAGTCGGCGGAACTATCTGCGGGGAAATCTGCTGTCTCATCCGCCGTGCCCGGCATCCCGCTGTCATGGAAGACATCGGGCGCGTCGTTGCTGACGAGCGGATGCGTCCCCTCTCCCGGCGCCGGAGTATCCTCGTCACAGCCGTAGAGATACAGCACAACACCTACTGCGGCGATGAACCCGATGAGAAAGGCGGTTCCGCCGGAGCACCCTTGTTTGGTGGGCAGGGTGCGATCCAAATGCCCGGAGAGCATGCTGACCGGCACCGAGGCCGCGTTTTCCTTTTCCATGCCCCAGATAATGGCCAGGCGGCGCTGATGCCCCTTGGTGAAAATGCGATACATCTCCGGCGCCTTGGTGTGATCCGGCAGCTTGAATTCTCTGATGAGCTTGCTCGTGTTCGCATCCTTGGAGCCGGACTCCACCTCTTGCTTCAGGGCCGTCAGGATGTCTTCCAGACGTTTGCGCTCGGACGTGGGAATGCTCTTCGCTTCGGAAATATCACAGCTCTGGCTCAGCCATTCGACACCGTCTTCCACCAGACTCGCGAGAACGGTGTTGTTTTCCGGATTGAAGGACATTTCGGGCAAAAAGGGGTGCAGCTTGCTGCGCAGCACTCGCTGATTGTCCTGATACCAGTAATCCGGCCCGCCCACGTAGGTTCGCAGGCGGACGTAATGGTCCATATCAAATTCAAGGCCCTTGCCGGGGATGACGCGTATAGCCATGGTCGTGTCGAGGGCTGTGGTTTAGCTGAGGCACACGAGAGCCTTTTTCAGGCAGACGGAACCCGATTTGTTTTTAATGCACCACGCTTGCAGCGATGCCACCGAGCCCACGGGGGCCCCCTGCGGCGAGGGCACCATGGTCTTGCTCGAGTAGGAATCGCCGATGGCCACCTCGTCGTCGCCGATGCGGTAGCCGGCATTCGCCTTTTCAAGCTCGTCGTTGATTTCCGCAGCCAGCGCGAAGCTGATCTGCTCCACCTCCTCGGCGCTCTTCCCGGCGCGATACAGCCAGTCGAAGAGGAACTTGCTGAAGGAGTACAGAGCCGACGTAGCCGTTTGCTCCAGAATGGCATCGTCCGCTCCCTCCCGCAGCGCCAGCTCCTTGGCGCAACTCCAGGAGAAGATGTTGGCGAACATGGAGAGCAGCGTGGGGTCGGCCGAGGGCATATCCAGCTGCCGGTGCCACTCCTCGGCGAAGCTCTCCAGAGCCCCCACGCGCAAACAGGCAGGCCAGAGGCGCCCGCGCAGGATGCTCAGGGAGTCCAACTGCTTCTTCACGTCCGCTGCCTGAGCTTGGGCTTGAGTCAGGGCGTCCTGAAGCTCCCGGCCCTTCTGCCGTGCCGCGGAAAGATCGGCGTTCAGCTGCTGCTCTTGCTCCTCGGCGCGGCGGAGCTCCTCCTGCAAACGCTGCACTTGGGCAGAGAGCTCACCCGATTCTCGTCGAGCCGCGTCGCGGTCCTGCGCAAGCCGCGCGCTTTCCGCCCGCAGGGTATCGGCCTCGCGCTGCAGGCGGAGGCTCTCCTCCTTCGCTTGTCGAAGTTCGGCATCACAGGCCGCGAGCTGTCGGTGAGCCTCGTCGCGATCGGCCCGGCAATTCTCGTATTGCACCTGCGACTCCTGCAACTGCCGTTCATGGGCCTGCAACTGCTGCTCGCGGGACTCCAGCAGCTGATCCTTGGCCTGCAACTGCTCATCCTTGGCCCGGCATTCGTCCTCCAGTTGCCGGACGCACTCGCGAACGCTGTTGCTGTCGGCCAGCGCGCGATCCAAGCGCGCGGCTGCCTCCTGAGCTGCTTGCTGCGACTCGTCGCGCTCTGCCCGCAGGGCCTCGATGCGTCGCGCATCGGCGTCGCGCTCGCTCCTCAACTGCTGATTGGACGCTGCCAACTCCTCGCAGCGCTGGCAGACATCATCGTACTTGCGTTGCAGAAAATCGAGACGGCGGGCCGCTTCCGAAGTCTCGTCCTCGGACTGTTGCGGCGCGGGGGCGTCCGTTGCCGCCGGCTCAGCCGGGCATGCCTGCGGATCCTCCCCGGGAGCGGTCGGTGCGGGGGAGTCCGGAGCGGGAGAGGTCGGAGTGGGAGCTGCTGAAGTGGGAGCTGTGGCGTTGCTTTGCTTTTCCAGCTCTTCGACGCGCGAGTCCAGCTTCGTCAACCGGGTGCTCAGCTCAGAACAGAGCTGGCTGAGCCTCTCGAAGATGCCCGGTTGTTGGGGGGGAGTGTGGGAGGCAGTCGGTGCCGAGATCTCCGCCGGGTGGTTCTCCGGGGAGAGAGATCCGCCTTCGGCGGATGCAGGGAATGGGGAATCCGTCATCATGATCACTTATCGGTAAATGTTGAACATCGCCTCCTCCATCCAGAAGCCCTCGGGAGGCAGCGTCTTGAGCATGAGTTTCACCTTGCTCATATCACACTGGGCATCCATGGGATCCGTCGTCTGCACGTTGACGAGTTCAATGTCGTCATCATTCTCCTCGTTGATCCTGCGCTGAATGCAGACGGCCAGCGCGGCGCGCGGTGCCTCCTGCGGGTCGCCGATCCAGTGAAGCTGGTACTGCTGCTCGGGGGTGGAGTACTTGGAGTAATACTTCTGGCGCCCGATATAGCTCTCCAGCGTCATCAGGTGTCCGTAATACGACTCGCCGGCGATCTCGCACACGTTCTGCTTGTTGCTTTCATCCTCGTTGCTCAGCAGGATGGTGCCGAAGCCCTTGCCCTTGCGCATGACGCCCCAGAAGTTGCGGATCGGCTCCACCTCCTGGCGATCCTCGATAATGGACCAGCTCGCCCCGAGCAGCTTGCTCTCCGAGGCGGCGAAGAGCGCCGCCCCGACAGAGGTGACCGTCTTGGCGTCATCAATGTGGCGACCGTCCTCGGCCATCGGATACCAGTCGCCGGCCAGGAAGTTCTTCATGCGCACAATGCGCTGCGGGCGAATGGGCAGATACTCGCAGAGGAGCTCAAAGACAATCGGCATCTCAGAGATCTTGCCGCTGAGCGTGACGAGATCTACGTCATAGGCCGATACGAACTTGCCCAGCGGCTCAAGCCCGATGGTCAGCTCCTCGCGGATGCACTCGTTGATGAGGGCCGGATCATAGCTGAGGCGGTCTTCGGCATCCGCCACATTGGCCGCGATGCCGGCATCGCGCAGAATGGCGTTGAACTCGTTGATCACCAGATCGTCCACGCCGCAATCCCGGTTGGTGCGGAAGTGCGTGCCGTCCTTCTCGCGGAAGATGGCACCGGTGTCCTGGAAGGTCACCGCATCGCTGAGCCACTGGCGGACAATCGGCAGGAAGAAGAGCGTCGTGATGCGCTGCCACATCGCTCGCGAGGCCTGCGTGTTGTGCGGCCCCTTGATGACGCGATCGATAATGTCGGCCTCCTCCGAATCGAGGTCAATGGCCCTGGCCTCGAGCAGGGAGGGCAGGAGCACCTTTTCGATAATCGCCTTCGTCACGGCATCGCCGGCAAACGAGCAGCAATCGCGGAACAGCACCCGGTAGCGCAGCGACACGCCCGAGTCCGGGACGTCGTTGCGGTACTCCACGACCGTGGTGTCGGAGGTGCCGCCGCCGATATCGATCGTCATGACGCGCGTCTTCCAGTTGCGGTATTCCGCGGCGGAATTTGAAGCGGCCTGCGCGGCGGTGCAGCGACGGCCGTAGAGCTGAATCCACAGATTCGCGTTGCCGAGGCGGCGGATCTCCGAATAGACAAAGGGAAGCTGCGAGGCCACCGCCTCATCGAGCTTGACGATCAATTCCGGCTGCCCGTCGCATCCCCTGCTCTGGCCGATGGGCGTCTGATTCTCCATGTGAGCCAGCGTGAAGATATTGACGGCCTGCTGCCAGGCCTGCTTGTAGTAGAGCTTCTCCTGCGCGATCCAGCCCGAGGGGAAGGTGACGTGTATGTTGCGCAGGCGGCGGTTCACGTACTCATTGTTCCCCTTGCGCCAGCTGGACGAGGTGATCTGCCGATAGGCGTTTTCAATGATGCTGAGGGCCGACCACACCATGGCGCAGCAGCGCGGATAGTGCGGGCGCTCCGGGAAGCAGTGCGGGCGCTGAAGCTCGTCCTTGTCGAGGAAGGGAGGCTCCGAAATCTCCCAGAAGTGGCCGTCGGGATACATGTAGCGGCAAATCTGCCCGTGCAGCAGATTCTGGCGATCCTTGGGGCGATACTGAGTCCAGGGATTCTCGTTGAGATTCCAGAGCAGCTGGCCGCCGCGATCACCGAAGGACTCGTGATCCCACAGATAGCGCTTGGGAGAACTCATCGAGACATTGAGACCGGGCGTCAGATCGATGTTGTTGAAGAGCTCCTTGGCCTCGGCGCCCATCAACACCGGAGAAATCTCCACGAACATCTGCGGAATGCGCTCCACGCAGTAATGGTGCAGCTTCTCCACCTTTTTCGAGCTGAACGTCCCCTTCTCGATCACCGTCTCCTTCTCCTCGACGTACTCCTTCACCGTGAAGAAAGGCGTTTTCTCATTCTGGTGAGGGGGGTAGTCCCACTCCGAGAACTGGGGCTCCTGCAGCAGGAACCACGAGTCCGTAATGGAGGCGCGCTTCAGGTCTCGGGGATCCAGCTGTCGCGGCTCGGGGTACTCCACCCCGCGAGGCAGGAAGAGAATATTTTTACAAATGGCCGAGAGTCGGCCGTTCTTGGCCATCTCGGGATTGTTCTCCAGAGCGAGCACGACGGTGCGCGTGTTGCCGAAGTCAACAATGATATCGACATCGATGGGCGCGGAGGGCGCCTGCACCCAGACGATCTCAAGGAGCAGCCGCGCATCCTCCTCCTTGTCGGTCGCCGAAGACGTGGGAAGCTGAATGGCGAAGACGTCGGAGCCCGAGGTCGCCTGCTTGAAGGTTGCCTCAGAGGCATAGCGGAACGGCGTGGTGGGCTGCTGGTCCGCCGGCGGCGGTGTCGTCACCTCCGAAACCTTCAGCACCGTGCCTCGGCGCACGGTGCCGAGGTTGCTCTCAACGGCAATCCAGATGCCCACGTTGGAGCGCTGGCCCTGATAGCCGAAGCGGTAGCGGATCCACCGGGCCGGCTCGCTCGAGTCGACCGTGGGGCAGGGACTCCAGGGAGACTGGTTCTTTCGGCAGCGTTTCGTCAGTTCTCCCTGCGGGCCTCCGTGAGCCGCCAGAAAATCCTTCTTGAAGGGAATGAAAAAGTAGTGATGCCCGGAATTGGGCATGACCCGAATCGTCGTCGTGACCGCATCATCGCGCTTGGGTTGCTGCGTGTCGTTCATGTCTGTCTCAGAATGTAGGGTTGTTGTTCATATCCGTCAGCCGTTCGCCAGCAGGGCGGCCAGTTCGTCATCGCCGGGCTGCTTCGGTCGCTGCCTTCCGCCTCCGCTGCTCTTGAGCTCCTCCAGCGTGCGGATGAAGGGGCACACGACATTTTTATAGTAGGGGGACAGCTCGCCCTCCAGAGTCGCCACGTCGTGGTTGCCCAAGTCGCACAGCTCGGCAATGCAGGCGCTTTCGGGCTTGTGCGGCGACTTGCCGGAAAAGAGCTTGTTGACCATGTACGTAGCCACGAGGCGGCGGCGTTCCTTGCTCTCTTCGCGATCGTCCGGCAGACCCATTTCCAGCAGCCAGTCGCGGAGCTCGGAGCCGTCCGCGAGGCGCTCGGCGAGATAGCCGATCACGCGTGAGCGGTGTTCCTCATTTTCAAAGCCGAGCCCCCTCTGCAGCGGGCAGCGCTTGGCCGACTCCATCCAGAGGTTGATCTGATTGCGCGTGTATTCCGCCAGTCGGGATTCGCGGCGCGGCAGCACCTCGAGCACATCCGGCTCGACATTCTCGAAGGAGAGAATCTGGGCGGCCCGCTCCTTGTGCGACATGTCCGAAGAGCGCAGAGCCGCGAGCATCTTCTCGATATCCTGAGCCTGCATGTCCGACGAATTTCCCGTCGGCAGAGCCTCGGCCATGCAGGCGTCCCACTCCTGGGCGATGGCCGCCGCCTTCGCCGCCAGCAGGGCCGGGCGCTGCGTCGTCTGCAACTGCTCCGCCATGCGCCTGAAGAGGTAGATGCGGCCGCCGTAGCGTTCGCCGTCGAGATCGGCCATCTCGGAAAGGCAGTCCGCCGTGTTGACAAACTGCTTGCGGAAATGGCGATCGCTCATGATCTGCCGGATGACCTGCTCCTTCTCCTCGCGGCTCTCCATCTGGATCTTGCCGTCCGGGAACTGCGGGTAGTTGATGCAGAAGGTATCCACCACCTCCGGGGACGCCAAATCACCCATGCCCCTCAATTTATCGAAAACGCCCTCAAGCCCGATCATGCCGAGCCCGCTCGCGTGAACGAGATTCAGCAGCGTGGCCGAGAAGGTCAGAACGAGGTTGATCTTGAGCTTTTTGTCGCGGGAAAGCGGATAGGTGCGCTGACCCATCGACTTGAACCAGCAGCGGATGCCGTCCATCAGCTGGCGGGGGTGGGCGGGGTAGTTGGTGCCGGCCGGCATGCGCACGAGCAGGGAGAACACGTCAATGTTGAGATTGCGGGCACTGCTGACGACGATGGAGGCCGTCTTGCCGCGCTTCATCACCTGCGTGAGCGCAAAGAGCGGCTGCTTGCCGTCCTTGCCCGTGTAGGAGAGAGCTAGCTTGTCGTCCGTGAGCAGCTCCGCCGATTTATGCTCATTGGCCACCCCGGGGAAGTCGACCAGCTCCGCCCGCTCCATGAGGTCGGCCACTTCCGGCGCCGATGCCCGCATCACATCGCGGCGCAGGGGAACGATGATCAGCGAGACCAGGCCCTGCACCAGGGCAAAGTCCTCGGCACTGCGGAAGAGGTCGCCGCGCCCGCTCCCCTTCGAGATGGCGAAGACGCCGGGCTCCAACTCCTTCAGGGTGCAGCGGTCCACCAGATCGCGCACGTAGTCGGAATCGCGGTAATACGAAGCGGCCGAGATATTGAGCATCAGCGCCGCCATCTCAATGCTGCAGAAGTAGCGCTTGCCCTTGCCGAAGGAGGCGCGCCTGTCGCAGAGCATGCGGCAGACGGCCGACATGTTGTCCCAGGAGTCCCAGAGCAGCTCGGCCGCAAACTTGCGCACATTCTCAACGTTGGAGACCAGCCGATCATCGCTCAGCAGAGAGCTCCTGCGATTCTTCCATTCCTTTGAGAGGTTGATGTAGCGGGAGAACTCCATGTCAATGAGGATATCCACCACATTGAGCACGCTGACGAGCAGCAGAAAGGCCTCCTTGTCCGGCGTGGTGCCGATGCTCCCCTTGGTGGCCATCTGAGAAATCTCCTTCATATCCTCGGGCGCCCAGTGCACCTCCGCACCCTTCTTGTTCATGCCGGTCGTTTCACTCAGGTAACCGACGGCCAGAGAAAGGAGGATATCCTGCTGCGAAGCGAACTCCACCTCAACCGGGTATTCGGGGTAGGGAACCGCATCCTGCAACACGAAGCGCGTCACGCAGCCGGAGGCGTCGGCACCCTGATTGTACGGGTTGAGGACGGCGACCGTTCCGTTCTGATTGTTGCCGCTGAAGCGCGCCGGGCAGGCGGGATCCCAACTCAGCGCCCCGCCGACGCCGCGTTCATCTGAGCCTGCGTCAATGAAGCGCGCCAGCAGCGTCGACTTGCCGCTCTGCGAGGGTCCCCAGAGAGCCATGGTGGGCTTGGCGAATTTGACCATCGAGCGCTCGACGGCGGTGTGGTCGGCCACAAGCCTCAGGGCTCGATCCAGCCATCCTCCGCGCGAGAGCGCGTAGGTGCCCTGCCGGCGGCTGCCGTATTGCCAGTACCAATCCAGAAGCTTGGTGCGGTATTCTTGTTTGATATTCATCGTTTCCGTTCAGATTCCAAAAATGTTGTTTCCTTCGTTGGGGTCTTGGCGGCGCTCCGGCCGCTCCGGTCGCTTGGGTGGCGCCTGACGCCGCGGCTGCGGCGACGGCTCGTCGAGGTCGAACAGGGAGCTTCTCGCCGGCTGGGGTGCCGCTTGTGCAAGGTGCTGGATCGTCTTCCGGACCTGGTCGAACAGGGAGTTTTTCGCCGGCTGAGGTGCCGCCGCGGAAGAGGAGGGCAGGGGCGCCTTCGTCGCAGCCGCGGAACCCTTGGCTCCTCCGGCCCCCTTAGCGTCTTTGGCCCCGGCTTCCTCCAGTTGGCGCCGGAGTGCCTCGTTTTCCTGCCGCATCGCCGCCTGCGCCTCCATGGCCTCATCGGCCTTGCGCATCCAGATCTTCAGCTCCATGCGCAGCGCCTCCAGCTCCGCCGCATTTTCGGAGGACCGCGCCAAGGGGCGCTTTCTCAGCTCCTCCATCTCACGATTCTGCTCCTCCAAGCGGGTGCGGAGAACGCACAGCTCGCCGATCTTGCCGGAGAGAGTTGCCTGCGATGCCTCCAACTCCTGGCGGCAAAGATCCCGGGATCGCCTCATGTCCGAAAGGCGCACCTCGGCATCGTGCAGCTCGTCGCGGAGAGCCTCCATCTCCTTCTCCAACCGAGCGACGGGGTCCGCGGCTCTTCGGCCGTTTCCCTCCGGAGCCGGGACGGCGACCGGCGCTTCCCTCGGCGCCTCGCCGACCGCCTGCCCGGAGGATCCCCCGGACGCGTCGTCGCCCGTCCTGTCGCCCGCTCCGGTGGCCGGATGGGCGGCCGGATGATCGGCCGGATGATCGGCCGGCTGGCCGATCGGCTGCCGGAGGGGCTCGCTGAACGCCCCGCCGAGCGGTTGAGGAGACGGCTCTTGGGTCGCTCCCTTGCTCGCTTGTCCGCTTGGTTGTCCGATCGCTAGTTTGTTCGGCGCACTTGTCGGTGCGGTGGTCGGCTTCTCTGCCGGCTTTTCCGCCTGTGCGGCCTTCGGAGCTTCATCCGGCTTCTGCGGCGGTTCGGGATGCGTCGACGCAGCCGGCTTCTGATTCCCTGCGGGAGGACTTGCCTCCGCCTCCCCGCTCTCCTGAGCAGGCAGCATGCCGCATTCCTCAAGGTAGTCGCAGAACTCCAGCAGCTCAGCGTGTGAGAGCCTCGCCAGAGGGCGCTGGTATTGATCCTCGCACTCCTCGGCCACGGGCGCTCCGCCCCGGCTGAGCAGGCTGATCAGTTCTCGCGACGATAGTGACTTCAGGGAGTCCATGGAGGCAAGTCGTGATGGGTTGTTGCTTTAAGCCAGAATCTTCTGCTCCAGCGTCTTGCCGTTCGGCATGACGATGCGGAAGCCCTTCGCCGTTGCGGGCAGGGTAAACTTCAGCAGCATGGGCAGACCGTCCGTATACGAGCGGATGAGCTTGCCGCTGTCATCCTGCACATCGGCGCGGGGAGCCACGCACTTGTTCTCGTCCACCAGCTCGGAGAAGATGTCGAGAAGAGAGCGCATCTCCTTGGCGACCTTGAAGTCCCACACATCGACGGGCAGGTCGCAGGTGTCCGGAAGGTCGTCGAGATCCTCCAACTGCTTCTCGTCAATCTCCGGCCCCACGCCGATGAGCACCATCTTGACGGGGTTGACTTTTTTCGCCGCCATGTCTTTCGAGAGCTGGATGGTGAACTGCTTGACCTCCTCGAAGTCATCCAGACGCCCGTCCGTGATGAAGACGTAGAAGCCCATCGGCGCGTCGCTGAAGGTCTTCATGAAGTAGTTGATGGACGGCATCAGCTTGGTCCCGTACCCCCAGTCCTCTTCGGAGGCCGGGCCGGTGTACTCCGCTGCGGCCGCGTCATCCTTCGTCAGATCCCCCATGACCTGAATCCGTGAACCATCCGTGCCGAGAGCCCAGTAGATGACGGTCGTGCCGCCGTCCGCATCCAGCTCTCCGGCCAACATGGGGATCACCTTGCGGCAGACGTCCTGAACCTCATTGGGCTCATCGATCTCGGTCAGCAGGCCATCCTTCAGCATCTGCTCGTACGCCCCGGCGTAGAGATTCAGGAGCTGTTTGCCGTCCTTGCTGGTCACGCCGACGAGATTCCTCGCCTGATAGGACTTCAGCTCCGCATCCGTCATCTCGCGCGTCAGGTAGCAGTTTTTGCCGCCGAAATTGCGCTTCATGGAATAGGAGCAGTCGATCGCCACCCCCGTCTGCCAGCCTTCGGCCCGGGCTTGGGGGGGAGCCAGAATGGTAGCGGTGATCTGAAGACCGTCATTCATCTTCAGCACATTGACCTCGCCGAGGGCAGGATGCACCTCGCGGTTGTCAATCTGGTGGTTGCGCCCGAGCGTGAGTTCTTCGAGTCGAGGAAGAGGCATGGTCGTGTGCAGGTTATCGGGTGAGACCTTCGGGGATCAGAGCGCAGAGGTGATATCCTGCGTCACGGTGTTGCCGTTCGGGAGGCGCAGCGTGAAGCTTGTGCTGTTCGCGGGCATGGTGAATCGGAGCAGCGACGGCAGGCCGTCGGAGTAGGAGATTTCGCTCAGGGGCTTGACGGGATCGCCGTTCGAATCGAGCACCTGGGCGCTCTTGCAGACGATCGTGTTCTCGGAAACCACCTCCGCAAACATCTCGTCGAGAGACTGAATATTGAGCGCGATCTTGTGATCCCAGAGATCCTGCCCGGGCACGCCGTATTCGGGATCCTCATCCAGATCATCCAGCTCCTCCAGCGCCGCGCTGGCGGGCGACCCCTCAAAGAACTCATTGCCCAGACCGATGATGACGAATTTGGTGAAGCCGCGCTCGTTGTTCTTCATCTCCAGGCAAATCTTGCGGCTCAGCTCCTTGGCCTCCTTGAGGTCGTCGATGAGACCGTCCGTGATGAAGAGGCAGATCAGCCAGGGGGCATCGGTAAAGCGGTTCAGGAAGAAGTTGATGGCGGGCACCAGCCGGGTGCCGGTGCCGAACTCCTGTTCGCTCGGCTTGTCAAAGTTGAAGGCAAGCGCCTTCTCCGCGGACATTTCGCCGAGGAACTTCGTTTCCGCGCCGAACTTCCCCATGGCGTAGTAGATGACGGTTGTCTCACCGTCGCTGTCAAAATTGGCGAGGTACTCCGCAATGCGGCGAGCGACTTTTTCAACCTTGTTCGGCTGCCCGTCATCAAAAAAGTTAGGCGGCGTGCCGAAGAGGTCGCTCATGGACTTCGAGGCGTCGATCGCCAAGCCGGTCTGGGCATTCTCGACGTTGGGCTTCATGAGAATCGTCGCCTTGACGCGGATGCGGCCGTCCGGCTGCTTCCAGACGTCAACCTCACCGAAGGGCTTTTGAATCTTGATCGAGCTGAGTTGGGACATAACGATAGGTGGTTGAGATGTGGATAGGTGGTAGTGATAGTAGCTAGAGCGTAGGGTGGATTACCATGCAAGGTAACATCGCGCTGCTGTGTGCATGCTACTCTGCGCGTCTGATGAAGTCAAGCGAAAAAGGTAACTATATCGCTCTTTTTATGGCGCAATCAGTGATATGTAGCGGCAGTTTGCCTACATAGGCAATTGTCCGATTCGCACTGAAAGATGACACAGCCCACCCGTCGGGAGCACCGTCCGGACGTGCTGCCCCCGCAGGGAATGGTGGTAATGTTATTGGCCCGGCGACGGGCCGAAGCGCTCGGCTCAGGGCTTTTGTTCCCGGGCTCGGCGGATCTGCTTCAGGCAGTTCTGAACCGCAGGGCTCGGTGATGTCGCGCGGCTCTCCTCTTCCAGTTCCCGTAGTCCGTCGTTGTTGTCGAGCGAGGGATCGGCCCCGTGCGCCAGCAGAGCGCTGACCATGTCCTCGTATCCCTTCGAGGCGGCATAGGTCAGCAGCGACGTATTCACGTCGACTCGGGCCTGATTCGGATCGGCACCGTGGCGCAGCAGGAGTTTGACCATGGCTGTGTCATCACAGGCGATGGCAAGAGGTGTTATCGTATTGTTCAAGGCGTCGTTGACGCAGTCCTTCTCATTCTCGCGGATCAGGGTTTCGGCCAGCCGGCGGGCTTTGGCCGGGGTGTTGCCGAGGATGTGAGGGTGATCGAGCTCGTTGGGATAGCCTTCAACGGGGTGCCAGGCGTAGTAGTCCTCCAGCGCACAAATGAGGGGGCTGATGTAGATACACCCCTTCTCCACGTGGTGACCGTTGCTGCCGATGCGATACACGTAGGGAACATCGCACTCCCACCCCACGAGGCATTTGCGGCCTCGCACGGTGACGTACTGGAACTCTTCGTCAGAACGGGGGATAAAAGCCCCGATGTCCTCGACGGGCTTGCCGTCTTCCCCCAGAATGGGGCCTTCGGCGAAGTGGATATCCACCTCCACCTCGGTCACCGGGGGAAGGAAGGCGGCTGCTGCGGCGGCCTCCTCGCTCTGCGCCTGCTGTTGCTGGCAGGAGGTCAGGAGGGCTAGGGTGATCGAGGCGGTTGCAACAGTTGCGATGCGAGGGGCGAGCATAGCTGCATGATGACACAGCGGTGATTCGGTGTCAAGCCCGAGGAGTGCAGTTGCGGGCTTCTCCTGAGCTTAAGCCGCAGGATGGGGCGAGGCGCTAAGGCGCTCTGCGACTCGGCGTCCTCTGCCTTGTGCGGATGCCGTGCGGGGAAGGGGCCTCGCCGCGCCGCGGGGGAGCCGCCGGAGAGCGACAGGGGGGCCGCGGGGGAGCTTTTCGAGCCGGGAGGGCTTTGCTGCCGTGGGCAGCGATGTTCGGCTCTTCAGATGCCGGAGCCCTCTGCTCTATTCGCCGCAGCAGCGGCTCTGAATGTAGGCGGCGATGTCTTGCGGCAGGTAGGGGATGACTTGGATGCGGGGGCCGTCTGACGCCGGGGCGGCGTTGTCCCTCAGATAGAGGTTGCAGAGCCCGTCGCCCATCGTTTTGAGGGTCAGGGCTGACATCTCATCGTAGCGCAGGGAGGAGCGCTCGAGCTGTTGCGGCGAGGTTTTCGGCTTGCCTGTTCCGGCGTCAAGGCGGAGGGTGATCAGGCGCTTGTCGGTGACGATATACAGGCTTCGGCTGAGCGTGTAGCGGACGATGCGGGGGTAGAGGATGAAGGCGGCGGCGAAGAGAAGGGCGATGCCCGTGACGAAGGGCATGCGGATCAGGGAGCAGGCCTCGGCGAGCCCGTCGCCGAGCGAGAGGGACGGGGCGAGAAGGTGGGCGGCCGCGACGGCGAGGGCGAGCAGCAGCGCCGTTAGGGTGAAGACCGTCGCCTTGGCTGCGGGCAGGGTGGTGCGCCCGGGCCGGCCTTGCCATATGAGCTGTTCGTCGTTCGGGAGGGGAATGGGGGTGGTCATGGCCGGGGAGATGTTGAGGGTATACGGGTATCGGGGGGATGTGGGCGGCGGGTGGAGAGAGACGCGGGTGCTCGGGGGGGGTACCGATTTGCGGGGCGCGCGGCCATCCTCCTGCCTCTGCCGCAGGATAGATGAGGGAGCGCGCAGAGTCAATGAGAATCAGTGAGGCTCGTCATTTGTCGGCGCTTGGCAGCGATTGGCGTGCGCGTCCTCTGCGCCTCCCCACGCAAAGGCCCCGGCAGCTGGGCTGCCGGGGCCGGAGAGGGTGTGTCCGCCGTTCCGCGGCGCGTGGGCCCTGTGGGCGCGGCGCGGGGACGCGGGGGCTCACATGTTGACCTGGTAGAGCGGCTTGTTGTTGTGAGCGGGGTCGAGAATGGCGAAGGCTTCGCGGTGGATGGTGGGATCGCTGCGGAAGATGAGGCGCCCGGCGCACTGGCGCTCCAGCTCCATGAGCAGCTTCGCGTCCTCGTTCTTGAAGCGCGAGAGCACGTCGCTGTTGACCACGACGAGCATGTCGCCCACCGTGTCGCGGTAGCGCATGATGGTCGCCTTGAGCTGGCGCTGAATCTCCACGCTCATCGTCATCACGCTCTTGATGCGGCCGCGGCCGTGGCAGTACGGGCAGTGGTCGTTCACGTAGTCGAGCAGCGATTCGTTGATGCGCTGGCGCGTCATCTCCATCAGGCCGATGGGCGTGATCTGCATCACCTGCGTCTTGGCCTTGTCTCGCTTGAGTGCCTCCTTCATCGCCTTGTAGACCGCGAGCTGGTCCTTGCGGTGGCGCATGTCGATGAAGTCCACCACGACGAGGCCGCCGATATTGCGCAGGCGCAGCTGGCGGGCGATTTCGCGCGCGGACTCGAGGTTCGTCTCGAGGATGGTCTTGTCGAGGTCCTTGTTGCCCTTGTTGCGGCCGGTGTTGATGTCGATGGCGATGAGGGCCTCCGTCTCATCGATCACGAGGTATCCGCCGCAGGGCAGCAGCACCTGGCGCTGGAAGGCTTCGTTGATCTGTTTCTCGATGCCGAGCTCTTCAAAGATGGGCTGGCGGCAGGGGTAGTGCATGATGTGACGCTTCGAGCGGCGCGAGATTTTGCCGGCGATGTCCTGCATGCGCTGGGTGACTTCGAGGCTGTCGCAGACGATGTTGTCCACGTTGTCCGTGAGGAAGTCGCGCGCCGTGCGCTCGATGAGATCCGGCTCGCGGTAGACGCAGAGCGGCGCCGGGTGCGCGGCGAACTTCTCCTCCACCTCGCGCCACTGCGTGAGCAGCATGGCCAGGTCGCGCACAAAGTGGCGGAAGCGCTGCCCCTGGGCCACCGTGCGCATGATGATGCCCATGCCCTCGGGGACGTTGAGCTTTTGCACGATCTGGCGCAGGCGCTGGCGCTCCTTGGGGTCGTCAATCTTGCGCGAGATGCCGAACTGATCGGTGAAGGGCATCAGCACGATGTAGCGCCCGGCCAGCGAGATGTTCGTCGTGACGCGCGGGCCCTTCGAGCTGATGGGGCCCTTCGTCACCTGCACCATGATCTCGGAGCCGATGGGGTAGATGTCCGGGATGTCCTTGCTGGTGATTTTTTTCTGCTGCTTGCGGGGGCGCCCCTCCTTCTGAATCTCCTCGAGCGAGGAGTCCAGAGCCAGCGGCAGCGCGTCCCAGAAGTGCAGGAAGGCGTTTTTCTCGTAGCCGATGTCGACGAACATGGCCTTGAGCCCGGGCTCGATGTTTTTGACGCGGCCCTTGAAGATGCCGCCCACGATGTTGTCTTCACCCTCGCGCTCGATGCTGTATTCCTCCAGCACGCCGTCCTCCAGCAGGGCGACGCGGCGTTCGAGCTTTTCGGCGTTGATGACAATCGTCGTGCCTTCCTTCGGGTTGCACTGGCCGAGCCCGAAGAAGCGTTTGACTGAATTGATCATTTTGGAAAGTAGTGTCAATGTGTTGGGTTAGGGGTTAAGGTTTGCCCGTATCAATGCAATGCCCGCCGACACCGCGGTTTCCGCACCGCGATGCCCGCGCCCTTGGCCGTGGCTTGCCGCTTTCCGCCCGCACCCGGGGGTGGGGGCTTCAGCGGCGCCGAGGCCGCGAGCTTCGTGAGCCGCTGCCGTGCCGCGAGCCTCTCTCACCGCTCATCGGGAGAGAGAGCCACCGGGGTGCCGGCACCGGCCCCTGCGGGCATCAATTCTCGTCTTCGAAGACGCGGCTGTTCTCCTGAATGAACTTGCCGGTGCCTTCCGCGACCGCGCTGAGGGGATCGTCGGCAATGGTGATGGGCAGGCCCGTCTGCTCGTGCAGCAGGTCGCTGAGCCCGCGCAGCAGAGCGCCGCCGCCGGCCACCGTGATGCCTCGGTCGTAGAGGTCGCTCGCCAGCTCGGGAGGGCAGTGATCCAGAGTCTGGCGGATGGCGTTGACGATGATATCCAGCTTGTCCTGCAGCGCCTCGCGGATCTCCTCGGAGCGCACGGTGACGGTCTTGGGCAGGCCGGTGCCGCGGTCGCGGCCCTTGACCTCCATCTGCAGCTCTTGCTGCAGCGGGTGGGCCGAGCCCACGCTGATCTTGATGTCCTCCGCCGTGCGGGGGCCGATGAGCAGGTTGTGCGCCGCCAGCATGTGGCGGCAGATGGTATCATCCAAGGCATCGCCGCCGCAGTTCTCCGACTGGCTGTAGACGATGCCCGAAAGCGAGATAATGGCCACCTCCGTCGTGCCGCCGCCGATGTCGACAATCATGCTGCCGATGGGTTCGGAGACGGGGAGGCCCACGCCGATGGCTGCCGCCATCGGCTCTTCGATCAGCTGAACGGCGCGAGCGCCGGCCTCAGCCGCTGAATCGATGATCGCGCGGCGCTCCACCTCCGTGATGCCCGAGGGGTGGGCGATGAGAATGCGCGGACCGCGCAGACTGCGGCGGTTGCAGGCCTTGCGGATGAAGTAGCTGAGCATCTCCTGCGCGACCTCGAAGTCGGCAATCACGCCTTCCTTGAGCGGGCGGATGGCCACGACGGAGCCCGGCGTGCGGCCCAGCATGCGCTTGGCCTCTTCGCCGACGGCCTTCACTTTGTCGCCCTTCATGGCCACAACGGAAGGCTCGCGCAGCACAATACCCTGGTCCTTCACGTAGACCAGCGTATTGGCCGTGCCGAGATCGATCCCGATGTCATACGAGAACATCCCGACGAGCTTCTTGAAAAAATGAAACATTGAGTGAAAGTTTGGTGATGGATGGACTGGTTGGCGAGTGGGCAGGTGCCGGCTTGTGCCTTCGGCGGATTCTCCTTTTCAGGGGATGAATACCAGCTGCCGATGCCAGCCGCTGTCGCGTGCGTGCATACGTAACACTTACCCGCGGAAATTGTAAACATCGCCCTGTCTCGTGTCAAGAAAAATGTGCCGCATGACAGCCCCTCCCGAGGCCCCTCCGAGGCGCTGTTTCTGGCGCGTTCGGAGGCTTGCTTGCGCGCTTTTCGGCGCGCATCTCGGGTGCCGTGAGAGGGGTGCTGCCGACTCCGCTCGAGGGCCTCCGCGGCGGCATTCCGTCTCCCGTTCCGCCGCCCGATCGGGCCGGGAGCGGTCGCTGAATTTCCTTGCCTTGGGCTCGGGATTCAGGCATACTTCAGGCAGCCCCCCATGAGTCCCCGATACAAAGCTTCGGACGCCGATGATGAGCGTGCGCCGCGTCGGCGTACCCGCGGCGCGGTGCCGCCGCGTGCTCAGGCAGCGCCCCAGCCGCGCCGCCTCGTGGAGCGCGAGGGGGCCGACTACAGCGACATCGGGCCTCGCGACATCCTGCCGCCCGAGGAGGGCCCCGTCGAGCCGCCGCTCTCGCGCGAGTACCACCTCTTCAGCGGCGAGGAGGACGAGGGAGGCGGCAGCTCCGGCCCGCCGCCGCACGCGCGCCCGCGCCACCGCAGCGCCACGCCCCCGCCGCTGCGATCCGACCCCGGCGATGATGACGGCGCCTTCGGCTTCCTCGGCTCGGGCAGCTATCGTCCGGCCGAGCCCTCCGCGCGGCCCCTGCCGCCCTCCGCGGCCCCGTGGGAGACCTTCCGCCGCCCGCCGAAAAAGGGCATGAGCGCCTGGCGCGCCCTGTGGCTCATCCTCAGCTTCCCCTTCCGCGTCATCGCCTTCCTCACGCGGCGCGCGCCGCGCATGATCCTGCTGCCGCTGCGCATCCTCATCAGCTTCTGCTTCGTCGGCTTCGTCGCGCTCTTCCTCATCGCCGTCTTCTACGGCATCAAGGCCGGGCGCTACGACGTCACGCAGGTGCTGCGCATGCCCGAGCGCTCCATCGTGCTGGACCGCAAGGGCAACGAGATCGGCACCCTGCACGGCGAAAACCGCCGCAGCATCACCAACCTGCACGAAGAGGTGCCGCGCTACTTCATCGACGCGCTCGTCATCCAAGAGGACCGCTCCTTCTGGAAGCACGGCGGCGTCGACCCCCGCGGCGTGCTGCGCGCCATCGGCCAGGTCATCAAGCACCACCACGCCACGCAGGGCGCCTCGACCATCACGATGCAGCTGGCGAAAAACACCTACAACCATCGCGTGCGCAACCTCGACGCCAAGCTCACCGAAGTCGCGCTCGCGCGCCGCATCGAGGCCACCTACGACAAAGAGACCATCCTCACCTGCTACATCAACCGCGTCTTCTGGGGGCACACCTTCCTCGGCCTTAAGCAGGCCGCCTACGGCTACTTCAGCAAGCAGCCGCGCGACCTGACCATCGGCGAAGCCGCCATGCTCGCCGGCATCGTGTGCAGCCCCAACGAGTTCTCGCCCTACCGCAACCCCAGCTCTGCGAAGATTCAGCGCGACAAGGTGCTCAAGCTCCTGCACGACAACGGCTACATCACGCGCAACGAATACGAGACCGCGCTGGCCGAGCCCATCGTCACCCGCATGCCCGAGCGCCGCGGCAACGACAACTACGCGCTCGACCTCATCCGCAGCGAGGTCGATCACATCTTCAGCATGCTCGACGCCAGCGAGCAGAGCGTCAAGGACCAGCTCGTCTACTCCGGCGGCCTCGTCATCCGCACCACACTTGACGTGGACCTTCAGGATGACGCCATGCACGAGATGGACGCGCGCCTGACGGACATGTTCGAGAAAAAGCCGCGCTACCGGCACCAGACGCGCGCCCAGTTTCAGGCCAAATACGCCGCCCTGCGCGAGAGCGACCCCGACGCCGCCGAGCGCCTGCGCCCCGAGTACCTCCAGGCCGCCTGCGTCATCATCGACAACGCGACCGGCGCCCTGCTCGCCGTCGTCGGCGGGCGAGACAGCCGAGAATCCCCCCTCAACCGCGCCGTACAGAGCCGCCGCCAAGTCGGCTCCCTCTTCAAGCCCATCGTCTACGCCACCTACTTTGAGCGCGGCTACGGCGCCAACAGCCAGCTCTCCGACGACCGCCTGAGGCCCGGCGAAATCCCCGGCGCGCGCCGCTGGAGCCCCGGCAACGCCGACGGGCGCTACACCGGCCTGCACCCGGCGGGCTGGGGCCTGCTCAAGAGCCGCAACACCATGTCCGTGCGCGCGGGCGTGCGCGCTGGGCTGGAGAACGTCACGCGCGCCGCCCTGCTGGCAGGCTTCCCGCCGACGCCGCGCCGCCCCGGCCCCACCATCTATCTGGGCACCTGGGAAGCCTCCCCGCTGGAAGTCGCCGGCGCCTACACCCTCTTCGCCAACGGCGGCGTGCGCCCGACCCCCTACATCATCGAATCCATCACCGATGACGAGGGCCACGTCATCTGGCAGAACCGCCCCTCCGCCCGCCGCGTCTTCTCGCAGCACACCACGGAACTCATCTCCGCCATCCTGCAAAAAATCACCAAGCCCGGCGGCACCGCCGGCCGCATGCAGCAGCTGGGCTTCAAGGCCCCCGCCGGCGGCAAGACCGGCACCACCAACAGCTACAAAAACGCCTGGTTCTGCGGCTTCACCTCCAACCTCACCACCGCCGTCTGGGTCGGCTTTGACCGCCCGCGCACCATCGCCGACCGCGCCTACGGCGGCACCGTCGCCCTGCCCCTCTGGGTCGGCATCATGCAGAAAGCGCAGCAGCGCGGCTACGCCATGGGCGACATCCGCACCACGCCCGCCGCCCCGCGCAGCGTCGGCCTGCGCCTCTGCCGCATCTCCGGCGCGCTCGCCAACAGCGGCTGCGAGCACGAAGGCACCGCCTACACCGACAGCATGGTGGACTTCAACCAGCCCCGCGAGCTCTGCACCCTCCACCACGAATACGTCGACAGCGCACCCGGCAGCTCGCGGCCCATCGACCCCGACACCGCCGTCATCATCAGCGACGACGTCGCCGAAGACCCCGAAGACCCCTCCGGCGACGAAGACATCGCCGTCGACCCCGAAGACATGGGCGAGGACACGGGGGAAGACATTGCCGAAGACCCCGACGCCTGACGCCGCCCTCCGCCCCGCCGCCGCGACCCCGCTCCCCCACGCCGACCGCATGAGCCCTCGCACCCCCCGCCCATCCCCTGCGCCTGACCCGACCACGCCCCCCGAGACACCCGCTGCGGCACCCGCCGGCGCGCCCGCTGAAGCCGCCGCCGGCGGAGCCAACGCCCCCGTCGCCGACACCGCCGCCGGCTCCGCCAACTCCCCCGGCTCCGCCAACGCTCCCCACGCCGCCCGGCCCGTGGAGGCGGCAGCCCCTGCTCCCGCCGAAGCCCCGCGCCCGGCCCCGCGCCAGCGGAGAATCCACCCGGCCGTCTGGCTGCCCCTCGCCGTCGTCCCCCTCGCCGCCCTCATCGGCATCTACTACAGCGCCCTGCGCAGCCCCCGCTACGAGCCCGCCCAGCCGCTGCCCTTCAACCACGACACCCACACCGCCGCCCACCTCGCCGCCATGCCCTGCCTCGCCTGCCATCCCGGCGCCGAAAGCGGCGCGCGCGCCGGTATGCCCTCCGCCGCCAGCTGCATGGACTGCCACCGCCACATCCTCCCCGACGACCCGCGCCTGCTGCCCCTGCACGCCGCCGCCGACCCCGACTCCCCCGTCTACAACGGTGAAGCCCTGCGCTGGGTGCGCGTGCAGGCCCTGCCCGGGCACGTCCACTTTCACCACGGCGCCCACGCGCGCGCCGGCATCAGCTGCGAAGAATGCCACGCCCGCCCGGGCGCCGCGCAGGACCACAGCATGAGCAACTGCGTGGACTGCCACCGCCGCGAAGGTGCCTCCACCGACTGCAGCACCTGTCACCACTGAGGCTCCATCCCGCCGCCTCGCGCGCCCGGCTGCCCTGCCACACACGCGCCCGGTATCCCGCTGCCCTGCGCGCCACACATCCCCCCCCTGCCGCGCATCAAAACCTTTACACCGCCCCCGCCGCGTGCTATAAAACAGCATCAGACCCGGCCCACCACATGAGCACCACCCCCTCCACCTACATTTCCCCCGCCGCATCACCCGCGAACCGTTCCTCACGCCGCCGCACGCGCTCCCGCTCCCGCGCCCTGCGCCTCAGCCTCGGCGCCCTAGCCGCCCTCCTGCTCCCCGCCCTCAGCTCCTGCCAGCAGCAGTGGGCCGACTACCGCGGCTACAAAATGTCCCCCTACACCCTGCGCGGCCAGCGCTACACCCCCATGAGCATCGAGCAGGCCCTCCGCTACCGCGCCGTCGGCCTCGCCTCGCACTACGAAGCCGACGGCCGCATCGGCGCCATCGGCCAGAAACTCCACGAAGGCCAGCTCTACGCCGCCCACCGCACCCTCCCGCTGCCCTGCCGCGTCCGCATCACCAACCTCTCCAACGGCCGCAGCTGCGAAGCCCGCGTCGCCGACCGCGGCCCCTTCATCCCCGGGCGCCTCATCGACGTCAGCAGCGAAGTCGCCCACGAACTCGACTTTCACCGCCAGGGACTCGAGCGCGTGCGCGTCGAAGTCCTCTCCGTCGGCGACGGCCCCTGGGAGCGCAGCCTCTGAGCCGAAGCGCCCCCCGCCGCCTCACAGCCGCGGCACCGCCGCCAGCAGCGTGCGCGTATACTCCTCGCGCGGATGAAAAAACACCTCATCCGCCGACCCGCACTCCACCAAGCGACCGCGGCGCATCACCGCAATGCGGTCCGCCATATAGTGCACCACCGACAAATCGTGTGAAATAAACAGCATCGTCAGCCCCAGCTCGCGCACCAGATCCGTCAGCAAATTGAGAATCTGGCTCTGAATCGACACATCCAGAGCCGACACCGGCTCATCCGCCAGCAACAGCGCCGGCTGCGGCGCAATCGCGCGAGCAATCGCCACCCGCTGCCGCTGCCCGCCGGAAAACTCGTGCGGATAGCGATACATATGCTCCGGCGCCAGACCCACGCGTCCCATCAGCTCCGCCACCGCCTCCTCGCGCGCCGCGCGGGGCAGGGGAGCCCGCTGAGAAAGCGCCTCCGCCAGCGTCGAAAACACACTCAGGCGCGGATTCAGAGACGCATACGGATCCTGAAACACCATCTGAAAATCCAGCCGTCGCCGGCGCACCTCCCGCGGCGGCAGAGCCGACAACTCCTCACCCGCCAGCACAATGCGCCCCGAGGTCAGCGGCTGCAACTGCATAATCGCGCGCGACAGCGTCGACTTCCCGCAGCCGGACTCCCCCACCAGCCCCAGCACCTCGCCGCGCTCCATCCGCAGCGACACATCATCCACCGCGCGCACCAATTCCCCCGTGCGGCCCCAAGCCGAGCGCACCGGGTAGTGCACACACACGTGATCCAGCTCCAAAAAAGCCATCGTTGCCTCCTCAGCCCTCACTCAGCAACCGGCAGAACAAAGCCCCCCCAACAGCCGAACGCAAACCCGACGCGCCGCGGAACCCCTCAGCGATCCAGCGCATAGCGCGCCGCCGCCACCGCCATAAACACCGCCGTCTCCACCCGCAGCACAATCGGCCCCAGCGACACCGGCGCAAAACCCGCAGATGCCCCCGCCTCATACTCCGCCGGAGAAAAATCACCCTCAGGCCCAATCAGCAGGGTGCACGCCGACACTCCCTGCGCGCGCGCCGGCTCCAGCAACTCGCGCAGCGGGCGCGCCTGCGGCACCAGCGCGCACTGCAAGCGCAGCCCCGGCAAATCCTCGCGGCGAATAAACGACGCATAAGGCTGCGGCGCCTCCACCACCGGCAAGCGATTCACCCCGCACTGCTTGCAAGCCTCCAGCACCGTGCGCTGCCACTTCTGGCACTTCTGCTGCGCCTCGCGGCCATCCAAGCGCACAATCGTGCGCTCTGAAATCAGCGGCACCACGCGAGACACCCCCAACTCCACCGCCTTCTGCACCACCAAATCCATGTGAGCCCCCTTCGGCACCGCCGTCGCCAGCACCACATCCGCCACCGGCGCCATCGGCGCCAGCAGCTCCTCCACCTCCACCCGCATCGACGAGGCCCCCTCCACCGCCACAAGGCGCACCCGAGCCGCCTGCCCGCAGCCATCGAACAGCTCGCAGACATCCCCCGGGCGCAAACGCATCACCCGCAGCGCATGGCGCGCCTCCTCCCCCTCCAGCAGAAGAGAAGGAGCCGCCCAATCAGCCCCCGGCAAAAAGCAACGGTGCATCATCAACCTCCCTCAGAGCGCGAAACTCACTTCAGATAGCGCGCCGCGCGCTTGCGGAAATCCTGCACCTCCGGCTGATTCTCCGGGCGCAGCGTCTCGCCGAAAGCCTCCAGCGCCTGCTTCTGACGGGCATCGAGATTCGACGGCGTCTCCACCGACACCTCCACCATCAGATCGCCGCGGCCGGAACCCTTCAGCGAAGGCATCCCCTTGCCGCGCACGCGGAAAATCGTCCCGCTCGTCGTCCCCGCCGGCATCTTCAACTTCGCCGGTCCATCGAGCGTCGGCACCGTCAGCACACCGCCCAGCGCCGCATCCATGAACGGCACCGGCATCGAGCAAGACAAATCCAGCTTCTCGCGCGTAAAGATATCATGCGGCTTCACCTCGATGAACACATAGAGATCACCCGTCTCACCGCCGTGCACACCCGCATCACCATTGCCGCTCGAGCGCAGCTTCGTCCCCGTATCCACACCCGCCGGTATATGCATCGTAATCTTCACCTCCTTGTGCACACGGCCCTCGCCGCGGCACTTCGGACAGGGATTCTCAATCGTCTGCCCCGCGCCGTGGCAGGTCGGGCACGTGCTCTGCTGCACAAAGAAACCCGACTGGCGCGTCACCACACCCGAGCCGTGGCAGGTCGGGCAGGTGCGATAACCCGCAGCCCCGTCCTTCGAACCCGTCCCCTTGCACGCATCGCAGGGCACCAAGCGCTCAATCTCCAGCGTCTTGTCGCAGCCGTGAGCCGCCTCCTCCAGCGTCAGATCCAGATCATAGCGCAAATCCGCCCCCGGCTGGCGCGGATCAGCCTGGCGCCGGCGACCACCGCCGCCGAAACCGCCCATCCCGCCGAACATCTGAGCGAAAATATCCATCGGATCCGTAAACCCGCCGAAACCACCGCCCGCCGCACCGCCGGCGCCGCCCATGCCCCCGTTCTTGAAAGCATCGTGGCCCATGCGATCATAGGCCGCGCGCTTCTCCGGATCACTGAGCACCTCATAGGCCTCACCGATCTCCTTGAACTTCTCCTCGGCCTCCTTGTTGTCCGGATTGCGATCCGGGTGATACTTCATCGCCAACTTGCGGTAAGCCTTCTTGATCGTCGCCTCATCCGCCTGGCGATCCACACCCAACACCTCGTAATAATCCCTGGACATAACGTAAAATCAGTCAAACACAAACGCGCACCATCCCTCAGCCCTCCTGACCCTCAGCCGGAGCCGCAGCCACCACCACATTCGCCGGGCGCAGCAAGCGGTCGCGCAGCATATAGCCCGGGCGCACCACGCGCAGAATCGTCCCCTCCGGCAAATCCGAAGCCTCGCTTTGAATCGCCTCATGGAGATTGTGATCAAAAGGCTGACCCACCTCCGCCGCGACGCGCTCGACCCCCTGGCCGGCGAGGAAATCGTGCAGCTGCTTCTGCACCATACTCATCCCGATGAAAATCATCGACGACGTATCCTGACTGGCCATCTGCATACCCATCTCGAAATTGTCCACCACCGGCAGCAACTCCTCCAGCAGACTCTGATTCGCATAGCGGCGGAAATCCTGCGTATCCTTCGCGCAGCGCTTGCGGTAATTGTCGTACTCCGCCGCCGTGCGCAGCGCCAGCTCGCGCCACTTCATCAAATCATCCGTCGCCGCAGCCGCCTGCTCCGCATCAGACTCCTCAACCGGCACATCAGGCATCGGAGCGTCGGGCGTCGGCGTCTCCACATCACAACCCTGCTCATCGCAGCGGTGCTCATCCTGCTTCATCGTCTCATCATCTTGACTTCTCATGCGCGCCATTATACCCGCCGCGCGCGCAATGTCAACGCCCGCGTGTGTCCTAAAAACAACGGATAGCCATCCTCGGCCCCTCGGCACCCGCAAAAAAATCACCCTCCCGCGAAAAAAGAGCCGAAAAATCCTTGACAAGCCCGCCCGATGCGAGTAGAATGCGCCCGTTCCGAGAACACAGGGCTATGGTGTAATTGGCAACACATCGGTTTCTGGCACCGCTATTCGGGGTTCGAGTCCCTGTAGCCCTAGAAGCAAGGCCGCAGCGCAATGAGCGCTGCGGCCTTTTGCGTTGTCGGGCTCCCGCCCTCCGCAGGCCACCCGCCC
>URLZ01000018.1 GCA_900548895.1 uncultured Akkermansia sp.
GGGGGGGGGGGGGGGGGGGGGGGGGGGGGGGGGGCGGGGGCGGCGGTGGGGGCCGTCGCGGGCTGCTGCTGATAGGGATCAGGCTGGGAGGGCCGGCTTGTGTTGCCTGCATCGGAGGAGAGGCTGTTCATGCCGGGCTGGGTGATGTAGCCGGAGCTGTTGCCCGTGCGCGGCGCGGGGGTGTTGCCGGGCGCCGTCAGCGGGGAGGTGGCGGACAGAGCGTCCGAGATGACGTCGTTGCCGCTGCCGGCAGGGGCGGCGCCGGTGCCGCGCGCGGGGAAGGCGGAGCCTCCCTGATTCGCGTACGATGCGACGGCCTGATCAAAGGCAGCGTCGGTGTCGGCGCTCACGGCGATGGCCTCCTGCCCGGGGCGGGCGATGAAAAGGGGGCGCGGCTGCGTGCGAGGGGTGGTGGTCACGGTGCTGTGTACCTCAGGCTGGGTCTGGCAGGAGGTCAGCAGAAGGCCGAAGGCCCCCGCGACGCAAAGAGGTAGTGTGCGCTTGTTCATGCGGGCGCCATTATATCAGGTGCCGCTTATCTTGACAAGCCCGATGATTGACATGCTCAGCGGGATCTTTTTCTCGGAAATCCTCCCTGTGTTTTGTCGGAGAGACTCCCCGTGGCGTTCGGGCTTCGTTCCCTTGCCGCCGAGGGGTAGAGCTGCTGCACGTGGGGGTGATGCGGCGGTTGAAGTCTGCGGGGCGCGAGCGCTGAGGGTCGTGCGCGGCGGGAGTCCGGTAGTCCCCGGTGCACTGGGGGCTCAGAGGGGTGAGAATTCGTCGGAGCGGCGCCGTGGCGGCGCGCGGCGTTTTTTCGAGCTCGCAGCCGAGGCTGAGCTCGGCGCATGAGGAGCTGGTAGAAACTGCTGTTGGGCGCCTGCTGAACGAGCTGTGGAGCGACCGTTGAACGGCTGTTAAACGGTCTTTGTCGGGCGGTGAAGAGACGGTGAGGGGGTGGCGAAGGACCGGGTTGGCGGGCTGTTGTTTGTGCTTGCAATTCGATGGGCTTGCTGTAGAATAGCCGAGTTATGGCAGACCGTACACAGACTGATCCGGTTCGGATGGAAAAAATTGTCAGCCTCTGCAAGCGCAGAGGGTTTATCTTTCAGGCTGCGGAGATTTACGGCGGCCTCAACGGGTGCTGGGATTACGGCCCCCTCGGCGCGGAGCTGAAGCGCAATGTGAAGGATTACTGGTGGCGCGTGTTCGTGCAGGAGCGCCCCGATATTGTGGGGATGGACGGTGCGATTCTGACGCACAATTCGGTGCTGGTGGCTTCCGGTCACGTGAGCGGCTTCACGGATCCGCTCTGCGATTGCCTGCTGAGCAAGGAGCGCCTGCGCGCTGATCAGATTCCGCCGCAGAGCGGTGTGGCTTTCTGGTGGAGCGGTGCGGCCCGCAAGGACGGCAGCTGGAGCACGAAGAAGGAGTTTTCGATGCTGGTGCCCTCCGATTCGGAGAAGGACGCCAAGACGGCGCGCAAGGGGGCTCTTCAGTATTACAGCCAGATGTGCGGCCACGGCGCCCAGCCCGGCGATGTGGAGCTGCTCGATGAGCGCACGGAGGCGGTGATGGACAGTGTGCGCTACAACCCGGCGAACGGTTCGCTGGTGACGGAGGCTCGCTCGTTCAACCTGATGTTCCGCACGACGATTGGTGCGGCATCGGATGAAAATGACCCGAGCAGCATCGGCTGGCTGCGCCCGGAGACGGCGCAGAGCATTTTCTGCCAGTACAAAAACATTCTCGATTCGTCGCGCATGAAGCTGCCCTTCGGCATTGCCCAGATCGGCAAGTCCTTCCGCAATGAGATCAATCCGCGCAACTTCACCTTCCGCTCGCGCGAGTTCGAGCAGATGGAGATTGAGTATTTCTGCCGTGCGGAGGATGGCTTGCGCCTGACGGATGAGTGGCTGGAGTCCTGCCTCTGCTTCTACGAGAATATCGGCATTCCGCGCGACAAGATTCACATCCTCGATGTGCCGGACGGCGAGCGCGCCTTCTACTCGAAGAAGACTTACGATCTGGAGTACGCCTTCCCCTTCGGCGTGCAGGAGCTTCAGGGGATCGCCTATCGCACGGATTACGACCTGACCCGCCATCAGGAGGGCTCGGGCAAGCCGATGGAGTATTTCGATGAGGCGACGCGCGAGAAGTTCATTCCGCACGTGGTGGAGCCCTCGGCCGGCTGCGACCGCACGGTGCTGGCGGTGATTTGCGAGGCCTACGACGAGGAGGAGCTCGGCAAGGACGGCAAGAGTGATGTGCGCACGGTGATGCACTTCCACCCGCGCATGGCGCCGATCAAGGCGGCGGTGTTCCCCCTGCTCAAGAAAAATGAGCAGCAGGTGCGCATCGCTCACGAGATTGAGCAGGAGCTGCGCCCCTACATGAATGTCTTTTATGATGAGGGCGGTGCCGTCGGTCGCCGCTATCGCCGCCAAGATGAGATCGGAACGCCGTTCTGCATCACGGTGGACTTCGAGACGCTCGGCGAGGGCGAGGATGCTTCGCTGAAGGATACGGTGACGATTCGCCACCGCGATTCCATGGAGCAGGAGCGTGTGGCGATCAAGGATTTGCTGCACTGGCTGCTCAAGCGCATTCGCTGAGGCCTCTCGTTGCTGACGGTGGTCGGCTGTCGGGTTGGCCGCCGGGAAACGGTTTTTCAAGCCGCTCTGCACGCTGGTGCAGGGCGGCTTTTTTGTGCGGCGGATGGGGGTGGCAGCAGCGGTTGAGGCGGCTTTTCTGCCGAGGGGCGGGCAGGTGAGGCGGTGGAGGGGAGCTTGGTTGACCGCGGGGGCTCACCTCGGGCATGATGGCTCGCATGCCGATACGTATGCGAGAGTGGGGCATGCTGCGAGCCCCGGAAAACAACACCCGAGTGCCGGTGGGCGGCTTGTCCGGCTGGGCTCAGGTGGCGTCGCAGCTCGGGACGGGGATCCGCGATTTGGCGGAGACGGGTACTCAGATGGCCGAGGAGCGCCGCGAGGTGCAGAAGGTGGCCGATCAGGCAAAGCTGGCCGCCCGCTTGCAGGAGGTGAATGATGAGGCTCAGCAGCAGCTCCGGGATGAGCAGCCGCGCGACTGGGCCTACGCCTGGCGGCAGGCGAGTGCTCCGGGGATTGCCGAGGCGGTCTCGGAGCTGCCTGAGGAGCAGCGCGCGGCGGGACGGGCGATGGCTGATTGGCTGAGTGCGCGCGCTTCGCTCGAGGCCCAGCGCGATCACGAGCTTTCACGCATTGAGGATTCGAGGCGCAGCTGGCAGCAGCGCCTCGATGAGGCCGTGGCCTCCGGCGATGAGCAGAAGGCCGGGCAGTGGCTTGAGGCGGGGCGGCGCGTGTTCGTCCCGGAGGCGGAGATGGAGCAGCGCGGGGCCGAGGTGGCCAGCCGCTGCTGTTTGTCGCGCTGGCAACAGCGCTTGGCGGAGTCGCCGGCGCGCGCGCTGGGCGATTTGGCGGAGGCGGCGCCGGAGGCATGGCCCGGCGCGGAGACTGACCGCCTTCGCTTGCAGGAGCAGGCGGTGCAGACGCGCAAGGGGATGCGCCGCGAGCTGGCGCAGGGGCTCGCCGATGATCTGCGCCGAGGACAGCGACGCGATGCGGATCGCCTGCAGGAGATGCAGCGCGCCGGCCTGATCAGTGCGGAGCAGCTGGCCGAGGCCCGCAAGCCTGTGGTGGCAGCCGGGCCGGCGACGCTTTCGGCTTGGATGCGCCGCGTGGATGAGTGCCCCGACGATGAGGAGGCGCGTACGGAGCTGAGCCTCAGCATCGAGACCTCTCCCTTGGAGGCGAGCCGCCGCCGCGAGCTGCTGGAGCGTTTGAACGATGGGGCCGCGCTGAGTGCGGCGGATCGCTCTTGCCTGAGCAGGAGCCTTTATGATTGGTATGGCCGCGGCTGTTTCGGCTGCGCGGCCGATGTGCAGTCGCAGCGCACGTATTTGCGCCTGCAGCGCGAGGGCTTCAGCCTGCTGCGCCGTGAGGGCAGTGAGGCGGCTGCGGAATGGCTGGAGAAGCAGCGAGAGAGCGCCGGGCGCTGGGTTTGTTTTGAATTTCAACAGAATTGGGTATGAAACCGTATCGTGATGACAGGTCGGAGGCGGCGGCAACGGAGCCGTCGTCGGGTCAGACGGGCCGCGCGGCTGATGCTGTGGCGGCGAAGGAGAAGACGCGCCGCCGTGCGCCGGCGGACGCAGGGGCAGCGCCTTCGTCGCGCCGCGCTTCCGAGGTGAGTGCCCCGGCGGCGGAGGCCATGCTGACGGATCCGTCGCTGGCAGCGGATCTCGCGACGGCTTCGGCTTCGGTGCCGGCGGAACCGGTTCCCGAGTTTGCCGAGCGGCCTGCTCCGGTGGCTCGGGTGAGGGGCGGCGGTGCCGGGGCGGCGTCCGCTTTCTCTCCGGCCGGAGAGAGTGTTGCCGCAGGCTCGGCGGCGGCTGAGGCGGTGAACCGCGAGGTGTCGCGCGGCGGCGAGGCGTCGGGAGAGCCCGGCCCCGCAGCGGCGTCACGGGCGGAGGCCTCCCGCTCGTCTGTGTCTCGGGCGTCGGCGTCGGGCTCTGCCTCCGAGGGGGTGTCCGCATCGTCGGAGCTGCCGGCGTCGACGGCAACGGCTGATTCCGGGGATGCGGCCTCTTTCGGTGCCGCCGGAGTCGCGGGCGCAGGAGCTGAAGGAGGCTCAGGCGTCGCGGGAGAAGCTGCGATGCCCGGTGCCGTAGCGTCGGGCGCTGCCGTCGGGATGCCGGCGGGAGCGCTCGCGGCGGCGCCGACCGGGGCTTCCGGAGCTCCTGGGCAGTCGGGCGGCTTTGCCCCGACCGCAGCTGCGGTCGGGCTTCCGGGTGCTGCCGGGAGGGAGGCGTTCGGTGCGTCTCCGCAGGCTTTTTCCGCGGGCGGGGGCGGTGTTGCGGCGCCGGACTTTGTCCCCGGGGCTGTGCCGGGGTCTGTTCCCGGTGCTGGCGTTCCCGGTGCGGGCGTTCCCGGTGCGGGCGTTCCCGGTGCGGGCGTTCCCGGTGCGGGCGTTCCCGGTGCGGGCGGGCTGCTTCAGGGGGCTGTGCCTCCGGAGGCGGCTGCTCCGTTGTCGGGCAACGGTGAGCGTTCGCTGCGCCATTCGGGCTTGTTTTTGCGCTCGGAGCAGAGTGATCGCTACTGGAAGCGCGTTCTCGTGGGGGATTTGCGCCGCGTGCCGGAAGAGGTGCGGCGCCGCGCGGGGGCTGATGAGCCAGAGCTCGATGAGGAGGAGCGCCGCTATCGCTTGGCCGGCGCGATCAATCGCTCGTGGGTGTCGGATCACGGTGAGTATTCGCGCGAGTACATCACGGAGAACTGGGGCCGCATGCGCGCCGAGTTGGCGCGGCGTCTCGGGGTCGTCGATGATGAGGAGGAGCTCTTCCGCGCGATTTCGCTGCGCTCGGATGAGGATCCTCTGCGCCGCATGGCTCGCGACTTGTTCGAGGGCGCCTATGCCGCCGGGCTGGAGGGTCAGGAAGCTTTCGACCCGGGGGCGTCGCTTCAGCAGTTGCAGGCGCCGCAGCAGCAGGCGGCGCGACTGATCGTTTTTGAGGGGTTGACGGCGGGGCAGGCGCAGCGCGAGCGCTATTTGCCGCTGGCGCAGCGCGTTGCCGACGGCCTCAGGGCCTACGATGCTGCGGAGAGTCAGCTTTTCTCTGCGCCGGATGTGGTGGCTTCTCTGCCGGCGCTGAGCGAGGCGGCCGGGCAGCTCGCGGAGATGCCGCAGCAGGAGCGCTACCTCGTGTATCACCTCGCGGCTGGCTTGCGCCCGACCGGTCAGGCGGGGCAGGCATCGGGAGCTGAGGGCACGGAGGATGAGGGACTGGGTTCCGCGATGCTGCGCGCTGTGCGGCGCGGATCGGTCAACCTCGGTGTCGGCGCTGCGCAGGCGCTGGGGCAGTTCTCGTCCTCACTGGTGCGCCATCTGGGCGAGAATCTGGATGATTCGCTGGGTACGGACATGGCGGGGGGCGCTGAGGTGCTGGATCGTCACTTGGTGGTGCACGACGAGCTGCGCCGTCTGGCGCAGCACGAGGTGTATCCGCTGGGGCAGGCGGCGGGTGCGTCGCGCGTGGAGCAGTATCTGATCGATGCGGCGCAGGCGACGCCGTCTTCGGTGCTGGCCTTCTGCTCGGGTGCCGGGTTCGCGGGGCTGACGCTCAGCGGTGTCGGCGAGGCCGTGGCCGAGGCCCGCAGTCGCGCCCCGATGGGCGACCGCGATTTGCAGCTGGCTGCCGGGGTGATTGCCGGCACGATTCAGGCCGGGATCTATGCGGGCCTCGGCAAGTTGGGTTCGCAGGCGCTGGAGCAGTCGGTCGCGTCGCTAGTGCGCGCGGGTGGTTCGGGGGTGAAGGGGTATTCCGCTGCGGCCCTTCGTTCTCTCAGCCATCTGACGGGGGAGTCGGTTCGCCTGCTGCTGGCGGGCAAGGCGGCGATGGCGACGGATCTCGCCACGCAGGAGCTGGCGGCTCGCGTGGACGGCACGGCTTCGAACATTGACTGGAGGGCCTTCGGTGACAATCTCACGGACATTGAGGCGAATATGCGCGAATCGGCGATGCTGCTGCCCTATCTGCTCATTGCGTCGGGGCGCGTGGCGCTGCGCCATTTTCGCAGCCGAGAGCAGGTGCTGGGCGATGGCTCGGCGCTGTTGGACTGGGGACTTTCGGAGAAGGAGAGGGAGGCGGTGATGCGCGAGACGGATTTGGATGTGCAGGGCGAGCGGCTGCGCGAGGCGCTGCGCAAGAGCCCGCGATGGTCCTCTCCCGATTTCCCGGAGGAGGCGATGCGCAGTCTGCTGCTGCTCAACACGGATTATTTCCGAGGTTTTTCGGAGCCGAAGGTGGTGCGCGATTTCCTGCGCCTGCCGGCGGAGAGCTCGGGGGTGAAGCGCGAGGAGTTTCCCGCTCTCCGCGAGGGGGACAAGGATGCTGAGGATCGGGTGCTCAAGCGCCCGTGGGCGCGCCCCGAGCTGCTTCAGCGTTCGGAGCGCCTGAGTCGTGTTTTGCCCATTTGGGATGCCTGGTGGAGTAAGTCGCACCTGCTCAGCTCGTCTGATACGAGCCCGCGCAGTCAGAACCGCCGCATCCGCGAGGAGACCTTCGGCAGGCGTCTGCGCTATGCGTTTGAGCTGAGGAATCCGTCGGCTGTTATGCAGGATCGTCTGGAGATGAGCGGAGCCTATGCGCCCCACGCTGAGGAGGAGCGCCGCCTCGTGATTGCGGACCGCTTCGCCGAGATTCAGGATTTGTCGTATCAGTTCCTGCTCAATTCATACACGCTCGATTCGATGCTGAGAACGCCTGAGGCAATCTCGTCGCTGGTGAAGCGCTCGGAGCGCATGCGTCAGTCTCTTCTGGGCGGTGTGGCTCAGATGGTGCTGGGGTTGGCATCGGGCAAGTCTCGGCAGGAGGTCTTGAAGGACTTTGCCGGCAGCTTCAACTATTACTACAAGCGTCGCAGCTTTCAGATCAGCGCTCCGCAGTGGATGCGCGAGGCAAAAGCAAATCACTTGCGGCATTTGGATCGCTTGCTGGAGCCGGCGAATCGCGGGGTCTTGGATGATGTGCCCAACGAGGTGCTTCAGGCGGTGCGCGTGCTTGCCGGCTTGGAGGCCTGCGGGACGGCTCTCTTTGATCTGCTGCCGCTCAGCCCGGGCTTCATGACGGCCCTCTCGCGGGGTATGACGCCGATGCAGGCCTACGGGCACTTGCTCGGCCGAGAGTTGCAACTGGACGAGAAACAGAGGCTCGCTCTGCCTGAAGACGCGCGATTCGATGAAGCCTCGGCTCAGGATATTTCGGAGTATACGGAACGCAACCGAGAGCTCTATGAGCGTTATCGCGGTCTGACGGGCCGCGGCCTGGAGTCCTCGGAGGGCGAGGACGGGCAGACGTACTGGCGCGTGCTGCGCCCCAACGGGCGCTACACGCACTGGCACGCTCAACCGGAGCAGGCGATCAACGAGCTGGCGGCCCAGTCTTCGCTGTCCTTCATGTTGTACAACACATCGCCGCGCCGCTTGTTGCAGGAGGGGGCCGTGCGCCGTGCGCTGGATCTGAGCAGCTGGCTGCCCGTGCGGCCGCATGAGTATTCCGCCTATGATCGGCTGTGCAGTATTGCGCTCGATGAGCTGAGCCGCTTCTGGCAGGGCTCGGCGCTGCGCATGCAGCCCGGCATGGAGGTGAAGCGCCTGCGCTACCGCTTCCGCATCGGGGCTCGCAATCTGGGCATCTCGCCGATTCTCAAGCCTCGCGGGGCTCCCGGCAGCGGCTACGAGGTCGATGCCTTCTCGGTGGCGACGCCGCTGGGTATGATTCAGGCGCGCCTGCACGCCTTCTGGCGACGCCAGCTGGGTAGTGAGGCGGTGGACGCGCAGCAGGCCGGGCGTCTGCTCGTCGCATCCGGCGTGCTGCGCGAGGATCAGGTGCAGCGCATCCTGCGGGCGGCGCGCCCGAGCATGCGGGAGCGGCGACAAGGTGCTCTGTCGCCCG
Source organism: uncultured Akkermansia sp. (assembly GCA_900548895.1). Lineage (GTDB taxonomy): Bacteria > Verrucomicrobiota > Verrucomicrobiia > Verrucomicrobiales > Akkermansiaceae > Akkermansia > Akkermansia intestinavium. Next base: position 8,495 of record URLZ01000018.1, read on the forward strand.
ATAAGGTCGAGAGGCGCAATGCGCGGCTGGCGCGGCATCTGGCTAAACTCAGTCTGCACTACATGCTCTCGCAGCTTGATACGATGACGCTGCCGGAGCCGGTGCGCGAGTGGCTGGCGCTGTCGCCTTTCTGCACGCTGCCGCTGGAGGTGCGTCGCAATATGAAGAGCGTCAAAAAGGAGACGAGTGTGCCCATCTCGAACGGCGCACCGCTGCTGTTGCGCTGGGCGAATCGCCGCAGTATGCTGCGCATGCAGCGCTACGCGGGGGCGGCAGACAAGGTTCGGTCCTTCCTCGCGGCGCCTTCCGTCTTTGCCGATCGCCTGCCGAAGCTCCTCAAGCGCTCGCTGGGGATGGACCCGACCGCCAACTTGGAGCAGGCTTGGTGTTTTCACCTCAGCGGCGCACAGACGCAGTACAATACGGATCAAAGCTGTCTCAATCTGCTCACGGAGCCGGTGGAGGCGTGGCGCCTTCTGGCTCCGGAACAGAAGGCGGAGATGCTCGAGGATATCGAGCTTCCCGCCGAGCGCGGCTTTGATGCAACGCTGCCTCCGACGGGCGCTGCGGGAAGTGTGAGCGCTCTCGATGCTGCGGGGACATCCGCCGCCGACGAGTCCGGGGCAGGCGCTGCTGCTTGGGAACAGAGGCTTCGCGAGCTGGATGCGGTGCTGCGGGAGCATCCCGAGCTACACCGCTTCTCCTTGTTGCCCGATCGCAGCTCCGTCGTGGTTGAACTGCAGCCGATCGAGTATGAGGAGCCAAGCCGTCAGGAGGTTTTGCCGGCTTGGCAGAGCGGGAGTATCGGCGGTGCGTCGGTGCCCTTCCGTATGCTGAACCGGACGGTTCCGCGTGAGGATTACCGTGTCGGGAATGTCGCCGCGCTGCCGGCCGATTTGGCCGCGGATGCCCGGACGTTGCCCGCCCTGCGCACGCTCGATGTGCTGCGCAGTTATGTGGTCTCGCTTCCCTTTGCAACGGAGCAGGGCATCTGGTGGAAGGGGAAACGCTACGGCGGCTTCGACGGTGAGATGCCGACGGAGATCTACGAGAACTGGAAGGATCGCCCGGTGCTGCAAGGCCTCTTGGAGATGTTTGCTCGCATCGATGACGTTCTGGCGGCCTCGGGCGAGGAGAGGATGGACGTCTGCGGCGTGCAGCTGCTGCCGATGGGCGAGAGGCCCGACACGCGGCCTTGGTCTCTGGTGTCGCTCTACCGCGACCCGGCCCATCCCGAGATGCTCTATCGCCTCATGCCCGGTGAGCCGGATTCACCGGGCGTGCCGATGCGGCGCCCCTACATCGTCAACAGTTACCACGGCGCCTACCTGCAAAAGAAGCATCGAAAGCACGTGTATGAGATGGACGACTTCTGCTACGGCATGGTGCCCTTGAATCTCTTCCGCCCCTTTGAGCCCCGTAACTACAACGAGAAGCACATGGAGGCCTGGAAGCGCGAGGCCGTCGAGTACACGATTGACGGCATCCTGGCGCGCGCCGAGAGCATGGAGAATCAAAGCGAGCCTGATGCGTTGCTGGATGAGGATCTCGAGTCGGATGCTCCGATCGATGAGGAGAGCGAGCCGGTAGCTCCGATGGATGAGCAGGGTGAGTCCTTCAGCAGTTCGGCGGCGGCTCTGGGCTGGCGAGAGCTGCTCATGCGCCTTTGTGAGGATACGGCGCTGAGTCATTCGCTCATCGATCTGGAGCCTCAGCAGATGACGCCCGGACAGGCTCTGGCGGTCTCGCTGGCCCGTGAGATTATCCTCACGCACAGCGGTAGCGATGCCGAGGCGCCGGAGCGGCTGCGGCAGCTGGCCCGCCGCATTCGCCTCAACCCGTCGCTGCGGCGCCAGCTCGCGACGGCGCTCTTCGAGAGCTTGGACCGCCAGCGGCTGGGGCTCGGCTCGCGCCGCCCGGTCGCGCGTCTGCACGCCATCTCGGTGACGGAGACGGAGCCTGACGTGGCTCCCGAGGCGGCACCTGATGGGACACCCGAGGTGACATCAGGCTCGGAGGAGGCGTCCCGCGAGGAGCCCAGCGAGATGTCCGGAGAGAGCCGTCAAGATCCGACCGGGGAGATGTCACGCGAGATGTCCTCGGAGACGTCCTCGGAGACGTCGGGCAGGCGGGATGAGGCTGCACCGAACGCTGCGCGGGCATCGGCTGAAGAGTTGCAGGGAGGTGAAAGTTCATGAATGATTCCCCTCCTAGCCTGCGCGGGCGCCTCGATGACCCCCTCTGGCGCCTGCAGAATCTCTACTGGATTGAGGACAAGGCCGGGCGCATGCGGCGCTTTCGCCTCAACGAGGCTCAGCGACGCCTGCACCGAGGACTCTGGTTCCGCAACGCCGTGCTCAAGGCGCGCCAGTTGGGGATCTCGACCTACGTGGCGCTGCTGATGCTCGATCGCTGCCTCTTCACGCCGAACTTTCATGCGGGCATTATCGACAAAACGCTGCCGGATGCCGAGCAGAAGCTGGAGAAGTTGCGCTTCGCCTGGGAGCACCTCGACTATGAGCCTCCTCAAGCGGAGGCGGGCGAGCGTGCGCTCGCCTGCCTCGGTGCCATGATCAAGCAGCGCAGCGGGCAGATGAAATCGGGCAGTTGCCGCCCGCTCAGCGATGCGCGCACGCGCCTGGCCTTCGCCAACGGCAGCGACGTCCGCCTTGGCACCACGCTGCGCGGTGGCACGCTGCAAATGCTGCACGTCTCGGAGCTCGCGCACGTCTCGGTGCACGCTCCCTGGCGCGCTCGAGAGATCCGAACCGGCGCCATCAACACGGTGGCGGCTGACGGTACGATCATTCTTGAGAGCACGCATGAGGGCGGGCGCTACGGGGTGAACTACGAGATGATGCAGCAGGCGATGGAGAACAGCGCGCGCGGCGAGCTCTTGCCGCTCGACTTCCGCTTCTTTTTCTTCAGCTGGTTTGACAATCCCGAGTACGCGCTGCCGGGCCGCGCCCACTGGAGTGACAGCCTGGCCGACTACTTCGAGAAGATCGAGCAGGCGGGCACGACGCTGAGCACGGCGCAGAAGCTCTGGTACTCGCGCATGGAGCGGACGATGGGCGCCGCCATGCGGCAGGAGTATCCCTCGACGCCCGAGGAGGCCTTCAGCACGGGCAATGACGGCGCCATCTACGGCACTCAGATAGCGCTGCTGCGCGAGCAGGGGCGCATCGGGGCCGACTTCAGCTTCCGCTCCGATGAACCGCTGTACACGGCCTGGGACCTCGGTCTGAGCGACTACACGGCCATCTGGCTCGTTCAGCAATACGGCGGGCAGGTGTACTGGCTGGATCACTACGCGGCCAACCAGCTGCCGGTGGAGCATTATGCGGGCAAAATTCACGAGTGGGAGCAGGCTTTCGGCCCCGTGGCCGCCCACTTTCTGCCGCACGATGCCGCTCACCGAGATCCGCACGGGCAGTCCTACGTCGAGAGTCTCGCCGCGCTGGGCATCGAGGCGGTGCGCGTCGTGCCGCGCACGCCCGACATCTGGAGGGGCATCAACGCCCTGCGCGGGCTGCTGTCGCGCAGTTGGTTTCACCGCCGCACCCTGCTGTCGCGCGTCAACCTGTGCGGGGAGCAGGAGCCCTCGGGCCTCAGCTGTCTGGAGCGCTACCGCAGCGCCCCGGCGGGGGCTTCGGGCTCACTTCGCGATGCTCCCCTGCACGACGCCTGCTCGCACAGCGCCGATGCTGCGCGCATGTTTGCCGAGGCGCTCAGCCACGGCATGGTATCGCCGGTGCAGCTGAGGCGCTCCGCCCGCCGAGCGCTGATGTGAGCCGGACTTTTCGCGAGTCCGGAGGCGCTCATCCGTCTACGGTTCAGAGCACCGCTGCGTTCGGCAAAAAAAAGGCAGCACCCCGCGTCGCGACAGGCGGGGTGCTGCACTTGAAAATATCCGGCGCGGGGCTCGGGATCAGTCCGCCTGCGTGCGGCTGTAGTTGTACTTGCTCTGGAAGCCGAGCTCCTCGGGGAATTCGGAGAAGCCGGACCAGACGTTGTACTCCTTGAGCCCGCTGCGGCCGCAGCTGCCCTGATAGGGCGGGCGGTAGGTGCACTTGTAGGTCGGAGCCCAGAAGGTCACCAGCTCGTAGAAGCCGTAGCCGATGCGCGTGAAGGTGCGTGCAATGCCGTCCACAATACCGACGGAGAAGCCCGCGTAGTCACCCTCCGCGGAGTTCCAGCGGATCATCGTCACGGGGATTTCTTCAACGGCATAGAGGATGTTGCCGATGGCTCGGCCGAGCTTGCGGGTCGCCGTGTACTCGGAGGCGGGAGGCGCCTGAATGTCGGCGTAAACCGAGCCCGCTACGGCAAAGAGGAGTGTTGTAAGGAGTAAGCGCTTCATGACATCACCAGTCTTACCATATTAGCCTCGTTCTGGCAAGTGAAAAAGTCAATGCCCGAGCGACTTTTACGCTTCCCCGAGCAGGGACTCGGGCAGCGGCGTGTGAATTTCCTCATCCGTGAGGTAACAGCCCGGGTCAGAGCCGTACCAGTTGCCGTTGGCGAAGGCCGCGCGGGTGCGGAAGCCGCCGCCGCAGAGGCCGAAGTGCACGCAGCCGGCGCAGCGCCCGCTGAGGAGCTTCTGGCGCTCGGCCGGGTCCTCGCTGCCTCGCAGCTCGCGCAGCGTGGCAGCCGAAGGAGCGAGCGATGCTTCCCAGACCTCGGAGAACTTCTGCGTCTTGACATTGCCGAGGGTGACGCCCTGCCAGAACTGGTCGGGGTGGATGTTGCCCTGAGTGTCGATGTTGGCGATGCCTCGGCCGGAGCTGTTGGCGCCGCCGCCGTTCCAGCGCAGCAGGCGCAGCGTTTCCGCCGCCAGCGGCGAGCCCTCGCGGAGCTGGCGCAGCAGCAGGTAGATGCCGTCGGCGGGCTGCGTCACCGTGAGCAGCTCGCGCGGCTGCCCCTCGGCCTGCCACTTCTCCGTGCGAGCGATGAGCATGTCGATGGCCGCGCGCGCCTCCTCGGGCTTCAGGCTCGCGACATCCACGCCGCGGCCCGTCGGCACGAGGTGGTAGAAGCAGACGCGGCGAATATTGTGCTCCTCGATGAAGTCGAGGATCTCACTCATGCTTCGGACGTTGTTGCGAGTGAGCGTCAGGCGAAGCCCCGTCTTCTGCCCCACTTCCTCACAGAGGCGGAAGCCGCGGATGGCTCCATCAAAGGCTCCGGGAACCCCGCGGAACTGATCGTGAACGGCGCCGATGCCGTCCAGAGAAATGCCGACGTAGGCCACCCCCAGCTCCTTGAAGAGCGCGGCCATCTCGGGCGTGATGCGCGTGCCGTTCGTCGAGATGGTGACCTTGAGCCCGCGCTCCGTGGCGCGGCGCAGCAGGTCGGGCAGGCGCGGGTGCAGCAGGGGCTCGCCGCCCGAGAGCAGCAGGGCGCTGACGCGGTAGTCGGCCAGATCGTCAATCACGTTGCAGCACTGCTCCCAGTTCAGCTCGCCGGGGTAAATCTCGGCGTGCGAGTCAGCATAGCAGTGGATGCAGCGCAGGTTGCAGGTGCGGGTAATGTTCCAGACGACGATGGGCTTGCGGGTGCGTGAGGACGTCGGCGTGCAGGCGGCCGTGCTGGCGTGGGGGTCGCGGGAACCGTGTCCGCTGCCGTAGCGCAGGTGGTCTGCCGGCTGTTCCAGACCGGTCCAGAGTCGGGTGATATTGATCATGGTGAAGGGGAAAGTCAGTGCGTTGTGTTGCTGAGAAAAGTCGGGTGCCCGGTGGGGAAAAACGGAGAACTGCAAAGATGCGGGCTCTGCGGATTTTCGGGGGGGGCTGCGTCAGGTCGATGCGCTTCAGGAGGTCGCGCAGGCTGTCGAACTGCCTTCGGCGCCGTCGCGGCGCAGCGCAGCCGGGATGTAGCTGCAGAGCGGCTCGCAGGCCATCATGTCACCGGTCAGGCCGTAGGCGCGCGCTCGCGAGCCGCCGCAGACGTGGCGGTACTCGCAGGCCCCGCACTTGCCGCCCAGCGCATCGTCGTCGCGCAGACGCACGAAGATGGGGTGCGTGCGGTAGACGGTCGCCAGATCATCGGTGCGCACATTGCCGGCCGTCAGCGGCAAGAAGCCGCTGGGCTGAATCTCGCCGATGTGCGAGATGAACAGCACGCCCTTGCCGTCGCGCGTCTTGGCGAGGTGGCGGGGCGGCACGCCGGTGCGGCGCGCGGCAGCGAGCAGGGTGCGGCGGTAGTGGTGCCCCTCCGTCGTCTTGACGGCGAAGGGCAGCTCGTGTCGCAGGCTCTCCAAGCGATTCCAGAGAGCTTCAAGCTCGTCGGCCGTGGGCAGATCATCAGCCGTGGCGCGCCCCGTGGGCACAAGGACGAACACACTCCAGACATCCGGGTGAATCTGCTTCATCAGCTCGATGAAATCGTCCATCTGATCCAGCGTCGAGTGCGCCACTGTCGTATTGATCTGCAGCTCAATGCCGGCCTCGCGGGCCATGCGCGCGGCCTCGAGCGTGCGCTCAAAGGTGTGCGGCACCCCGCGGAAGGCGTCGTGGCGCTCGCGTGTGGCGCCGTCGAGGCTGAGGCTGAGGCTCTGCACGCCCGCGCGGCGCAGGCGCGCAAAATCCGTCTTGAGCAGGCGCGGCGTCGCCGCCGGGCTGAGGGCCACGCGCTGGCCCTGCGAGGCCGCCCGCTCGATGATATCGTAGATATCGCGACGCATCATGGGGTCGCCGCCCGTCAGCACGAGCATCGGCGGCGCCAGTTTCACAATCTCATCCACCAGCCGCAGTGCCTCCTCAGCGCTCAGCTCAGCCGGATTCGGTCTGGGCTGCGCAACGGCGCGGCAGTGGCGGCAGGCGAGGGCGCAGGCGCGCGTCAGTTCCCAGAAGAGAATGAAGGGGCGCTCTGCGTAGTCGATGGAGGGGAAGGAGGGGTGCGTAGCCACGGTGCGGGCATTGTACCCGCCTCACCCCGCCTTGGCAAGCCCCTTTTTGAGTGATTCCAGATTCCGAGGCGCCGAGCGTCGGTGGATTTCGGGAATCCGTGTGAGTGCCGCGCCCGGATGGCGGTGACTCCCGACTCTATCAAGCTGCGGCCCGAGTGCGTGCGGAGGCACCCGCTGACGCTTCACTCTCTCTCGTTCAATCCTCGGCTGAGGGGGCGTATCTGAAGGGACTCGGTGCGTGGCTTGACCGGGAGTCCGGAGAGGGGCTGAGCTGGGGAACTTGGGGGGAGCTTGGAGAGGCCTCGCGTCTCCGGCCGAGGCCCTTTCGGTGATTTTTTTGTGTTTGTCGCGCCTTTGTTGATTCTTTGGCGATAAAATTCTTGACAGCCCTGATGTGCTGTGCTATCCTGCCGTCCCGTTCCCGGACAAAGTTTAACAACCATACCAATATCATGCGTTCCGTCACTGTACGTAAAGGAGAACCGATTGATCGCGCCCTGAAGCGCCTGAAGACCAAGCTCGACACCGAGGGCATCCTCGAGGAGATGCGCCGCCGTCGTGCGTTTGAGAGCCCCATGGATGAGAAGCGTCGCAAGGCTCGCTCCGCCAACAAGCGCAACAGCGTCAAGTGGCGCTTCACGAACAAGGAAGAGATTCCGGCTGCTGCCGTGACCCCCGCCACCCCTGAGGCCTGAATCCCTTTTGTTCGGGAAAATCTTCTGCGTAAGCCCGCCTGAGTCTCAGGCGGGCTTACGCTTTTTTGTCGATGCGTGCATCGGTGCGCACGATTGACTTTTCTCGCCGCGGGCTCGTGTCTCGGCAGTGCCTTGCGCCGGGAAATGCCCTTAACTGTCGAGCTCTCTCGGCGGATGCGCCTTGTGGAGTCATGATTCAGCCCGATGGCGGCGGAGGACATGATGAAGGAGCGATGGCTCCGGCTCTCGTTTAGAGAGGGTGCGACGACTGACGGGGCTCAATCAGCCCGAGGAATGGCAGAAACGGCCCGCTGAAGAGCAAGACGCGCTTTTCCGTTTTTGGACTTGCGGAGGGTTGGGGGCTGTGATAGGCTACGCCGCATGACAACGGATTCACCTCACCTACGCGGGCGCCTGATCGTCTTTGAGGGCATTGACGGCTCGGGCAAATCAACACAGATTCGGGCGCTGGCGCCCTATCTCCGCGCGTGCGGTATTGAGGTGGTGACGGACTGCGAGCCGACGCACGGCCCGTGGGGAATGAAGGTGCGAGAGGCCGCCCTCGCGGGGCATCGCCTCAGCTTGGATGAGGAGGTTGCCTGCCTGCTCGAGGATCGCCGCGAGCACGTGCGCGATCTCATCGAGCCCTCGCTGGAGCGAGGCGCTTGGGTGCTTCTGGATCGCTATTATCTCTCGATGATGGCCTATCAGGGAGCGAGCGGTGCGAATGTGGAGGATATCCGCGAGTGGAATGAGGCCTTTGCCACGGTGCCCGATGTGGCCTTCTGGCTTGATGTGCCCGTGGAGATGGCGCTCGACCGCATGAAGCAGCGCGGGATCGCGGGGGACGCCTTTGAGCACGAGCCCTTCCTTGCGCAGTGTGCTGCGATCTACTCGCGCATGGAGATGCCGTGGCTGCGCCGTATTGAGGCCGACGGTACTCCCGAGGAGACGCAGGCCCGCATCCGCGAGGTGATTCGCGAGCTGCTGGCTCAGCGAGATTGATTTTTTTTCTGCGGGATGGATTCCCGCAGCGGCGGGAAGTTTTACCGGAGGCTCCGATCCCAGCCCATGATTCCGTCCCGGCCCGGGTGGTCGTCTGAGGAGGCCGGGCGAGGATAAAAATCGCCCCCGGATCGAGATCCGGAGGCGAGAGGAGATGGTTCAGCGCGTCTCTGGGCTTGGCGCATGCCTCCCCGACGTAGCGGAGGACGCCTCGGGCGCCCGAGCCGTGCCCGAGGCAGTCGCCCGCGGTCGCTCAGTCTCCCGTGGGCGAGGTGCCGCTGCGCAGGGCGTCCGCAAAGCTTGCGGGCATGCCGGTGCGCGCGAGCCCGGCGATGGCCTGCTCCACGTCGTAGGGGAGGCGGCGCAGTTGCAGCGTGTCCGTCTCCGTATCGTAGAGCGCGTAGGCCGCGCGGGGGTCGCCGTCGCGGGGCTGGCCGACGGAGCCGGGGTTGATCAGGTAGTGGCTGTCGGGCTCGAGCTGGATGCAGATTTCATCGCAGTCGGGGGCCGGCGTCATGCAGCCGAGCTCTTCCACGAGGCCGTCGGCCGTTTTGCGGAAGAGGGCGGGGCGGTGGGTATGGCCGGTGAAGAGGCGCTTCTCCGGGTAGAGGCTGAAGGCGCCGGCGGCGCTCTCCGTCGTGGTGATGCGCATCCAGTGTTTGCCTCGCTTGGGGGCGTGCAGCAGGCGCAGGCCCTCGCGCACGGTGGTCAGCGGCAGGTCGCCCAGCCACTTTTTCTGCTCGCGGCTCAGCATGGCTGCCGTACGGTTCATCATGCGCACGAACAGCGCGAGGCGGAAGACGCCGCGCTGCAGCAGCGCGGCTTCGTGGTTGCCCTGCACGGCGCCGGAGAGCAGGGGCATGAGGAGGTTGAGGCAAGCGGCGGGGTCGCCGTTGAAGCCAATGTGATCGCCGAGACTCAGGTAGCCCTCGGCTCCCTGGCTCGAGGCATCTGCCAGAACGGCCTCCAGAGCCTGGAGGTTGGCATGCACATCGCTGAGGATGGCCAGCTTCATGGTGAAATAATGAGGGGTATGTAAAAAGAGCTTGTCAGGTTGACGAAAGAACGACGGAAATCAGGAATTCTGCAACAGTTGCTGCAGGCGTTCCTTGAAGGCAGGGATGCCTTCGCCCCGCGCCGCAGAGATGGGGATGATCTCTTGCTTGGGGAAGCGTTGGCGCAGGCGCTCGAGATTCTCGGCGGAGGCTTCTTCATCCATCTTGTTGGCGACGATGACCCAGGGGCGCGCGGCCAGCTCTTCCGAGTAGAGCTTGATTTCGCGGCGCAGCGTTTCGACGGCTGCGATGGGGTCGTGCTCCAACCCGGTCATGTCCACCACAAAGAGCAGCAGATGGCAGCGCATGATGTGGCGAAGGAACTCGTGGCCGAGGCCTCGGTTCTCGGAGGCACCCTCGATGATGCCGGGGATGTCAGCCACGACAGCGCGGCTGTAGTCCGGGAACTCGACGACGCCGACGATGGGTTGCAGGGTGGTGAAGGGGTAATCGGCCACCTTGGGGGTGGCGCGGGAGATGGCGCTCAGCAGTGTGCTCTTGCCGGCATTCGGATAGCCGACAAGGCCGGCATCGGCGATGCGGCGCAGCTCCAGAAAGAAGACGCCGGACTCGGCCTCGGTGCCGTACTCGAACTCCAGCGGCGCTTGGTTCGTCGCGGTGCGGAAGTGCCAGTTGCCGCGCCCGCCCTTGCCGCCCTGACAGAGCACGAAGCGCTCGCCGGGCTCCGTCAGATCGGCAATCTGTTCCATCTCAATGCCGTCGCCCTCGCGCTCCAGCCAAGTGGCCTCCTGCATGGTCGAGGCGTTGCTGCGGTAGACGATGGTGCCGGGCGGCACGCGGCCGATGACCGTCTTGCCGTCGCGGCCGTGCTTGCGGGCGTGCATACCGGGCATGCCGTCCGTGGCGATGAGCTTGGGGTCGTAGAAGTAGCTGCGCAGGTCATTCGTGCCGGTGCTGACCTCGAGAATGACGCTGCCGCCGTCGCCGCCGTCGCCGCCATCAGGGCCGCCCCGGGGGACAAACTTCTCGCGTCGGAAGCTGGCGAGGCCGTTGCCGCCCTTGCCCGCTTTGGCAAAGATTCTGATGTTGTCGACGAACATGCCCGACAGCATAGCTGACTTTGCCGCTTTTTGCAAGCTTTTATCCTTCGCGCGCGCGGCGCGCCCCCGCGCAAGGCCCGACGCGGCATCCTCCGTGACGCGCGACGATCGGCAAGGGCAAGTGCCGTGGCGCGTTCTCGGGAGGCGCTTGTTCAGAGCTCGTCCGGAACGCGGTGGGGGCGGCCCGTTGGCGCAAGATCAGGCGGGCAATTTCGACGCGCCCTCCCTTTAGCCTTGCTTTTCGCGCGGATTTCAGGCATAACGGTCGGAGCATGACGGACGACATGAAGCACAAGCCCTCGTGGCTGAAGGTCGTGGTGCCCAAGGGTGCCGTGTTCAAGGGAGTGAATCGCCTGGTCCGCGAGAACGGACTGGTAACGGTCTGCGAAGAGGCGCTCTGCCCGAATCGCGGCGAGTGCTGGAGTCACGGCACCGCGACGTTCATGGTCGGCGGCGAGGTCTGCACGCGTGCCTGCGGCTTCTGCGCGACGCGGACGGCCCGCCCGAAGCCCTTGGACGCCGAGGAGCCGCGCAAGGTGGCTGAGGCCGTGGCGCAGATGCAGCTCAAGCACACGCTGGTGACGATGGTGACGCGCGACGATCTTCCCGACGGCGCGGCCGGGCACATCGCCGCCACGATCCGCGAGATTCGCCGCCTCAGCCCTCAGACGATCATCGAGGTGCTGACGTCTGACTTCAACGGCAATGAGGAGGCTCTGGCCGCGGTGCTGGATGCTCGCCCTCACATCTTCAACCACAATCTGGAGACAGTGGAGCGCCTCACGCCCATGGTGCGCTTCCGCGCCCGCTACCGCCGCTCCCTCCACGTGCTGCGCCGCGCGCTGGAGCTGGCGCCCGGCATGGTGGTGACGAAGAGCGGCATCATGCTTGGGCTCGGCGAGACGCGCGAGGAGCTGCTGCAGAGCATGGATGATCTGCGCGAGCAGGGGGTGACCGTGCTCACGCTCGGCCAGTACCTGCGCCCCTCGCCCCGCCATCTGCCGGTGATGCGCTACGTGCGCCCCGAGGAGTTCGACGAGCTGCGCGACATCGCCTTGGATAAAGGCTTCCGCCACGTGGCCAGCGGCCCGCTCATCCGTTCCTCTCACCATGATGCGAACTTCCGCCCCGAGGAAGACGTCATCGAGGCTATCGAGGCGGATCTCCGCCGCCGCGGAGAAATAAAGTGACAAATTTGTAATACATTTTTGTCAAAAGAAAAGTCTTGTTTTACAAAATTGTCAGAAATGAGAGAGCCGTTCAAGGCCTCAAGAGAAAAAATACGCTTTGGACACCGAGCCTGCGGCACTTTCTTCAAAAGTTGGCACGCGGTTTGCTTCACTTAATGGCGAGGAGCAGGGCCTGCGCATGAAAGCGTCCCTCCTTCACCGACACATTTCCCCCAATACTATGTCTACGCACACCATGACTGATTCGGCAGAGGGCCTTGAAGCTCTCTATGGCAGCGATACCTTCGGGATCAAGACGATGGAGAAATATCTCTCCAAGTCGGCCTTCAAGAAGCTGATGGTGACCATCCAGAAGGGTGGCCGCCTCGACCCGGGCATTGCCGACGAGGTCGCTCAGGCGATGATGGTGTGGGCCATCTCCAAGGGCGCCACACACTACACGCACTGGTTCCAGCCGCTGACGGATGCAACGGCCGAGAAACACGACTCCTTCGTCGAGCCGGATGGCAAGGGCGGCATGATCTGCGAGTTCACGGGCAAGTCGCTCATTCAGGGCGAGCCCGATGCCTCCTCCTTCCCCTCGGGCGGCATTCGCGCGACCTTCGAGGCCCGTGGCTACACGGCCTGGGATCCGACTTCGCCGGCCTTCATCAAGCGCACGGCCAACACGGCTACGCTCTGCATCCCGACGGCGTTCTGCTCGTACACGGGTGAGGCGCTGGACAAGAAGACGCCGCTGCTGCGCGCCATGTCGGCCGTGGCTCGCCAGACGACGCGCGTGCTCAACTGCTTCGGCGTGAACCCGAGCTTTGTGGACAGCAATCTGGGCGCCGAGCAGGAGTACTTCCTCATTGATCGCGATCTCTACCTGCAGCGCCCCGACCTGATTGAGACGGGCCGCACGCTCTTCGGCTGCCTGCCGCCCAAGCATCAGCAGATGGAGGACCACTACTTCGGCTCGATCAAGGAGCGCGTGCTGGAGTTCATGACCTCGGTGGATCACGCCCTCTGGGCTCTCGGCGTGCCGGCCAAGACGCGCCACAACGAGGTGGCCCCCGGCCAGTTCGAGATTGCCCCGCTCTTTGAGCCGATCAACGTGGCGGTTGACCACAATGTGATGATCATGGACATCCTGCAGCGCCAGGCCCTGAAGTTCAATCTGGTGTGCCTGCTGCACGAGAAGCCCTACGCCGGGGTGAATGGCTCGGGCAAGCACAACAACTGGTCGCTGTCCACGCCGGAGCTCGGCTCGCTCTTCAGCCCGGGCAAGACGCCGCACAGCAACCTGCTCTTCCTGACCTTCCTCGCAAGCGTGATTCAGGCGGTTGACCTGCATGCCGATCTGCTGCGCGCCTCGATCTCCAAGGCGGGCAATGACCACCGCTTGGGCGCCAACGAGGCTCCGCCCGCGATCCTCTCCATCTTCCTCGGCGACCAGCTCACCGACATCATCGAGCAGATCAAGGCCGGCGGTGCGAAGAGCTCGGCGGCCAAGACGACGATGGAGCTGGGCGTTGACACGCTGCCCGCTCTGCCGAAGGATACGACGGACCGCAACCGCACCTCTCCCTTCGCCTTCACGGGCAACAAGTTCGAGTTCCGCGCCGTGGGTTCATCGCAGACCTGCGCCTGGCCGATGGCCGTGCTCAACACGATCGTGGCCGAGACGCTCGACGAGGTGGCGACGAAGCTGGAGCCCTGGGTCGGCAAGCCCGAGTTCAAGGACAAGGTGACGGAGCTCATCACCGAGATGGTGACGAAGCACGATCGCGTGATCTTCAACGGCAACGGCTACTCCGATGAGTGGATTGCCGAGGCGGAGCGCCGCGGCCTGCCGCACCTCAAGACGACGCCCGAGGCTCTCAAGGTGCTCGCCAAGCCCGAGACGATTGCCCTGATGGAGAAGTACGGCGTGCTCACCAAGGCTGAGCTGCTGGCTCGCATCGAGGTGCAGGAGGAGAACTACGAGAAGCTGATCGACATTGAGGCGAAGACCTGCCTCAACATGCTTCAGACGATTTACACGCCGGCGGTGGCCGCACAGATGACGGAGATCTGCGGCACGGTGGCCTCGATTCAGGCTGCCGGCATCACGTCCGGCCTCACCGCTGCCCGGGACAAGGCGGAGCGAGTCGGTGCTCTCTACGATGAGCTGCTCGGCAAGACCTCTGCCCTGAGCGCGGCGATTGAAAAGGGCTGCCCGGAATGCATGAAGACCTGCATGGCCGATGCCCGCGAAACCGTTGATGCCCTCGAGGCTATTGTGGATGCCGACCTGTGGCCGGTGCCCACGTACGCTCAGATGCTCAACATCCACAGCAAATAAGAGTAGTTGAGGAGGTCGCGTGAGTGCGCGATTTCCCGAACGGCCGGAGCCCCGGGTGGGGCTCCGGCTCTTTTTTTCGCGTCGGCTTTTTGCTGGCCATCGTTTTCCGGCGATGGGCGGGCGACGCGCGAGAGCCGTTTCCCCGAGCTCTCGCCGAGCACTTCTCTGCCGGCCTGCCGAGCGCCTGCCGAAGGGCTGACGCCGAGTGCAGGCTTTCCCCGTCGCGGTATGGTAGCTCCGCTCTCCTGTCCCGCCGGACTCAAGGGTTTGCGCGAGCGCGAACGAATCCGGGCGCCGGCGCGTTGGTTTCAGTCGTGCCCCGCGGCGTTTACGGAACGCAGGTGACGAGGGCCTTGTCGTCGCTGACGATGACTTCGCTCTCGGGGGCGACGAAGAAGCCTTGGCTGTTAGCCGGAAGGCTCAGCAGCGTGACTCCTTCGGCGGTGCTGACGGTGCAGCCGACAGCGGTGCTGACGGCGTAGATGCGCGAGATGGTGGTGGTGATGTTCATAGGTCTTCAGTGTAGCGCGCCTCTCCCAAGCTCAGCCAGCTTTTGCAGCGGCAGGGGTCGACTTGCCCGCCGCGGGGCGAAAGCGGCGGATGCGACTTTGGAGAGACTGGTGAGATAACAGGTCCGGGGCTGTCGGCAGCGCTGCCCGCGCGGAGGGTGTACGTTCGCAGGCGAGCCGCCCCTTGCTCTGCTTTGTCCCCGTCTCGGGTCTTGCCGCTATTGCGCCTTGCCGCGCATGGCGTTGTGTGGTATCATCACGGGGCATGGATGAGCAGAAGACAGCGAGGGTGCAGGAGAATTTGGAGCGCTACTTCGGCTTTTCGTCTCTGCGCCCCGGGCAGGATGCGGTGGTTGAGGCCGTGATGGAGGGCCGCGATGTGCTCGCCATCATGCCGACGGGCGGCGGCAAGTCGCTGTGTTATCAACTGCCGGCTCTTTGCCGAGAGGGGGTTACGGTGGTGGTCTCTCCGCTCATCGCATTGATGAAGGACCAGGTGGATGCTCTGGTGGCGCGCGGAATTCCGGCGGCTGCGGTGAATTCAGCGCTCGGCGCGGATGAATACCGCCAGGTGATGGCGGATCTGCGCGGCGGGCTTTTGCGCCTCATCTACGTGGCCCCCGAGCGCTTTGCGCAGGAGGGCTTCATGGCGACGCTCTCGCGCCTGCCGATTGCGCTTCTGGCCGTGGACGAGGCGCACTGCCTCAGCCAGTGGGGGCATGATTTTCGCCCCGATTACCTGCGCCTCGGCCGGGCTCGCGAGGCTCTGGGCTTTCCGCAGACGATAGCCCTGACGGCGACGGCGACTCAGCAGGTGCGCGAGGACATCCTCCAGACGCTCGGCTTGCGCGAGCCCGCCGTCATTATCCGAGGCTTCGCTCGTGATAATCTCGACTTCGCGATCACGCACTGCGAGAACCACCGAGCGAAGTATGAGCGCATTCGCGAGATCATGCGCCGCTGGCGCACGGGGATCATTTATTGCTCAACCCGCAAAAACGTCATGCGCGTGTATGATGAAATCAGCGGCGCGGGCCCGCGCGTGGTGGCGTATCATGCCGGCATGACGGATGCCGAGCGCGAGTTCTCGCAGAACGCCTTTATCTCGGGCGAGGCTGACGTCGTGGTGGCGACGAACGCCTTCGGCATGGGCATCGACCGCGCCGATGTGCGCTTTGTGGTGCATTTTGAGATTCCGGGCAGCGTGGAGGCCTATTATCAGGAGGCGGGGCGAGCGGGGCGCGACGGCGAACCCTCGGTCTGCGAGCTGCTGTTCAACCACGTGGATCTCAAGACGCAGGAGTTTTTCTTCGAGGGCAGCAACCCGCCCCTGCACATCGTGCGCTCGCTCTACAGCCTGCTGTGCGCCTCGTGCAGCCGCGAGGGCCACGAGCTGATGATGACAGTGGATGAGATGGCGGAGCGCCTGGGTCGCGAGGTCAACCCCATGGCGGTGGGCACGGCTCTCTCGCTGCTGATACACGCCGGGGCGATTGAGCGCTTTGACGTGCCGGGGCGCGCGGTGCGCGGCACGCGGGTGCTGAATCCGGAGCGCAGCTTCGCGATGCTGGAGATCGATCGCGAGGCTCTGGAGGAGAAGGCCCGCCGCGACCACCGCAAGATTGAGGCCATCACGCGCTACGCCTACTCGACCATTTGCCGCCAGCAGTGGATTCTCGATTACTTCGGCGACGAGGATGCCGGCCCCTGCGGCCACTGCGATGTGTGCCGCGCCGAGGACGCCCCGGAGTGGGAGCCTCTGGAGGGCGAGGAGCTGCTGACGGTTCGCAAGGCTCTCGCGGGCGTTGCGCGCGCCTCCCGCCGCGACGCCGAGGGGCACTGGCAGGCGATCTACGGGCGCAGCAAGATCATGGACATGCTGCGCGGGGCGCAAAACGCCTCGATGCACCGCTACCTGACTTCGCTGTCCACCTACGGCTTGCTGCGCCACCTGACGGACCGAAAGCTCAAGGCTCTCTTCCGCGCGATGCAGGATGCCGGCCTGGTGATGACGACGGGCGGCGAGATGCCGCTGCTGACGCTGACGCCCAAGGGGGAGGACGTGATGCAGAGCCGCGCGCCGGCCCGCCTCTCTCCCCGCGGTTGGAGCGATCGGGCCATCCCCTCCGGCAAGGAGCCCACGGCCCCCCGCCGCGCGGCTCGAGCGATTTTGGACGGCATCGCCATCGGCCGCATGGACAAGGAGCTCTATGGCCACCTGCGCGAGTTGCGGCAAGGCATCGCCAAGGAGCACGGCCTGCCCGTGTACCGCGTGCTGCGCACGGAGACGCTGCGCGAGCTGGCGACGAGCAAGCCGACGACGATCGAGGCCGCTTCTCGCCTCAAGGGCGTGGGTGCCTATACGGCCCGCCGCTACCTGCGGGCCTTCGTCGAGCTCATCCGCGATTACGAAGGCGTGGAGTGAGATCGTGCATCCGGCACTTTTCCTGCCGGATGCCAGCGGCTCCCGAGAAATATGAAGGAGGTCAGTCGGCTCAGCCTCAGAATGCGGCAGATCAGATAACTGATCAGTGTGATGATGAGGGCGGCTCCTACCCACACGACAGCCGGGCTGACGGGATATATCCAACCGCTCAGCTGATGCACGATTTGGCTCACGACTCCGATGAAATAGCCTTGCAGAAAGAAGATGCCCAGCGTGTTGGCTCCTATGGACTGCAACAGGGGCGGGATAGAGGCCAGGGGGCTGATGAGCATACTGCCGGCGATCAGAATCAGGGAGCCGGCAAGGCCGATGAGGACGCGCAGCAGATAAATGTAGAGGTTGTCTGCGTGAAAGCCGCTGGAGTTCAACCAAGCCTTGTGGGCGCTGAGGTAGACGACATAGTCCGGTTGCCACAGAGCGTAGCTGAGGAGAAATATCGGAAGGACGATCGCGAGAATGAGGCGCGCCCTCTGTTGCAGAAAAGTCTGATGCCGACGAAGAATGAGGCCGGCGACAAAAAAGATATACATTTGTCCGAGGTAGAGAAAGGAGGTCTCCCAAGCTCCCGTTGAGAGGAGAAGCGCCGGTATGAGCAGCCCGGCGTAGAAGCTGCGGAGCAGGGCGAGGCCGATGCCGGCCGTCATAAAGCAGAGGAAGAGGCAGCCGATAAACCAGAACCCGATACAGTTGATGTAGGGAAAGGTGAAGGTGCCGATGCCCAGAAGTTTGGCGTAGACGATGCGGAAGGCGATGGCGGGCAGGACCAGTTGGAGAAGCTTGTCGGTAACGAGTCTGGTGAGGGGACGAGTCAGTGCCCTCTGAGCAAAGTAGCCCGAGATGACAAAGAACAGGGGCATGTGGAAGGTGTAGATGAACTCAAAGAGGGGATGACTGAAGAAGTCGTTCCCCCCGTTGACGGATAGGGCGTTTTGAATAACGTGCCCCAAGACGACGAGGTAAATGGCGATGGCTTTGACAAGGTCTAAGCGTGCGTCGCGCTGCGGAGCAGCCGCGGAACGCAGGGGGACTGAGGAGGGGGATGAAACGAGGAAATTAGTGGTCATGCTGTTACAGGTTTTCGAAGAGAATGAGGCAGGATTGCAGCGGGCGGCTCCAGCGAATCGGCAGGCCGGTGGCCATCAGAGTATCCCCGCCGAGCTCGCGACCGCTGAGCGGGCAGAGGCTGCCGGCCTCGTCCTGCCCGGGCTCGCTGATCCGATAGCGGGCTTCGGCATCGAGGCCGCGCAGGGGCAGGCGCGTATGCTGGTGGGTGAAGACCCGCTGCGTGGTGCAGGCGATGAGCAGGGCACGCGTGCCGCGACGGCAGAGCAACGCGCAGTCCGGCCCCTCGTAGGGCGAGACGAGGCGGTAGAGATCGCCGAGTTGGACGATGGGGCGCAGCTCGCGCGCGAGGCTGAGGCGCTCGCGCAGAGCTCGCCGCTCTTCATCACTCAGCTTGCGCGGATCGAGCTCCAGCCCGAGGCGTCCCGCCAGCGCCACGTCAAAGCGAAACTTCAGGCTGCTGGCGCGCTTGGTGTAGAGATTCGGCGAGGCCGTGACATGGCAGCCGATGGCGTTGGCCGGGAAGAAGTGGGAGGCGCTCCACTGCATGCGCAGGCGGTCGTGAGGATCGGTGTTGTCACTCAGCCAGAACTCCTCATGCAGAGCCGCCGCGCCGAGGTCGAGGCGCGCCCCGCCGGCGGAGCAGCATTGAAAACTCACCTGCGGAAACTGCCGCCGCAGCTCGCGCATGATGCGGTAGTAGGCCGTGATGTAGTCAAAGGGAATGTTGCTCTGACGAGCGGGCGGGAGCCAGGAGGAACCGGCATCGCTGATTTTGCGGTTGCAGTCCCACTTGATGTAGCTGATGCCCGGGCAGTCGCGCAGCAGCCGAGCCATGCTCTGAAGGATGTAGTCCTGCACGGCGGGGTTGCAGAGATCGAGCACCAGCTGGTGGCGCTCCTCCTTCGGCGGGCGGGAGGGAAGGTGCAGAGCCCAGTCCGGGTGGCGGCGCGCCAGCTCGCTTCGGGGGCTGACCATCTCCGGCTCCACCCAGAGGCCGAAGCGCAGCCCCAGCTCGCGGGCTCGATCGCAGAGAGGGGTGAGCCCGCGCGGGAACTTGCGCGCATCCGGCTGCCAGTCCCCCAGCGAGCTCGTGTCGTCATCGCGCCGGCCGAACCAACCGTCGTCGAGCACGACGAGATCAACGCCGCTCAGCCCCGCGCAGTCCTCGATCAGCGCGATCATGTCGCGCTCATTCACATCAAAGTGCAGCCCCTCCCAGCTGTTGAGCAGGCAGGGCCGCAGCTCGCCCCCGCGCGGCAGCACCCGCTGCCTGAGGTAGCGATGCAGGCGTCGGCTGGCCTCCCCCTTGCCCCTGTCGCTGAGCGTCAGCACAAACTCCGGCAGCTCCAAGCTCTGACCGCCCGCGAGGTGATAGGGCGAGTGGGCAAAATCGTGCCCGGCCCTCAGGTAGAGATGGCCGTAGTCGCTGTGCTTGAAGCTCAGCTCGTAGTCGCCGCTCCAGCAGAGAGCCCCCAGCAGGCAGCACCCGCTCTCCTCGCTCGCTCTCTCGCCAAGAGAGAGCAGGAAAGCCGGGGTGCCGGCCTGAGCATTCTGAATGCCGCTGCGCGAACCGATGGTGCAGCAAAGCCCGCGCTCGATGCGCTGCTCACTCAGGTAGTTCTCGCCGGCCCAGGCGCCGCGGAAGGCGCTGAGGTGGTAGGCGTCGGCGCGCAGGCGCATGCCGAAGCTGTCCGCTCGCAGCAGCAGAAGCTCGTCGCTGCCGGTGTTGTGCAGCAGGATGCGCTGCGTGAACAGATCCTCCTCCTCCCAAGCGCTCAGGGTGACAGTGACGCGCAGCGTCGGGTGCTGCGCGTCGACGAGTTCGAGAACCAACCTCCGGCACGAGCCCTCATCCTGCTCCTCGCGGTGGCTGCGGTAGCGCAGCTGAAGGGACGCCGTGCCGTCGGGAAGCCTCACATTGAGCAGGGATTCCCCGCTGTAGTTGCCGAAGGGCTGACGCTCATCGAGATCCGTCGCCACCAAGGGCCAGTCCGTGCCCGGATCGGCAGCCCCCACCTCGTCCGGGTGGCGAAGCTTCGGACCGAGGTAGCGGAGCAGCACGGCGCCGTCGTCTTGCAGTGCCAGACTCAGCTGGCAGTGGCGTGTTAACAGATGGAGCAGCATGGTCGGGAATCGGGGAAGGGGGGCAGCGGAACGGGGAACGGAAGGGAAAAGGAGAGGGGAAGGGGAGAGGAACGTCTTGTAGCAGCCGATGAGACCAGTCGACGGACACACAGGAGGCAACGAGCGCAATCACGCCATCAGCGGGGGCAGGCGGCGAAGTCCGGAGAGCCGAATTCCGCGAAGGCCTCCGCCCTCATAGCCCTCACTCGTAGCGGCGGCTCTTGAGACGCGCCGCGCGCAGGCGCTCGCGCTCATCGTAGGCCTGGCGTCCGAGCGCTGACTGGGGATCAAGGTCGCGCGCCGCCTCCAGCGCCGCGATGGCCTCGAGCAGCGTCGCCTCCGATTCCGGCGTGTGCGCCCCTTGGCTCAGCAGACTGTACTGCTGCATGAGCAAGGGATAAAGTGCACGCAGCCCGATAAGCTGGCGGTCCTCCGTCCCCGCGCAGGAATCCTCGAGCAACTGGCGCGCCCGCTGAATGTAGAGTCGGCAGGCGGGCAGATCCGTCGGCGGGCGGAAGTTCAGCCGCGCAAAGAGCAGGTAGCGCGAGGCCTCGAAACGCCGCCGCTGCGCCTTGGCGGCGCGATCCGGCGCCGTCGCGTATTGCTGCGCGGCGCGGAGGTGCTCCGCACTCAGTCCCTCCACCGGCAGGCAGGCGTAGCAGCCCTGATCGTCGGCGAGAGCCACGCAAGGCAAAATCGACACGCCGTCGCGAATCGCCAGAATCGCACGTCGCGCCTGCGCCTCCGAGTCACAGCGGCGACTCAGCGGCACCTGCACCCAGCTCGCCGACGGGTCGAACTCGCGCAGCGCGCGCAGTTGCTCATCCGGCGCGGTGAGCTCCGCCCCCTCGGCAACGTACACGCGGTACTCGCGCGCGTCGAGCGAGGTCGCCGCCAGAGACAGCAGCAGAAAGAGCTGCGAAACAAGCCTCATTCAGCGCGGCTGATGGTGATGCGCTTGAAGCGCGATTCCGTCTGCTCCGACTCCGTGCGAATGCCCGGAATCTGCGCCAGAGCGTGGTGCACGAGCCTCCGCTGGTAGGCGTTGAGCTCCTCCATGCGAAGCGGCTTGCCCGTCTTGAGCACGCGCTCCGCGCGCGAGCGGGCCCGGCGCAGCAGCTTCGCCTCCGCGCGCTCGCGGTAGCGGTCGCAGTCGACGCGCACGCGCGGCGCATCCTCCCACTCCGCCTGCACCATGCGGTTCACGAGATACTGGAGATCCTCCAAGCGGTCGCCCTCATCACCGATGAGAAAGCGCGCGTCGGGGCTCTCGAGCATGAGCGTGATGCTGTCCTGCTCGCAGGGCTCAACCGTGCAGGTGTACGTGAAACCCAGCGGCGTCAGAATGCGTGAAAGCGCTGCCGTTGCCAAATCTGTCAGACGTTCAATATCAGCCATAAAAAAGGGAAGAGATCAGGGCGCCGCCGCATCGGGCCGCGCCGGTGGGGAAGAGATATCCGGCTCTCGGGGCCCGGCCGAGGCAGCCTGATCAGAGGAGCTCGGCCGGAGGAATCCGGTTCGCCCGCGCCGGCGGCGGGGCACAAAGACGCGCGGGCAGCCACCGGATCGAGCTGCCCGCGCGTGCGAGACTCAGTGCCTCAACGCTCGCGCAGCAGGTTGAGGATGAAGAGGAAGAGGTTGAGGAAGTCCAGATAGAGCTGCGTCGCCCCGTGAATGGAAGCCTTGGCCCGATCCTCACCCTCGAGCGAGAGCGCGATCATGTTGAGCTTCTGCGTGTCGTAGGCCGTCAGAGCCGAGAAGAGCAGCACGCCGATGCCCGAGATGGCCAGATCCATCGTGCTGCTCTGCACGAAGAGATTGACCAGCATCGCAATGATCAGACCGATGAGCACCATCGTGAAGAAGCGCCCGAAGCCCTGAAGGTTGATGCGCGTCGTCGCGCCGAAAATGCTCATCACGGCGAAAGTACCGGCCGTGCAGGCGAGCGCCGTGCCCAGAGCATTGGAGCCGGCCACGGCCACGGCGGGCCCGAGCGCCAGACCCTCTATGGCCGCAAAGACCAGAAGCATGGCCCCGAGAGCCGACGAGCTGAGGCGCGAGCTCAGAAAGCCCATGGCCAGCAGCACGGCAAAAGCGCCGATGAGGCACAGCCACATGTTCTGAGCCACCCAGAGCAGCAGCTGCATATCCGTCACCGCCCATGCGGCGGTGCCAGCACTGACGAGAAGAGAAACAGCCATCCACGCATAGACGCGGTTCATGAAACTGCGCACGATGATGGCGGCGCTCTCCCGAGTCATGGTTGATGGAGAAGCGTATGATTCCTGTTGCATAGTTCGCTCATTGTATCATGAGAGGCCTCCATGTCAAGCAAGCTGACGCAAATTGCCGTGCCTGTTAGCGTGGTGGAACAAGCTTCGCCCAAGCGCTTGAGCTCCGGCGCCTCACGTGGAGGATCGGGAGCGGCGCAGGATGCGCCCTCTCGCGGTTTAAACGTAAGCCGCATGCCCTCCGACGCCTCCTTCCGTCATCACCCGAGCCTTAGCGGGGCGGCCGGTGCTCGGTGCGCCGGGCGGAGGTCATCTTGCCACCGACGGAAGCCCTCTCCTCGGCCTTGGAGGCGACCCGCTCCGTAGCCGGTGGGCGAAAAGCCGCGCAAGGAAGCGGCGCGGGCTGCGCTGCACGCGGGAGCGCTCGCCTCTCTTTGGTGTTGATTTTCGCGACCGGGAAGGGTAGAATGCGGGCGTTATGAGCAAAGCCAAAGACGAACTTTTGCAGATCCTGCTGGACAAGTCCATCAAGACGGGACATTTCATTCTGGCCAGCGGCAAGGAGAGCGACCTGTACTGTGACTGCCGCGTGACGACGCTGGATGCCCGCGGCGCCAACCTGATCGGCGAGCTGGGCTGGCAGCTCGTGCAGGAGGAGATTCTGCCGAAGTTCCCCGGCGTTGAAGCCATCGGCGGCATGACCATGGGGGCGGACCCGATTTCGCTGGCCATCGGCATGTACTCCGCCTCCTCCCCGCGCCCCCTCAAGATCTTTACCGTGCGCAAGGAGGCCAAGGACCACGGTCGCGGCAAGCGCATCGAGGGCAACTTTGCCCCCGGGCAGCAGGTGATCGTCGTCGATGACGTGATCACGACCGGCGGCTCGACGCTCAAGGCCATCGACGCCATCGAGGCCGAGGGCGGCAAGGTTGTTGCAGCCCTCGTGCTGGTGGACCGCGAGGAAGGCGGCCGCGAGGCCATCGAAGCCCGTGGCGTGCCGGTGTTCCCGCTCTTCACTCGCAAGAGCATCTTCGGGGACAAATGAGCCCGGCGAGGCGCGGGCGGGGCCGCCGCGGTTCGCCCCGGTCCTCCGCCCCCGCGCCTCCGCCATTCCCTCACCCTCCCCCTACACACTCACACCCACCCTCCCTCGCACGGCAATGCTGCCCGTTCTGGCCGGTATCGAAGGCGTCGAGCTGACGCCGGAGGAGCGCGAGCTCTTCACGCGCCTGCAGCCCGCAGGCTACATCCTCTTCTCGCGCAACATCGTCGACTACGAGTTGACTCGCGAGCTGACAGACGAACTGCGCCGCCTGACGACCGGCCCCGATGAGCCCATCATCGCCATCGACCAGGAGGGCGGGCGCGTCGTGCGCACCGCCGCCATCGGCGTGCATCTCCCCTCGGCGGAAGCTCTGGCGGCGACCGGCAGCGAGCACCGCATCCGCCAAGCCGCCTACCTGACCGCCCGCGGCCTGCAGGCCCTCGGGGTGAACACGGACCTCGCCCCGGTGCTCGATCTGGGCTCCGCGCACGCCAATGCCCTGCCGGGGCGCTGCTGGGGCAGCGAGCCCCAGTCCGTCATCAGCAAGGCCGGCGTCTGGAACCGCGCTTTGGCCGAGGCCGGCGTGCTCAGCTGCGGCAAACACTTCCCCGGCATGGGCGCCGCCACCAGCGACCCGCACGTCTCCCTCCCCGTCCTGCATGGCACGCGCGAGAGCTTTTTGCGCGAGGCCACCCTCCCCTTTCTCGCCCTCATGCCCGAGCTGCCCTCGCTCATGATCGCGCACCTGCGGCTCGCCGACTGGGATGAGAGCCTGCCCACCTCGCTCTCGCCCGCCCTCATCCGCGACTTTCTGCGCCTTCAGCTCGGCTATGAAGGCTTGGTGCTGACCGATGACCTCTGCATGGGCGCGATTGCACAGGATTTCCGCCCGGAGGAATCGACCGTGCTGGCCCTGCGCGCCGGGGCGGATCTGCCGCTCATCTGCCACCGCGCCGTCGACTGCCTGGAGAGCGTCGCCGGCGCCGTCAGCGCGCTGCCGCGCGAGCAGCTGGCCGACACCGAGGAGCGCCTCGCCCGCTTCCGCCTCATGATCCACACGCCGCCGCCCTTCTCCTTCATCCAGTGGAATGATTACCTGAAGGCCGTGGACGAGTTCGCCCGGCAGGTGCCCGAACTCCCGCGCGGCCCGCTGCCGGATTCCGCCGTGCAGCATTATTGAGATCAAGGCCGCGCGGAAGACGGCGCCCCCGGCTTAGGCGATCAGGCGCCCGCCCTTCAGGTGCACAACGGGCAGGGGAGGCTCCTCCCCGTGCAGCCAGTCCAAGTGCGTCGTCGTGATGAATACCTGCGTCTCCTCCGGCAGCCGAGCCAGCAGCGCCCGGCGCCGCGCCGGATCCAGCTCGCCGAAAACATCATCGATCAGCAAAATCGGCGCCATGCCCGTCTCCGCCTCCAGCAGCGAAGCCTGCGCCAGCTGCAGAGCCGTGGCCAGCGTGCGCTGCTGCCCCTCCGAGGCAAAAGCCGCAGCATCAGCCCCGGCAATGCGCAGCAGAAAATCATCGCGGTGCGGGCCGACGGAGGTGAAGCCCAGCCGCTCATCATCGGGTAGGCTGCGCTCCAGTGCCTCGGCCAGAGGCAACTTCGTCGACGGGCGGTAAATCAACTCCACACTCTCGCCACCGCCCGCAATGCCCGCATGCTGCTCGCCAACCTGCGGCTGCAGCAAATCGAGAAGCTGGCGCCGCATCGACGTCAGCGCATCGCCATGGCGGCTGAGCACATCCGCGAAACTCCGCAGAGCTGCTCCGTTGCGCCGAGGCTGGCGCAGCAGCGCGTTGCGCGACCGCAGAGCCTTGCGGTAGGCTTGCAGCGACGCCCGGTAGGCCGGGTGCCACTGCGCGCCGAGAAAGTCCAGATAGGCGCGGCGCTGCTCGGCATTGCCGCTCACCAGCCCGATATCGCCGTTGCCCAGCCACGTCACCGGCGGCGCCCCGTGCAGATAGTCCGCAAAATCGCGGCAGACTGCCCCGCGGAAACTCAGCTCAAGCCGCCGATCTTGCCAGCGCACGCGCCGCGTGCCCTCCGTCGCATCCAGAGAGACCCCGAAGGCCCCGCTCCCGTGGCTCGCCAGACGATCCAGCCGCGTCGCGCGCGGCGAATGCAGCGTGAGCGCGAAACAGAGCGCCTCCAGCAGACTCGTCTTGCCCTGCGCATTGCTGCCCAGCAGCAGAGCCCCTTCCGCGGGAATCTCCCAGCGCAGAGAAGAGTAGCAGCGAAAACTGCTCAGCCGCAGCGAATGAAGCATGAGCGTCAGAAGCGCATCAGTAGCGCGTCGGCAGCGCCGCAATAGCCTCCATCACCTTGTGACCGATCGCCCGCTGCTCATCGCGCGTGCGCGCCCGGAGCTCCTGCGGCGTGAAGCTGATCGGGTCTCCGATGGAGAGCGTAATCGGGCGCAGGCGCAGGCGGGTGCTGTGAATCGGCAGGCAATCATAGGCCCCCTCAATGCGGATCGGCTGCACCGGAACCGTCGCCAGACGGCTGATGATCAGCCCGATGCCGGGCATCGCCTCGTGAATCTTGCCGTCGGGTGATCGCGAGCCCTCCGGGAAAATCACAATGGGCTCGCCGGCGCGCACCATGCGCAGCACCCTCATGATGCTGGCCGGATCCGGCCGCTCCTGATCAATCGGCAGCGCCCGGCAGTGCGGCAGCAGGCGGTGCATCAGCGGGTGATCAAAGAGCGTCTTGCGCGCCAGAAAGTACACCGGGCGCTCGAAGAGCTGCCCCACCATCGGAGGATCCAGAAAACTCTGATGGTTGACCACATAGACACAGGGCCCCTCCTCAATCAGCTTCCGCCGCCCGATGACCTTCAGATCAAAAAAGGCGCGAGCCAGCCCTCGCACAATGTGGTAGCCGATAAAATACGTGAGGTTCATCTTCATAAATATTCCGCGTGCGTGTGAAGTGCGTGTAAAAAACGTAGAGTCACTCGTTGACCCGTCCTTGCCGAAACAATCACCGAGACCCGAGCGTGGGAGCTTCATTCCCTGCCGAGCGCACCGAGCGTCTCTGCCTTGACAGGAGGAAGCTGCACGTCGCCTCAGGCCTGAGCCAGGCGGCTGATGACATCATCGGCAATCAGATCGACAACCTGCGCAATGCTCATCTCCGACGTATCCACCAGCTTCGCATCCGGCGCCTGCACCAAAGGAGCACAGGCGCGCTGGCTGTCCTTGCGATCGCGCTCCGCAATCGAATCCGTCAGCCCCTGAGCCGCGCGACGAGCCGCGCGCACCTCCTCCGAAGCCGTCACGAAATACTTGAACGGCGTCTCGGGAAACACCACCGTGCCGATATCGCGCCCCTCCATCACCACCGCCTCGCGGCGATTGTACTCGCGCTGCCGCTCCACCAGATACGCCCGCACCTGCGGAATCGACGCCACCGACGACACCTGCGCATTCGTCTCCGGCGCCGTCAGCTCATCGCCCAGCTCGCGCCCCTCGCAGAGCACGCAGGAAACCGCCCCCTTTTTGCCGAAACTCAGCGGCAGCTCGGGCAGCGCCCGAACAACAGCCTCCGTATCCGCCGGATCAATACCCCGCTGCAGCAAACACCACGTCACCGCGCGATACATCGCACCCGTATTGATGAACGTGAAGCCAAGGCGCTCGGCAAGCAAGCGCGCAACCGTAGACTTGCCCGATGCAGCCGGGCCGTCGATAGCGATGGCGGGAGGATTCATATGAACGGATTGTAGCGCAGAGGGCCGGGCATTGTCCAGCCTAAACCGCCCGCAGGAGCAAAAGAGGCGCTGCACCGCCACCGCCAAATCCCCCGGCATCTGCCCCGCCGGCACAGGCTCCCCGCGCAGCAGCGCCTCGCGGATCGCCGACGAAGACGCCGGATGCCGCGCCACAATAAAACGCACCCGCAGCCCCGGGCGCTCCAGCGGCGCACCCTCCCCGCGGTGATAAACAATGAAGCGCAGATGCCTCGCCAGCCAATCGAAGCGCGCCCAGCGGTGCAGCTCATTCCACTGATCCGTCCCCATCAGCCAGCAGAGCTCATCCTGCGGATGCAGGCGTTGCCAGCACTCCACCAAGCGCCAGGTCCAGCTCGGCGGCGGCAACTCCAAATCCAGCGTCGACACCTCCATCCCCCGCTCGCCGCGCAGCGCCCGCCGCAGCAGCCAGAGCCGCACCCCCGTCGCAAACAGCGGAGGCCGCTGCAACTTGAAAGGCGAAAGCCTCGCCGGTAAAAACACAACCCGATCAGCCTCATCAGACTCCAGCACCGCCCGAGCCATCGCCAGATGACCGCCGTGCACCGGGTCAAAACTCCCGCCGAAAAGACACACCCGGCGCCCGCATCCCGGCAAACCTTCCGCCGTCGGTGAGTTCGCTGCAGAATCGCTCACGAACTCCTTCGTCGCAGACGGAGACGCCACCGGATTCTCCGCCAGCGGCATCCCCTCCGGCTGAACCACTGCGTCGGACATCGCCTCGGACGCCTCGATGTGCGCCTCCGGCATCCCCTCCGGCATCCCCTCCGGCATCTCGGACCCGGCAGCCCCCATCGGCGGCATCATCACAGACCCTCCGTATCCTTGTAGGGCAGGAAGCAGCCGATCGGCATCTTGATAAACTTCTCCTCCGGCTTCAGACGGCGGAGACTCTTGATAAAGCGCGACAAATCGCCGTAATTGGCCGCCGTCTTGGGAATCCCCTGGTGCCCGCAATTCGCCAGCACATTGAAGTGCAGCTCCGCATGCAGGTGAGCCGGGAACATCCCGCGATTCGTCCCGATCGTCCCGATCTGATCACCGCGGCGCACCAGCTGGCCCAACTGCACATCAATGCGATCCAAATGCGCGTAAAGCGTTTGGCAGCAAAGCACCTTGCCCGAGCCCGGATCACGGAACGCGTGGCGCACAATCACCACCTTACCCCAGCGGCCGCGCGCATCAGCCGCATAGGTCACAAGACCGTGGCCGATCGTATAAACCGGGTCTCCGAGATCCGAATTGCCGCCACCCACACCATTCCAGTCCTCACCCATGTGGCGAGGCGTGCGCAAACGCAGACCGCGAGACTTGTAATAACCCTCTGCGTCAGGCTTGCCGACAGGAAAATCAAAACCATCCGCGAGCGGCACAAAAGCCCACTTGCCGTCCTCAGTCTTCCGCGCCATGGTGGCAGCCTCCGCCGCACTGAACAGCACCATCACCATCGCCAAGAGAGCCGGAAGAACCGCCATCATCAGTCTGCCGCGCATGAACATGCCCGCATGCTACCATGTTCCGCCCCCCATTTCAAGCAGTAATCACGCCATGAACCCGCAGAGTTCACGCCGAATCACCGCATCATCCCCGCCGTCGGCGTGAAATTGAGCCCGCCCCCCCGATTTCTGTTCCCATCCGCCGGGAAACCTGCTACAATGCGGCGCATGAACGCCGATGAGCTCAAGTACCCCGGTTCGCGACGCATCTACGTCGCCGGACACCTCTTCCCGGAGATCCGAGTGGCCATGCGAGAAGTCAGTCAGGAAGACACCCTCTTCCCGGACGGAACAACGGAGAAAAACGACCCCGTTCGCCTCTACGACTGCTCCGGCCCCTGGGGCGACGACAGCATCCGGTGCAACGTGCACAGCGGCATCCCCGCCCTGCGCCGCGAGTGGATCGAACAACGCGGCGACGTCAGCCGAAGCGAAAGCGGAGCCCTGCGCGCCGCAGACCCCGCCGCCCCGCCCACCCAGCGAGCCTACGCCCTGCGCGGCATCATCACCCCTGAGATGGAATACGTCGCCATCCGCGAAAACCTCGGGCGAGAAAGCGCCTTCAAAGCCGTCTACGACAAATTCCCCAGCGCCAAATCGCGCCCCGAAGCCGCCCAGCGCCTCCTCGACGAAATCGGCACCGGCATGCCCCGCCCCAGCGAACTGGAAGCCCTCCCCGGCTTCTCCCCGGAGAGCATGACCCGCCGCGACGACCTGCACTACCAGCACCCCGCCCAGAAGCTCCCCGGCGGCAACATGCCCGCCTACTTCACCCCCGAGTTCGTGCGCGACGAAATCGCCGCCGGCCGCGCCCTCATCCCGGCCAACATCAACCACCCCGAGGCCGAGCCCATGATCATCGGGCGCAACTTCCTCTGCAAAATCAACGCCAACATCGGCAACTCCGCCATCACCTCCGGCATTGAAGAGGAAGTCGAAAAACTCCGCTGGGCCATCCACTGGGGCGCCGACACCGTCATGGACCTCTCCACCGGCGCCGACATCCACCGCACCCGCGAGTGGATCCTGCGCAACAGCCCCGTGCCCATCGGCACCGTCCCCATGTACCAGAGCCTCGAGAAATGCAGCGGCCTCGCCCAGCACCTCTCCTGGCCCCTCTTCCGAGACACCCTCATCGAGCAGGCCGAGCAGGGCGTCGACTACGTCACCATCCATGCCGCCCTCCTGCGCCGCTTCGTCCCCCACACCGCGCGGCGCATGACCGGCATCGTCTCGCGCGGCGGCTCCATCATCGCCAAATGGATGATGGAACACAGCGCCGAAAACTTCCTCTACACCCACTGGGACGAAATCTGCGCCATCCTCGCCGCCTACGACGTCGCCGTCTCCATCGGCGACGGCCTGCGCCCCGGCTCCATCGCCGACGCCAACGACTTCGCCCAGCTCGCCGAACTCGAAGTGCAGGGCGAACTCACCCGCACCGCCTGGGCCCACGGCGTGCAAGTCATGAACGAAGGCCCCGGCCACGTCCCCCTGCACCTCGTGCCCGAAAACATGCGCAAACAGCTCGAATGGTGCCACGAAGCCCCCTTCTACACCCTCGGGCCCCTCGCCAGCGACATCGCCCCGGGCTACGACCACATCACCGGCGCCCTCGGCGGCGCCCTCATCGCCCAGCGCGGCTGCGCCATGCTCTGCTACGTCACCCGCAAAGAACACCTCGGCCTGCCGGACAAAGAAGACGTCCGCGAAGGCGTCGTCACCTACAAACTCGCCGCCCACGCCGCGGACCTCGCCAAAGGCCACCCCGGCGCCCAGCTGCGCGACAACGCCCTCTCCAAAGCCCGCTTCGAATTCCGCTGGGAAGACCAGTTCAACCTCTCGCTCGACCCCCACCGAGCCCGAGCCTACCACGACCTCACCCTCCCGCACTCCAGCGCCAAGAAAGCCCACTTCTGCTCCATGTGCGGCCCCAACTTCTGCGCCATGAAACTCACCCAGGAAGTCCGCGAAATCTACGGCCAAAACCAGCCCTCCGCAGACAATAGCCCCGCCAACTGAGCGAGGGCACACCGGGCCGAGAACGCCCGCAGAACACAAGCACAAAAGCCGCCGGCGTGATGTCCGGCGGCTTTTGTGCGTCCGGGGCCTCGGGAACAAACCCCGAGCCCCTGCGGCAAGCCTCATCGCCAACAGCCTCATTGCCAACAGCCTCAGCCCACCGCCCTCAACCCGGCAGCAGAGCCCTCAGCCCGGCAGCAGCGGCTTCAGCAGAGACTCCAACTCCGCATAACTCGCCACCCGAGAAAGCGCCGGCCGCAGCGGCTTCGAGCCCGGAATCCCCTTCGCATAGGCCAGCAAGCGAGCCCTCATAGCCCTCATCGTCGGCAACTCCGCCCCATAGTGCCCACTCTCCAGCGCCAGGCGCGTGTGGCGTAGCATCAGAGCAATCCGCTCCTCCACCGGCGGCTCCGGCAGCACCTCCCCCGTGCGCAAATAATGCTTCGCCAGCCGAAAAATCCACGGCGCATGCATCGCCGCGCGGCCGATCATCACCCCCGCCAGCGCCGTCTCCTCCCGCGCCCGCTTCACCTGCATCGGCGTCGCCAGATCACCATTGCCGATCACCGGAATAGACACCAGCCGAGCGCACCGGTCAATCATCCCCCAGTCCGCCGAGCCCCCGTACTGCTGCGCCCGCGTCCGGCCGTGAATCACGAGCGCCTGCACCCCCACATCCTCCAAGCGGCGCACCGCCTCCGGCGCATTCACGTGCTCCGCATCCCAGCCCAGCCGCAGCTTCACCGTCACCGGGCAAAGCCCCTCCAGCGCCCGCACCATCGCCCCCGCCGCCCGCTGCAGCAGCGGCAAATCCCGCAGCAGAGACGAGCCCCCGTTCTTGCCCACCACCTTCGGCACCGGGCAGCCCGCATTCAAATCCAGAAAATCCGGGTGCAACTCCTCCGCAATCCGGCGAGACGCCTCCGCCAAATGCTCCGGATTACTGCCGAACACCTGCACCCCCAGCGGGCGATGCGACTCCTCAAACTCCACATAGCGACGATTGCGCTCCCACGCCTGCAACACACCCTCGGCAGACACAAACTCCGTCACCATCACATCCGCCCCCTCCTCCTTGCAGAGCGAGCGGAAAATCGGATCCGTCACCCCCGCCATCGGCGCCAGATACAGCGGAAACCCCTTCAACCAAGGCATCGTCGTCATACCCCGCATCCTACCACAGCCACCCGCCCCATGCAAGCCCGCCATGCCTCAGGCCCCCGCCGGCCCCCACTCCGCGCGCACCGCCCGGGCAGCCGCCTCAGCGATACGTCGCGCAGCGATTCAGCCACCCCTGCAACCAGCGAGACTCCCCGCGAGACGCCGGCGCATTCTGCACCCGCCGGCGCAGCACGGCCGCCGCCGCCCGAGAAAACTCCGCCGTCGCCGCGCGCCCCTGCGGATAGCCGCGCATCTCCTCCAGCACCTGAAGCAGCCCCCAGCCCTGCCCGCGGTAGCGCTCCGACGCCTTCGTCCCCTCACCCTTGAAATTCACATAATCCACCAAGCAATACATCCCCTGCGTCGTCGCCGCCAAAGCCCGGTAGCGCGCCTGCACATCCTGCGGGCGCGACGAGCAACTCATCATGCGCCCCAGAGCCTCGCGCGAGCGCAGCACAATAAACTCCGTCTGCAAGCGCACATGCCCCGCCAGCCAGCGGCGCATCGCATCCGCCCGGCCGCTGCGATCCGCGAGAAAAGCCTGCTTGTTCGCCCACGGCGCATCCCCCAGAAAGAACGACGGCACCTGCACCCCGCGCTGCCGAGCATACGCCACAAAGCGCGGGAAACTCTCATCAAAAGGAGCCTGCACCCCCGCCGGGAACCAAATGAAATGCCCGATGCCCAGCGACGGAAAATCCTCCCCCGCATTCCAAGACACCAGCCCCTCCGTCGAACCCGCGCACTCATTCTGCCAAATGCGGCGCCCCAGCGCATCGAGATTCAGCGCCCCGGCAGCACCCGCTGCCGCACGCTCCCCCCGCGCCCCCGAAGCATCCCGCTGCGCGGGCACAGCGCAGGACACCAGACACAAAGGCAAAGCCAGATAAAACATCAACCTCATACCCCCTCATTCTAGCAGCTCCTCCCCACCTGTAAAGCCCAAGCCGCTGCTGCGGTGCAGAAAAGCAAGGCGCGAAAAAAAACGGAGAAAGTTCCGTCTTTGTGCTTGACCTCTGCCTGCATTCGTGATATCTTGCTGTCCCGCCTTGCAGTATTGCCCCGCGCAGAGGCTGCAAGTGGAACAACCAAAATATCACTTTTCAATTATGGTAGCAATTCGTTTGAACCGTCAGGGCGCCAAGGATCGTCCTTACTACAAGATCGTCGTCGTTGACAGCCGTGATCGCCGCGATGGCGACTTCATCGAGCAGGTGGGCACCTACAACCCCATGGCTGAAGGCGTGAACTACACCCTTGACCTCGAAAAAGTCGACAAGTGGGTGAAGAACGGCGCCCAGCCGTCCGAAACCGTCGCCTCCATCATCAAGAAGGCTCGTGCTGCCCAGGCCTGAGGCCACTGACCCTCTTTCCTTGGTTGTTTCTAGACGCACCCTCGCAAGAGGGTGCGTTTCTTTTTGCCCGAAGAGCAGGGCCTCTCTCACCCCACCGCACCGCCGGCGCGAGAAAAGCGCCACCCTCAAGAAGAGGCGTAAGCTTTCATCGCGTCTCTGCCCCTCAACCGCTCGCTGAGCCGATCCGGCTCCCCGCCCCTCACGTGACCCCTTCGCGGGCGCTCTCCCATCCTCTCCGCTGCGAGCGACGCGCGTCCGCCTCACATCACCCGGCACCACGCTCGCTGCATGCCCTTTGGCCACGGCTCCGCAGCAGCTACCTTTACGCCGCTCCCCCTCTGCGCGCTCACGCGCGCCCTCCAGCCGTGGCCATTGCGGCTTGCGGGCCCCACGCAGCACACCACCGCAGCCGCCGCACTCACGCGGGCCACCTGATCCCGCCCTGCGCTCGAAACGCCCCACCGCCCCACCCGTCCGGGGGCGAACAATCAAGCCCGCCTCAGTAAAACGGCAGCTTTGTCACGCAAACCGCGTCGATGCTCCCCGGAGACTCAAAAAAGTCACGAAAAATGCCCCCTCAGCATCAGCGACTTGTGAAGAATCTGCAAAAAATCCGCAAAAAAGAGCAAAAATTCAGCGAAAAAA
>URLZ01000019.1 GCA_900548895.1 uncultured Akkermansia sp.
CCCCGCCCCTCGCCCCGCCCCTCGCCCCCATGCCCCTCGCCCCCGCACGCCTTGCAGCCATCCTGCTCGCCTACTTCCTGATCTACGTCGTCTGGGGGTCGACCTACTACGTCATCGGCGTCGCCCTGCTAGAAATTCCCCCCTTCCTGCTCGGCGCCTGGCGCTTCAGCATCGCCGGGCTGGTGCTGCTGATCCTCTGCGCCCTGCGCGGCGAGCGCATCTTCGCCCCGCAGCTGCTGCGCCGCTCCGCCGTCAGCGGCATCGTCCTCCTCTTCGTCGACATGGCCGTCATCATGCTCGCCCAGCGCTACATCTCCAGCAGTCTCGTCGCCATCCTCGCCTCCTCCACCGCCATCTGGATCATGCTGCTCGACCTGCCCGAGCGCCGCCGCAGCGGCTGCCGCCCCCGCGCCGTCGCCGGCCTCCTCATCGGCTTCGCCGGCGTCGCCGCCCTCTACGCCGAACAACTCCTCGCCGACAGCCGCACCGCAGGGCAGGGCACCCGCGGCATCCTGCTGCTCATCGCCGGCTGCATCTCGTGGGCGCTGGGCACCCTCTACGCCAAATACCGCAGCCCGGGCACCGAAACCCGCAACACCTTCGCCGGCGCCGGCTGGCAAATGATCTTCGCCGCCGGCATGTTCTGGGCCGGCGCCGCCCTCACCGGCGAGAGCCTCAGCCCGACTGAGCTCAGCACCGCCGCCCGCATCAGCCTGCTCTACCTCATCTTCGCCGGCTCACTGCTGGCCTACACCGCCTACATCTGGCTGCTCAGCGTGCGCCCCGCCGCCGAAGTCGCCACCCACGCCTACGTCAACCCCGTCGTCGCCATCCTCCTCGGCCTCACCCTCGGCCACGAGAGCGTCAGCCCCCTCCAAATCATCGGGCTGATCGTCATCCTCACCGGCGTCCTCCTCATCGAACTCCCCCATTCCCGATCCCGAACATGACCAGCCCCCGAATCCCCGACCCATCCCAAGCCCCGGCCCCGGAGCCCTCCACCCCCACCGCCGCTAGATCCCGCGCCGTCACGCCGAGCGCTACACCTACCGCCGTCACGCCGAGCGCTACGCCGGCCCTCACCGCTGATGCCGCTGCTCCCTCCCCTCAGCCCTCGGGCCCCACCGTGCCCCCGACACTCATCCCCACCCAAGCGAGCGAACGCTACATGATTCTGGACACCCTGCGCGGCTTTGCCATCCTCGGCATCGCGCTGGCCAATTACCCCGAGCTCTCCCTCTACCGCTTCCTGCCCGCGGACGCCGCCGCCGCGCTGCCCGCCTCCGCTTGGGATCGCGCCATCAACTTCATCGTCCACAGCCTCGTCGACGGCAAATTCTACACCATCTTCTCGCTGCTCTTCGGCATCGGCTTCTCCATCATCCTGCAAAACATCACCCGCAAGGGCGGGCGCGTCCTGCCCCTCTTCATGCGGCGCATGGCCCTGCTGGCCCTCATGGGCCTCGCGCACCTCCTCTTCATCTGGAGCGGCGACATCCTGCTGCTCTACGCCCTCATGGGCATGCTGCTGGCCTGCTTCCGCAATCTCTCGGACCGCACCCTGCTCAGCTGCGCCCTCGCCTTCCTCCTGCTGCCCATCGGCATCGACGCCGCCTGCGAATACGCCGACCTCCACCCCGCCGCCTTCTTCGTGCAGCTCCAGCAGCAAGCCTGCGCCCACAGCGGCATCACCCCGGAAAACTTCGCCACCTGGCTGCGCGATGCGGACAGCTATGCGGGCATGTTCGACTTCCTCATTCAGGGAGCTGCCGTCCGCGCCCAGGAGTTCATCGACGGCAACCGCTACTTCAAAGTCCTCGGCCTCTTCCTGCTCGGCTTCCTCATCGGCCGCCACCGCCTCTACGCCCGCCTCGCCGAGCACCGCCAAGCCCTGCGCCGCATCACCCTCATCGGCGGCGGCCTCGGCCTCATCCTCGCCCCGCTCTTCGCCTGGAGCTCCATCAACGGCCAGCCCTGGGGCATCACCGCGCACAGCCTCATCTACACCCTCAGCGTCTACCCCCTCGCCTTCGCCTACATGAGCCTCATCTGCCTCGCCTACCTGCGCTGCAGCACCTTCGCCCCCTTCCGCTGGCTCGCCGCCCCCGGGCGCATGGCCCTCACCAACTACCTCATGCAATCCGTCATCGGCGTCCTGCTCTACTACGGCATCGGCCTCGGGCTCGGCGCCTCTCTTCCGCTGGCCGGCGTTGAACTCGTCGCCCTGCTCATCTTCATCGCCCAAATGATCCTCAGCAGCCTCTGGCTGCGGGCCTTCCGCTACGGCCCGCTGGAGTGGATCTGGCGCATCCTCACCTACGGACGATACTTCCCCTGCCGCCGCTGAATCGTGCCTGCGAGGCATACAGCCCCATTGAAACGAAGTATGGGGAAGCGACTCGTCCGCGCGCTATCATCATGACAGCCCCGCCTCTCTCGGAGAGAGACATTCGAAACCAACGAGAACCCTCGTCGCCCTCCGAGCCCCGCCCTGCAACCCGCCGACCCGGGCCGCAGCATCGCTAACCAATCGACAAACCTGACGCACCCCACCTCATCATGAAACAAACCCTCGCCATCACCCTGCTCACTCTGGCCCTGCTGACCCCCGGTCCGGCAGCGGCTCAACCGACAGAAGCTCATCCGGCAGCAGCTCAACCGAGCTCCGGGGACCGTGCAGAGCACAGCCGAAGCCTCTGCCGGCACCTCTTCGGCTCAACGGAGCTGCCCGGCAGTGACACCGACCCCGAGCTTATGAGCATCATCGAGCGCTTCACCTACGGCGACATTGCCGCCGCTGCGGAGAGCCGGCAACTCGACGCAGCCACGCGCGAACTCATCGCCTGCACCATCCTCGTCGCGCAGCAGCAACAATCAGAGCTGCGTCGCCACGCCGAAGCCGCGCTGCGCGCCGGGGCTTCCCCCATCCGGCTCCGAGAAGCCATCTACCAGTGCACCCCCTTCCTCGGCTACCCGCGCGTCCTGTCCGCCGTGGAGACCCTCAATGAAGTCCTCCGCGCCCGCGGCATCGCGCTGCCGCTCGCATCTCAGGGAACCACAACGGAAGAGAACCGCTACGAGCGCGGCCTGGCCATTCAGGAACCCCTGTACGGAGATGAAATCGCCCGAAATCTGGCGGGAGTGCCGGGCGGGGCAGGGCAACAGGTCGCCCGCTTCCTCACCGAACACGCCTTCGGGGACTTTTACACACGGGGCGGGTTGACGGTCCGGCAGCGAGAACTGCTCCTCTACAGCCTCCTGATCGCCATGGAGGCAGACCGCCAGCTGCCGGCGCACACGCGAGGGTGCATGAAACTGGGCATCAGCCGCGAAACCCTCGCAGCCGTCGCCCTCCAGTGCCTGCCCTACGTCGGCTTCCCGCCCGTCATGAAAGCCCTCAAAGCCATCGAGAACACCGAAGAACTGCCCCCAAGCCCGGAGCCCCCGGCCGCAGCCGCTGCGGGGGAGAGCCCCGTTCCCGACGCGACAGCCCCCGCCGCCGAACCGCAGCCCCCTGCGCCCCCGAGCGGCGCGGCGCCTCAGAGCGGCGCGGCGGACGCCCCCCTCGTGCGCCTTTCGCGCATCGAGGTCGCCCCCCAGCAACTCGGCGCCTACAATGCCCTGCTGCGCGAGGAAATCGAAGCCTCGATGCGGCTGGAGCCCGGCGTGCTGACCCTCTACGCCACCGCGGAAAAAGAGCACCCGCACCGCGTGACCATCCTCGAAATCTACGCGAACGCCGCCGCCTACCGCTCCCACCTTCAAACCCCGCACTTTCGGAAATACAAGCAAGGCACCCTCAAGATGGTGCAAAAACTCGAACTCATCGACTCTACCGCCCTCATCCCCGATTTAACCATCAAACCACTCACTCGATAACATGAAACAGCGAACCCTAGGACAAAGCGGCCTCCGCGTCTCCGCCATCGGACTGGGCTGCATGGGCTTCACCCAGAGCTACCCGCCCTATCCGGAGAAACGCGACGCCATCGCCACCATCCGCCGCGCCGTTGAAGCTGGCATCACCTTCTTTGATACCGCCGAAGTCTACAGCATGTTCCGCAACGAAGAACTCGTCGGTGAAGCCCTGGAGCCCCTGCGCGACGACGTCATCATCGCCACCAAGTTCGGCTACGACATGAGCCGCGCACACTTTGAAGGCAGCGAACGCCCCGTCGAACTCTCCAGCAAGCCCGAGGTCATCCGCCGCGCCGTCGAAGGCTCCCTCAAGAGACTGCGCACCGATCACATCGACCTCTATTACCAGCACCGCGTCGATCCCCGCACCCCCATCGAAGACGTCGCCTCCTCCCTTGACGAACTCATTCGCGAAGGCAAGGTGCGCTACTGGGGACTCTCCGAAGCCTCGGCCTCAACCGTGAGGCGCGCCCATGCCGTCTGCCCGCTCGCTGCCGTGCAGAGCGAATATTCGCTCTGGTACCGCGAGCCCGAAGCCCGGCTTCTGCCCGCGCTCGAAGAGCTCGGCATCGGCTTCGTCCCCTTCAGCCCCCTCGGCAAAGCCATGCTCACCGGGCGCTTCAACAGCAACACCGCCTTCGCCGGCGACGACTTTCGCAGCACCATCCCGCGCTTCTCACCGCAGAACCTCCGGCAAAACGTCACCTTGGTCGAATACGTGCAGCAGTGGGCCGAGCGCAAGCAGGCGACCCCGGCCCAAGTCGCCCTCGCCTGGCTGCTGGCGCAGAAACCGTGGATCGTCCCCATCCCCGGCTCCAAGCGCATCGACCGCATCCGCGAAAACGCAGCCGCCGCCGATCTCCGCTTCACGGATGAGGAGCTTCGCGAACTGCGCGCCGGCCTGGAGGCCATACCCGTCGCCGGAGCCCGCTATCCCGAAGAGCAGGAAAAACTCACCGGCCTCTAAAGCCGCAAGAGCTCGGCGCGGACGTCCCTCGCGGTGACGCAGCCTCGGTAAAGAGGGAGGCCCGACCGAGTTCGTCCGAGCTCCGTCAGCCCGGCGCATCAGGGCAACATCACGGCAGCAGCTGGCGGATGAGCTGCTGCACCAGCCGCCCCGTCTCGTGCAGGGAAAGGGGGCAGATGCGGCTCATATCGTCCGCCGGCGTGTGCCACCAGCCGCCCTCCTGAAAGCGGGCAATGAGGTTGAGCGTGTCCACGCCCGCGAACGCGTAGGGGCGATGATCATCGAGGTAGCCCGTCGGCACGGCGCCCCAGGTCTCGGGGGAAAGACCGAGGCGCTCCACCGCCATCTCATAGAGCATCAGCAGACTCTCCGGCGTGTCAGCCATCGGAACGCCGATGCGCTTGTCGCGGCCGCCCACCATGTCGAGGTTGATCTGCCAGCGCGGCAGGCCGCCCGCACCGCGGCGCGCCACATCGTAGCGCGAGCCGTAGAGCCCGTCCGTCTCCGTCATGCGCTCGGCGAGAGACTCCTCGCCGTCGAAAAAGATGAGCTCGATTTGCTCGGCCCGCTGCGCCTGCTGCTTCGGGAGGCTGCGCGCCAGCTCCAGCAGAACCGAGGCACCGCTCGCGCCATCGTCCGCCCCGACGAAGCCCGGAATGCCGCGCTTGGTGTCGATGTGGCAGCTGAGCAGCAGGGGGCGGGGCGCCTCGCCGGGGGCGGAGGCTGAAGCAGCGTCCGAGGCCGTGGCTGAGTTCTCCCTGATGAAAACGGCGCGCAGATTCGTGAAGCGCAGCCCCTCCGGGCCGCTGAAGACATCGCGCTGCGTGCGCCAGCCGGCGGTGCGCAGGTGCTGCTCCAAGTAGCGCAGCTGCGCCTCATAGGCCTCACTGCCGCTGGGGCGGGGGCCGAGTTTGCAGAGCGCGTCGGCGTGCTCCCAAGCCTTCAGGCCGGAGAACTCATGATCGGCGAGCCCCGCCAGCTCCGCAGCGGCATCGCTCCTCTGACGGGAGGAGATTGACCCGCGAGGCTTGGATGCTGCGTCCTCAGCGCGATCGCAGCCCGGCAGCAGTGCCGCCGCTGCCGACAGAGCGGTGAGTGCGAGGCGCGCGCCGAGAGGCCGCCGTCTGAAAAGCGTTCGGAATTTCATGTGCAAGCAGGGGATGAGAGCTGCGGGGAGAGAGCAGCGAGAGCCGTGACCGAGGGCCGAGCGCCGATCGGGCGAAGACGCTATCGCCTACCGCGCCTCCTCCGCCCGTCATCCGAGGCCCGCGAGCCGGGCCCGTCGGACCGAGAGCTGTAAACCGCAGGGCGAGAGACGAAAAGGGATGGCCTAGCGGACGGCGCTCGCGGATGGAAGGGCGGGGAAGGGGCAGCTTGGCTCAGTTGAGGCTGCCGGCGCTGATGCCGCAGAGCTGCAAAATGCGCTCCAGCTCATCCTTGCCGGCGTAGGGAATCTCGATAACGCCGTTGCTCTTGCCCTTGAGCGTGATATTGACCTTGGTGCCGAACTCGCGCGAGAGCTCGTCGCAGATGTTGCGGTAGGCCTCGGGCAGCCCGCTCTCGCGCGGCAGGGGCGGGGGCTCCGGGCTGAGGAGCTTGCGCACGAGCTGCTCGGTCTGGCGGACAGTGAGGCTGTGCGACACAACGCGCCGGGCGGCGCCGACCTGCTGCTCGGGATCCTTGAGCTGAAGGAGCACCTTGGCGTGGCCCACGGTGATGCTGCGCTCTTCGAGCAGGCGGCGCACCTCCTCCTCGAGCTCCAGCAGGCGCACCATGTTCGCGATGACGGCGCGCGACTTGCCGACGTGCTGAGCGATGGTCTCCTGCTTCATGTTGAAGCGCGTGATGAGCACGCGGTACTGCTCCGCCTCTTCAAGCGGGCTGAGATCTTCGCGTTGAAGGTTCTCGATGAGCGTTAGCTCGGCAACCTCCTGGTCGCTGGCCTCGTGAACGACGACGGGAACCTCCTCGAGCCCGAGGCTCTTGACCGCCCGCAGACGGCGCTCACCGGCAATGAGCTCGTAGCGCCCCTCCACCACGCGGACGATGAGCGGCTGGATGAGCCCGCGCTCGCGAATCGAGTCGGCCAGCTCGCGGATCTGCTCTTCGTTGAAGCGTCGGCGGGGTTGAAAGGGAGAGGCGAGAATCTCCTGCGTCTTGGCGCGGATGACGCGCTCGCCGTCCGCCTCCGCCCCCGGCGGCGTTTCGCGGGAGGGCTTGGTGTCATTGCGGCGAGAGATCAGAGCGCTGAGTCCTTTTCCTAAAGCGGGTTTCGGCATGGTGAGGGAAGGGGAGGGGTGCGGCGAAGGGCGGCCGGGCGCAGCGAAAGCGGGTGCGCGCGGCCATCGGCTGTTGCATCAGTTGGAGGCCTTGTCGGCAGCCTGGCGGCTGAGGCTGATGCTGAAGTTCTTGTTCGGGCTGTTTTTCCAGGCGCGGCAGCTCATGCTGCCCGTGAGGCGGCCCTCCGGGCTCAGCTTGAGCTCCAAGTAGCCGTCGTTCGAATCAAAGACCTCCGCCGTGGGCTGATCAGAGGCGTAGATGCCGTCGTAGATCGTGATGTTGATCGTGTAGCAGCCCTTCTCGTCGGGCTTGCCGTCGCAGCGCCCCTCGATGTGGATGTTGGTGCCCTTGATCTTCGGATCGCTCAGGGAGCCGAAAAACTGCACGCTGTCATTCTGGACGCTCACGTCATCGATGCTCAGGTTGATCTGCCCGAAGCGCTGGTCGCGCGTCCATTCGCCCGCATAGACGCGGCCCTTGGCCAGAGCATCCCGGTAGAAGCGCCGCTGCTCGTCAGCCTTGGCCTGCTCCGCGGCGGCCTTCGCGGCAGCCGTGCGCGCTGCCTCCTCCGCGGCGGCCTCGCGCTGGGCCAAGCTGCCGCGCGCGGCGGCCTCGCGCTCGCTGATGAGCGCCGTGACGGCCTGATTGAAGGCATCCGCGCGGCTGCGGATGTCCGCCTTGCGGCTCTCGATGAACTCGGGCGTCAGGATATCGGCCCCCTGCGGCAGGGCACTCTCCGGCGTCGTGCCGCTGAAGTCGAGCTCGCGGGTGAGGTCCGC
This sequence comes from uncultured Akkermansia sp., assembly GCA_900548895.1. Taxonomy (GTDB): domain Bacteria; phylum Verrucomicrobiota; class Verrucomicrobiia; order Verrucomicrobiales; family Akkermansiaceae; genus Akkermansia; species Akkermansia intestinavium. The sequence goes on from URLZ01000019.1 coordinate 7,945, forward strand.
CCCGTCAAAGCTGAAGTCGCTGAAGGCCCACTGGCCGTCCTTCCACTCGGCGCGGAAGCGGATGGGGATGACCTTCGTGTCTCCCTTGCTGATGCGGCGGGTGTAAACCGGCGCCTGCGCCAGCTCCGTCATGCTGTCGAGCTGCTGCTGCAAAGCCTCGGGGAGGGGGCGCGCCTGGCGATCCTCCTCCGTGATGTATTCAGCCGGCGCCCCGATCTGCATGAGGTAGTGAGATTCGGGCATCATGGCACGCTTCGCGGAATCGTTGATCAGGCGGCGCTCCTTGTCGAAATCCTCGGGCGCGAAATCCTTGCTGTAGCGGTTCTCGCGGAAGGTGTAGGTGAGCTTGCAGTACTGGCGCCCCTCGGCATCGGGAGGGGCCATGTCAGCCTTGCTGAAGTCCGCCACGGCCTCGAGATTCAGCGAGGGGCTGATCCACGCGACGACGGCGTCGGTGCTCAGCTCGGGCTTGGTTTCGGCCGTCGGCGTGCTGCTGCTCTCGGCTGCGGCGGGAGCCGATGACTCCTGCTTGTCATCGCCGCAGGAGGGGAGAAGGAGGGCGAGGCCTCCGAGGAGAAGAGGGCTGCTGATGAGGGTAATTTTCATGGCTGGGAAAGGGGGTGGCCCGAGCGGTGCGCGGGCGCGCTGCGCCGCCCATTTTGCACTATTTCCGCGCCGATGTCAAGGGGCTGAGGCGCGTCCGAGCCGGCGAAAATGTCGACGGCGTGAAAATGGCGGCGGCGTCGCGAGGGAACCGGGGGGCGGCCTCAGCGCGGCGCATCGTCTTTGCGGTTGCTGAAGAAGCTCCACTCCGAGACGCTCGGAAAGCTCGGCAGCGCAACGCTGCCCAGTCGCGCGCGGAGCAGGAACCAGAGCTTGCGGAAGTTGTTGACGCTGTAGCGCCGCTCGAAGACGCGGTACTCGTCGTCGCGCATCTTCTCCAGAATCGTGTGATAGATGAGGCTCATGGCCTGCGCGGGGATGAGGGCATTGCGATCCTCCACGCTGAGCTTCTGATACAGCTCCTCCGCCTCGCCGAAAAACTTCTCGGCCAGCGCCGCCTCATAGGCGAGCAGCTGGCGCATGCGGTAGTTGTAGCGCTGCTCGCGAATGTCGTCGCGCGTGACGCCGAAGAGCTCCATATCGTCCGCCGGCAGGTACACGCGGTTGTATTTCCGGCAGTCCTCGGCCACGTCACGCAAAATGTTGACCAGCTGCAGGGCGTAGCCCAGCGCTTGGGCGTAGCCGTTGGCCTCTGGGCTCGCTCCCATCACGGCGGCGCTGGTGATGCCCACGCAGGCCGCGACGCGGTAGGCGTAGGCGAGCAGCTCGCGCCGCGTGGCCGGCTGCACGGGGCTGATGTCGCTGCGGCAGCCCTCGATGAGCTCGAGCATCGGAGCGGGATCGAGCTGCAGCTTGTGCACCAAGTCGCTGACCTCCGCCTCGATGCCCTCAGCCGGAGTCACCGCGCCGGTGATGACGTCGCGCCAGCGGTCGAGCGCGGCGTGCCGCAACTCAGGGCTCATGCCGGGCTCGTCCACAATGTCGTCGACGAGGCGGCAGAAGGCGTAAAACTGGGCCATGCGAATGCGCTTCTCCACCGGCAGATTCATGAGGGTGAAGGCGAGATTCGACTTGGCGTTGCGTGTGATGGTTTCCGACTCGGCCATAGCTTCAGTTCGGGAGAGGAGAATGAGAAACGAGGAAACGGGTAGATCCGATGGTGTCAGATCCGCGGGGCGCTGAGGAAGGGAAAGAGAGCAGGGAAATGAAGGAGGACGGAGCGGGCCGAACTCAGTCGATGTTGCCCCAGTGGCCGGTGAAGGGCCAGAGCGTGAACGACGCCGGCCCGATGATGTTGAACTGGCGGACGGGCCCCCAGTAGCGCGAATCGAGCGAATTGGTCGTGTTGTCGCCCAGCGCCGCGTACTCGCGCAGGTTGTCCGGCACATCGCGGTCGCGTAGCGTGCGGCTGTCACCGCGCCCGAGGAAGAGCGTGCGCTGCGGATCCACGGCGGGGTTGTAGCCCGTGCTGTTGTAGGGCGGAAGGCAGGCCATCACCCGGCGGATCCCCGGCTCCGTCGCCTCCTGCCCGTTGATGATCAGCTTGGGCTGCTCAATGCTCAGTGTATCGCCCGGCAGGCCGCAGAGGCGCTTGATGTAGTGCGTGCCCGCGCTCTGCTCCGTCATCTCGCTCGTGCCGCGCGTGTTGATGCCGCGGGTGTCAAAGACGAAGGGCTCGCCGCGCTCGGGGCGGCGGAAGTGGTAGGCCATGCGGTTGACGAGAATCATGTCGCCCGCATCGATGCGCGCGCGCAGAATGACTTCCCCAGGTTGATAGGGCTGCGTGATCGGCCCGAGGAAGGGATCGATGATGAGCTTGCCGGTCTTGCGCAGGTGCTCGTAGACGACACCGCTGGCGCAGGGAACGCTCAGCGTGCTGTGGTCGCTGAAGGTGATGACCGTCTCGGTGAAGAGCAGCCACTTCGTGCGCTGGCGGATGTCCTGCACGCTCTTCGTCGTGTCCGACACCGCATCGATGTAGGAGCTGCCGAGCGTCACGGCATCCCAGAGGCGCTTCGGAGCCGAGGGAAGCTCGTCAACGGGGTGGATGATGATGCCGTTGAGCGTGGGCTGCATCGAGCCGGTCGGGATGCGGAAGGGTTGCACGAAGTAGGTGCGGATGCCCAGAAAGATCACCAGAATGACGAAGAGCGACTCCACCGCCTCGGCAAGAGCGTTGCGCTTGAAGCCTCGCAGCTCACTGCACGGGCCGTCGAGAATCAGGCGGCTGAGGCGCTCGACTTCGGCACGATCCCACGCGGCGAGAGCCTCGCGCAGCGCGCTCAGCTGGCCCTCCAGCTCCGCGAGCTTCTCCGCCTCGATGTGCGGGCGGTAATAGTTCAGGTAGCGCTTCAGGGCGCTGTAGGCTTCGCCGCCGCGGCGTCTCCACTTGGGCATGAACCAGCTGACGACGTTGTCGGCGAGGGGATTGAGGATGTAGCGGAGGCTGAAGGTGCGAAGCGTCATATGTCTGAAGCCCATTTTACACGTATTGCGCCCGTTTGAAAAGCCTGAATGCGGGCGCGGGGAGACTCACAGCGCGGCTCCGGGAGCAGCCCCCCGGTCGGGGAGCCGCCGAGAGACCCGGCAAAGTCCCGGCAAAAAGGGGAGCAAAAGCATGGCAAAGGGGCGGCAGAGGCTCGGCGGAGACTCAGTTCTCCGCGCGGGCGACAGCCGGGGTATCGGGAGCCGGATCCTCGTCCTCCGAGTCAAACGAAAGCCCCTGGCAGATGAGAATCAGCATGACGAGAGCCGCCGCCAGGCGGTACCAGCCGAAGAAGGCGAGGCCGTGGCGGTTGAGGTAGCCGACCATCCAGCGCACGGAGACGATGGCGCTCAGCCAGGCAACGACGGTGCCGACGACGATGGGCTCCCAGCCCAGCTGCTGCACCATCTCGCCGCCGTGTTTCACGGAGTCGTGACAGGTGGCGGCCCCCAAGGTGACGAGGCCGAGCAGGAAGCTGAACTCGACGGCGGCGGACATACTCAGCCCGACGCCGAGGCCGCCGAGCATTGTCATGAGGCTGCGGCTGGTGCCGGGGCACATCGCAATGCACTGCATGAAGCCCACGGCGAGAGCCCCGCGGGGGCTGAGCTCCTCGAGCGGTTTGCCGCCGAAGTAGGCGTCTCGACCGCGGCGCGCGCGGTGGCGGCTGTAGAGCAGAATCACGATGCCGCCCAGCGCCCAGGTGACCATGACCGTCGTCTCATTGAAGAGGTAGTGCTTGATGAGGTCGTCAAACATCAGGCCGAGCACCGCCGCCGGCAGAAAGCCGATGATGAGGTTGATGAGCAGGCGGCGCCCGCTCGCGCAGCGGCCCGTCAGACCCCGCAGCATCTCCGCCACCCGGTTGCGATACAGCCCCAGAACGGCGATGATGGCACCGCCCTGAATGCAGACCTCGAAGGCCTTGAGCGTTTCGCTGTCGCCGAGCCCGAGCAGATAGCGCGTGACGATGAGGTGCCCCGTGGAGCTGACGGGCAGATACTCCGTCAACCCCTCCACAATGCCCATGATGATGGATTCAAGCAGCGTCATGACGCACCATTAACTAACGTAAAAGGATTGAAAGGTCAATCCTAAAACGAAAAAAAGGAGGTCATCAGCCTGAGCCTGACAAAAAAAGGTTGAAGGATGCCCGCAAACATGCTAATTATAGTGACGCATTGCAGTCATTTCACGAGCAGCTATGAAAACGTGTCGCGGGAATCAACGCCGAGGTTTTACCCTCATCGAGCTCCTCGTGGTCATCCTCATCATGGGCATCATGATGACGATGGCCAGCTCCGTCTTGCGCAGCCCCGGCAAGGGGCACAGCCTCGAGTCGGCAGTTGATCAGCTTGAATCCATGGTGCATGAGGCTCAGGCCCTCGCCAAGGGCAACGACACCTACACGCGCCTCGCCATCGTCAACGACCCCCGCGACGAGGCCCGTCACCTGCGCTACCTCGTCATTCAGGTCTTCCGCAAGCACGACAGCACGGAGGTGGACTCCAAGGGTGACTGGGAGAGTATCTCCTCCGGTGAACTGCTGCCCGCGGGCGTCTTCTTCAGCCCGACGCTCAGCCGTCCGCTCGATGCCTCCGGCGACGAGACGATGCTCGGCCAGACGCTCATGCGCCTCTCGCGCCAGGGCCAGTCGCGCGTCATCTACGCCGAGTTTGATGAGAAGGGGCACTTCGTCCATCCCGACGCCCAGCCCGGCGAGGAGACCAAGCCCCAGCGCCTCGTGGTGATCCCCGGTCGCCGCGGCGAGGGTCGCAACAGCATCGACGGTATTCTGACTTCTGAAGAAGATATGAAGGGCGGCATCGTCATTTACCCCTCGGGCAACACCGTGCGCCTGCGCACCAACGAGCAGATTGAGCAGAGAGACTAAGCCATGAAGTACGATCGAAAAATCGCCCGCAGGCGCGGATTTACCCTGGTGGAGACACTGCTGGCGCTCGGACTGGTCAGCATCCTCATCTCCATCTTCCTGATGGTGTTCGTGCCCTCGCGCACGATGGTGCTCGACGCGCTCGGCCGCCAGAATGCCGAGAGCGTCACAAGTGTGCTGCGCGCTGAGATGGCGACGCTCAAACCCGGCGAAGTTGCCCAGCCCGGGGCGCGTAAGTCATCGGCTAACCGCTTCGTCACGCCCTTTGACAAGGCCTTTAATTGGCTCCAGCGCTCCAAGAAGCCCGAGACGGCCGTGGTCGTCTTCTCCTACCGTGCCGATACGAGCAAGAAGCGCGCCGATGGTGTTTACCCGGCCCTTCAGGGCAACCGCAATCTGCCCGGACTCAGTACGCAGCTCGTGACGGTCGCCTGCCCGATGGATGACACGCGCTACGCCAAATTCATCCCCGATGCCGTCGGCCCCGTCTACATCGTGCGCATGACGCAACTCGTCTACAACGGCAAGGGCGGCTATCGCCTTGCCGCGCGCCCCGGCGAGATCGTCGGCGCCTCGAAGCCGGACAGCTACGTCTCCAAAGAGGGCGACGGCGAGCCCTGGGGAGCCGTCGTCTTCTACCGCGCCGACTTTTACCTCATGCAGCCGAAAATCCCGGCCCGCTACAAAGGCCGCAGCTGGGCACAGCTCGGCAACCCGAGCTTCTCCGCCAACCTCTCGTTCCGCCGCTGAGTCTCCCACCGTTCCCACCTTCTGATTGACCATGAAATACGCTTTTCATCCAGTTCGCCGCAGGGGTTTCACACTCATTGAGCTGATGGTGGCCCTCGCGGTGACGGCTCTGCTGGTCTTCGGCATCATGCAGATGACGATTCAGGGGCTTGACCTCTGGGGCAAGGTGCGCGAGGACGTCAGCACCACCACGAGTTCGCGCTTCGCGCTCGAGACAATCAGCCATGACCTCGAGTCCTTCCAGATGCGCGCCGGGAGCAACAAGTATCAGTGGCTGGAGGCTGAGGCTGACAAACAGCGCATCAAGGGCCCGCGAGGTATGCAGATCCCGCGCTCGGTGCAGTGCGTCTTCTTCGCCTGCGCTCCGGATCGCAACCCCGCCGTGAGCAGCGATGTTCGCCTGCGCCGCAACTACCGCAACGCCCGCTCTCAGAATGAGGACACGCTCGGCGACGTCAGCGCCGTGGGCTACCGCCTCATGTACCGCGACGAAATCCTCAACCTCAGCGGCTCGGATGCCGGCACGGGCGAGGGCGCCTTCCCGCTCTTCTCGCTCTACCGCCAGGTGGTGTCGCCGCACGACACCTACCAGGACCTGCTCGGCACCGAGGATCTGGGCTCGGCCTATAAAAAATACTCCGTGCACGACGAGGAGCACTTCCTCTGCGCCAACCTGCTGGAGATGAACATGATCTTCACCATCCAGTATCCCTCCTCCAAGGCGGACGCCAAGTCCGGTTACGTCTCGTACGACACGGTGACCGTGCCGGTGATCTCGACGCGGGGCGAGGGTGACGTGCAGCGCGTCGGCATTTACGGCGATCGCGTGGTGGCCGGCGGCAAGACCTACCGCAATGCGCGCATCGTCTCCGCCAACATCTCCATCACCGTGCTGACGGAGGAGGGCGTGCAGCTCGTCGAGCAGATCCGCCGCGGCCGTCGTCGCGCACCCGATCCCGCCGATTTCATCGCGCGCTATACGCGCTCCTTCAGCCGCGTGGTCACGGTGCCTCAGCCCCTCTGATCCACCTCGAGGATCCGCCGCGCCGGCAAACCCTACGCGCTTGCCGGCGCGAATCGTTTTCCCTATCCTCGGATCCGAGCGGGATCCCCTTTCCTCTATCCCAGTATTGAAGATGACGGCAGTATCGACATCCCCCCGGCCGCTTCCCTGCGGCCCCCTGCGGCAGTTGCGTCTCTGGTGCGACCCGCTGCCGCGCGACGGCTACCACAACATGGCGGCGGACGAGCTGCTGCTCGGTCGCCCCGAGGCTTGGCTGCGCTTCTACGGCTGGTCGCGGCCGGCCGTGAGCTTCGGCTACTTTGACACGCAGCGGATGGCCGCGCGCCTCTTTCCCGGCGAGGGTATCGAGTACATCCGCCGCTGGACGGGCGGGGGTATCGTCGACCACCGCTTCGGCTACACCTACACCCTGACGCTGCCCGCCCCGCCCGAGGGGCAGATGTATGCCTCCAGCCGCGAGCTCTACCGCTGGATTCACGGAGCCCTGGCCCAGGCCCTTCGCGCCGCCGGAGTCGACTGCCGTCTGCTGAGTGCCGACGCGCCGGACGGCGGGCGAGCCTGCTGGGCGAGCCCGGTGGAGAGTGACCTCGTTGACGCCGCCGGGCACAAGCTGGCCGGCGCCGGCCAGCGCCGCCATCGCGGCGCCGTCCTGCATCAGGGACTCGTGCAAGGCTGCGAGCCGGCAACGGGCTGGGAAGCGCATCTCGCCGAGGCCTTGGCCGATACCGTCGTGCCCGTGCAGGGCGCCGAGCCCTGGCGCGGCTTTGCGCAGGAGCTTGAGCAGCTCTGCCGCGACAAATACCTGACTGCGGTCTGGACGGATGAATCCCACGGCCGCCGCCCCGCCACGCAGCGCTAGCGGGCAGGGTAACCTGCGTGCAGCGCAACCGAAGGAGCGCAGGCGCTCAGGATCAGAAGAGCCGGAACGAGACAAGAGGAGCACAGCGTGAGCAAAAAGTCAGACGAGAGTATCGTGGCCGTGGATCACTGGCGCGCCAACGTCGCGGCCGTTCTCGTGGATGACGGCGGCCGCGTGCTGCTGGGCGTCGCCGGGAGCCGCAGCCCCTATTACCACTTCCCGCAGGGAGGCGTGCGGCGCGGCGAGACGATGCTGGAGGCCGTGCTGCGCGAGCTCGGTGAAGAGACCGGGCTGCCCTGCGACGGCGTGCTCGTCCTTGCCCGCTACGGCGGGCTGCGCTACCGCTACCGCAGCAAAAACCGCAAGCGCGAGCGCTGGGAAGGCCAGGAGCAGACCTATTTCCTGCTGCGCTGGCCCGGGCTCCTTCCGGAGAATTTAAAGGCGACCAGCCCCGAGTTCGTGCGGCTGCTGAGCCTTCCCTGGCAGAAGCTCGAACCCTCCCTCTTCGTCCCCTTCAAGCAAGAGGTCGCCGCCGCCGTGCTCGAGCACTTTTTCCCGGCCCCCCTGCGGGAGAGCGAGTGCACACCGGCAGCGCTCGAGGCATACTGGGCCTCGGACTGTCGCACGGCGCGCTACCTGAGCCGCGCCGGACAGAGTCCGCGGCTGCTGCCCTCGGATCAGCTGCCCGCACGCCATCCCGAACCCCTTTCCGGCGTCCCCATTCCCGGCGTACGCCTTCCCGAGGCTACCGCCGGCCCATCCTCGTCCTCCTCTGGCGCTGAAGCGCCGGGGGAAAGCGGCGTCGGAGGAGAGCGCGATGCGGAGGCCGCCCTGCCGGCGCTCCCGGTCTGCGTCGCGGATGACGATGCCCTTTTCGGCGGAGGGAAGGAAGAGGCGGAGGGCCTTCTGGCTGATGCACAGCGCGAATTGCAGCAGCTACAGCGCCGGGCGGCCAAGAGGGGGGAATCCCTCGTCGTGCTCGCCTTGGGGCTTCCCGGTTGCGGACGGCGCAGCCTGCTGAGGCAAATCGGGCGCTGCCTCGACCCGCTGAGACTGTCCGTCGGTCGAGCAAAGCCCGAGCACGCCGGCGAATCGCTCGCCGATCGCCTGCTGGCTCTGAACCCCGAGCCCGGCACCGTGGTGCTGCTGCTCAACAGCCCCTACGACACCTTGATGCGCGACGAGCAAGCCGCTGAGGAGTGGAGCCGCAGCGGGAGCCTCACACCAGATGCTCGGCAGGCGCTCGAATCCCTCGAGCAAGCCGAGCAGCGCCTCCGCGAGCGCGGTCTGCGCGTTCTGCACCTCTTCCTGAATGAGGCTCCGCCGGCGTCCCCCCGGCCGCAGAAACCGGCCCCGTCGGCGCGCAGGGAAGGGGTGGCCGGCGCGACTTGCGACACGGAGACCCCCGCTTCCGCCCCGGCTGACAAAGCGACCGGGACGACGGAATCCTTCGCATCCGCTGCTGACCCGCAGGCCGACGGATGCGCAGAAGGCTCCGGTCGCGACCTAGACGACTCCGCCGAGTCTGCCGGGGTGTCCGGCGACGGTGAGGCCGCGGCCGACGAAGCCTGCGATGAAGGGCTCGGTGAAGACGCTGCGAAGACCTCTGAGCGGCGCGCGATGCTCGCCTGGGCCTCTCGCCTGATGGAGTCGAACGACTGGCTGATCCTGCCCTCGGCCCGACGCTGGTACCGCAACCTCGTCGCTGTGCGGGCCGTGGCGGAGGCGCTCGGCTCACCCTGAGTTTTGTACTGCCCCGTTGGTTGCTCTGAGACTGGCTGCTTCAGATGTTGGCGTGCACCGACCTCTTCATCTGGCTCGGTTCTCTTCCGCCGTCTCCTGTCATGTTCGGCTCCGCTCTTCTTTGACTCATCCGCTTGTGCCGATGCGCGCTCCCCTGTCCGGAGCTTCCCCCTGCTGTTGCCCCGCTCCTCCTCCTAGCCTCTCCCTCTGCGCGAGGGGATGCCCGGCCTCGACCCGGTTCCGTCCGCGGCTCTTTGTCCTTGGCTCCTTTCAGCTCCTTTTCGGCTCATTTGGGGGCTCTCTTCGTCCTAGCCTTGCCCGTTCGCGCCGTGATCTTGTGCTCCCAGCACGGAGAGGGAGGCCATGGGAGCTCTCGTGCCCTCGGCTCTCGTCCCCCGCCCGCCCTCAGTCCGACTCAGTCCGACTCAGTCCGATGCCGCTTGCGCATCCGTCGCCGGGGTCGGGAAGGGGCATGTTGCAGAAGCTGTTCGGCGCGGCTCGTGCATCTCTGTTGCTCGGTGTGAGGAGCCTTTCACAGAGCAGGGGGCCGGCACAAAGCAAAAGGCTGAGCGTCCCTTGCGGGAGCTCAGCCCTGTGGCCCTGCGCCGGGTTGCGGCGCAGGAGTGATGGGGAGTTTTCAGGACGCGGACTTCTCGTCGCTGCTGTCCTCAGCCTTCGGTTGCCGGGCCGCCAGCGCCTTGGCCTTGCGGCCCATGAAGAAGGCCGCCGTCGCATCGCGCATGCGGGCAAAGATGGCGTAGAGTGCCGGAACCGTGAAGATACCGAAGCAGGTGGCCAGCAGCATACCGCAGAAGGTCGTGATGCCGATTTCCTGACGGCTGGCAGCGCCGGACCCCGTCGCCACCACCATCGGGAAGACGCCGATGATGAAGGAGATGGCCGTCATCATCACCGCGCGGAAGCGCATGTTCGCGCCGCGGAGGGCGGCCTCGCGGATCGGCACCCCCTGCTCGTGCTCCTCCTTGCTGAACTCCACCATCAGAATGGCGTTCTTCGACGCCAGGCCGATGAGCATCAGGATGCCCAGCTGCACGTAGATGGAGAGCGTCAGGCCGAAGAGCTGGGCGCCCATGAGGGCGCCGAGCGTCGCCACGCTCACGGAGAGAATGACCGGAATGGGCGTCGTCCAGCTCTCGTACTGCGCCACGAGGAAGAGGTAGGCGAAGAGCAGAGCCAGGCCGATGAGCTGGCCGATCTTGCCCTCGTTGGCGCGCTCCTGATACGAGAGGTTCTTCCAGCTGACCATCCACTGGCGGTCGCGGCCGGCGGCGCGCTCCTCCTTGTTGATCTCGGCGATCATCTCCTCAATGTAGTCCATCACCTGGCCGGAGCCCACGCCCTGAGCCGCCGTCACGTCAATGTCGGCGCTCATGTATTGCTGGAAGCGCCCGTAGTTCGACGGCCCCATGCGGTACGAGAGCGTGCAGAGAGCCGAGAGCGGCACCATGTCGCCCGTATCACTGCGCACCATCTGGTTGAGGATGTCGTCGGCCGTGCGGCGGTCCGGCGTGGCGCCCTGAATCATGACCTTGAAGTTGAAGCCGTTGATGGTGAAATCATTGATGTAGGACGAGGCCAGGATGCTCTGCAGCGTCGTGAAGATCGTGCGCACGGGCACCTTCAGCGCCTGCGCCTTCTCGCGGTTGATGTCGAGATGCACCTGCGGGATGTCCGAGTCATACTCGCAGCGCGTGTTGGCGACGAGGTCGGTGCGCGCACGCAGGCGGGCCTGCACCTCCTTGACCATGTTGCCGAGATCCTGCGGCGTTGCATCGCCGCTGGCCTGAAGCACCATCGAGATGCCGCCCGTGATGCCGAGGCCCTGAATGGCCGGCGGCGTCATGGCGATGACCGTGGCCTGCGGAATGTCGGCGCAGGCCGCATTGATCTTCTGGGCAATGGCCGTGCTGCTCAGATCCGGCGTCGTGCGTTCATCCCAGTGCTTGAGCTGAATCATGAGCATGCCGCTGCTCTCGCCCGAGCCGCTGGCCATGCTGTAGCCGCTCTGGGCCGTGACGTCGCGGATGCCCTCGATGTGCGAGAGTCGCTCTTCGATCTGGCGCAGCACCTTGTCCGTGCGCTGCTTGGCCGTGGCCGTGCCCTCCATGCTGACGAGCACGAAGAGGTTGCCCTTATCCTCCGTCGGGATGAAGGAGCTGTTGAGCTGCTCGGGTGCGAGCAGGTCGAAGTATTGCAGACCGCTCTCCTTCTGCTGCTTGGGCCCCGGCTGGGCGGTCTGAGACTGATCACCCCGCCAGAGCTTGTTCCAGGCGGCCGGAGCACCGTCGTAGTAGAAGTAGTTGGCGGCAAAGACGATGGCCATGACGAGCACGGTGAGCCAAGCGTTGCGCACGAGGATGCCTGCCCCCTTCAGGTAGATGGCGCGCGCCTTGTTCAGGAACCAGTTGAAGGGCACGAAGAGCACGGAGAGGCGGCTCGGATTCGCATTGGCCGGGCGCAGGATGAGCGCGCAGAGAGCGGGGGAGAGCGTCAGGGCGTTGATGGTCGAGATGCAGAGCGCCACGCACATGGTGACGGAGAACTGCGTGTAAATCACGCCCACCATGCCGCCGTAGAAGGCGATGGGCACGTAGACGGCGAGCGTCACCAGCGTGGTGGCGATGACGGCACCCGTGATCTGCTTCATGCTCTTGATGGTGGCCTCCTTCGGGCTGAGATTTTCATCCTTGATGAGGCGCATCACGTTTTCCACCACCACGATGGCGTCGTCCACCAGCGAGCCGATGACGAGAATGAGGCCGAACATCGTCAGCACGTTGATCGTGTAGCCCAGCGGGTACATGATCATGAAGGCGCCCAGCAGCGAGACTGGGATGGCGATGGCCGGAATGAGCGTGGCGCGCCAGTCCTGCAGGAAGACGTAGGTGACGAGCACCACGAGAATCAGGGCCACCACGAGCGTCTCGATGATTTCGTTCATCGTCGCCTCAATGGCCTGCGTGGGGTCATAGCCCATGCTCCACTCCATGCCGTCGGGGAAGGTGGGCTCGATCTTGCGCATCAGATCCTGCATGGCGCTGACGGTGTCCAGCGCGTTGGCGTCATTGTTGCGGAAGACCATCATACCGACGGCGTCCTTGCCGTTGAGGCGGCTGTAGCCGGAGTTTTTCTCCGCACCCAGCTCGACGGTGGCGATGTCCTTCAGCTTGGTGATGTGGCCGTTGTCACCGTATTTGACGATGATGTTCTCGAACTGAGAAACCGTCTGGAGTCGCCCGGTGGCGGTGACCTTGAAGGTGGCGTAGGACTGCTCGTCCTGCGAGCCGACGGCGCCGGCCGCCGCTTGGATGTTCTGGGCCTCGATGGCCTGGCGGACATCATCGGGCGTGATGTTCAGCGCGCTCATGCGCGTGGCGTTCATCCAGATGCGCATGGCGTAGTTGCGGCTCGGGATGATATCCGCGCTGGAGATGCCGTCGAGATCGCAGATGCGGTCCTTGACGTTCATGCGCACCCAGTTGGCCAGTTCGAGCACCGACATCTTGTTCTCGTCGCAGCGGAAGTTGACGAAGCAGAGCATGTCGCCGGAGCGCTTGCGGACGTTGTAGCCCGTCTGCTTGATCTCGCTCGGCAGCTTCGATTCAATCTGCTTGATGGCGTTGGCCACGTTCTGCTGGGCCGTGTCGTCGTTGGTGCCCGTCTCGAAGATGAGGGTGAGCGAGTAGCGACCGTCGTTGCTGCAGGTCGAGTAATAATAGAGCAGGTCGTCCATGCCGACGATCTGCTCCTCGACCGTCGCGGCAACGACCTGCGCCAGCTCTTCGGCGCTGGCGCCCGTGTAGTTCATGCTCACCGAGATGGTGGGCGGCGAGACCTCCGGATATTCAGCAACGGGCATCTTGCCGATGCAGATGAGGCCGGCGAGCATCATCAGAATGGAGATGACGAAGGCGAACTTCGGGCGGTGAATGAAGAATTCAGAGAACATGGCGGTGTCTGAAGTGAGGTGAGGGGGAGGGAAATGTTGAGGAGGAAGGGGGCTCCGCGAGAGGCGATGTTCTGCGGGAGAAGAGGAACAGGGTTAATCAGTGTTCAATGGCGACGGGACTGCCGTCTTCGAGATCGGCCAGGTTCGTGGTGATGACTTCGTCGCCCTCCTCGAGCCCGCTGTAGACGGGGATGCGCCCGCTCGCCGTGCTGGTGCCGCAGAGAATGCGCGTGAGGACGGCGCGTCCGTCGCGGTGGATGAAGACGTAGCGCCCGCGCGTGTCCGTCTGAATAGCCTGCTCGGGGATGGAGCAGACCTTGCTCTCCGGCTTGCGGGTCACGCGGATGGTCACGACGGCTCCGGGGCGCAGCTGATGCTCGCTGTTGGGGAAGGTCGCCCAGAAGTTCTGCGTGTCGGTCTCCGCTGTGATGCTGTTGTCCGAGAAGCTGACCACCCCTGCCTCCTTGAGCGGTGTGCCGTTGGCGGTCACGAGGCTGATGTCCGCATGCTTCAGCAGGTTGTCGTCCGAGCCGAAGTGCGACAGCACCTCATTTTCACTCAGCGAGAAGCGAACGTAGACGGGGCTGTGCTGGTAAATCGTCGTCAGCGGGGTCTTCGTGTCGGTGATGTAGTTGCCCTGCGCGATGGTGACGCGGCCGATGCGCGAGTTGAAGGGCGCGCGCATCGTGCAGCGGCTCAGATCATCTTCCGCGATGATGAGGGCCGCCTCGGCGCTCGACTTCTGCGCGATGAGCTCATCGAGCGTCGCCTTGGCGCTGTCGCGTTCCTCGGCGCTGGTCGCTTTCCCCTTCATGAGCTGCTCCTGGCGCTCATACTTGCTCTTGGCATCAGCAATGCGGATATCGAGCTGGGCAATGCGGGCTTTCTCGGCGTTGACGGCCGCTTCATAGCGCGTGGTGTCGATGCGGAAGATCACATCGCCGCGGCTCACCATGTCGCCGTCCTTGACCGCCTGTTCGATGAGCAGGCCTTGAACGAGGGGGCGAATCTGGATCTTGTTGATGGCCTCAACCTGAGCGCTGGCGCAGCTGAGGACGGTGGTGTCCGATTCGAGAATGGTCTTGTCCGTCTTCACGCTCACGGGAGTGGCCTCCTGCGGCATCGTGTTGCCCTTGACTGTCTTCGTGTCCGCGCTGCTCGTGAAGGCGGGGATGACGGTGGAACCCACGCGCGTCTTGTGCGAGCCGTCACTGATGACCACTTCGCCCTCCTCGAGCCCGCTGTAGATGGACTGAAGGCGCCCCTGCACGTTGCCGGCGATGACGTCGCGGCGCTGAACGCGGTTGTCTTTGTCCACGACGTAGACGAAGGAGCCGTTCGCGTCGTACTGCACGGCCGTCAGCGGCACCATGGTGACGACGGCGGTGTCAGTTAGCGTGATGGTCATGGCCCCGATGCCCTGAGGTGTCAGCACGTTGTTCTCATTGGGGAACTCGGCCCAGAGGTTGTAGGAGTCCGTGTTGGCGGCCAGAGCGGTGTCCACAATGCGGATGACGCCGTCGTGCGGGTAGCTGCGCCCCGTGGCGGTGATGAGCTGCGGGCGGGCCACTTCCGCAATGCGCTTGGGCCCGTGGAAGATGCCGTTGACGTCGCTCTGGCTGAGCGGGAAACGCACGTAGATCGGATCCATCTGCTGGATCGTCAGAAGAGTCTCACCCGGGGTGATGTAGTTGCCCTCCGTGAAAGTCATGCGGCCGACCCTGCCCGTGATTTCGGCGCGTATGGTGCAGTCACTGAGGTCTTTGCGAGCCTTGACGAGATTGGCCTCGGCCTCGGCTTCGCGCGCTCTCAGCTCGGCGAGGGTGGCCTTGGCGGTCTCCGTCTCTTCTTTAGAGGCGGCGTTGCTTTGCTGGAGGCTTTGCAGGCGTCGGCAGCGGGCGTCGGCATGCAGGATCAGGGCCTTGAGCTCATTGAGGCTCGCCTCGGCCTGTTGAACGGCCGCTTTGTAGCGGATGGGGTTGATTTCAAAGAGGATGTCGCCCTTTTTCACCATGGCGCCCTCTTTGAAGTGCGGCTCCATGAGAAAGCCCTCAACAGCGGATGAAACGCGCACGGTGCGGATGGCTTCGGTGCGGCCGATGCTGCGGCGCGTGACTTGATCTTTGCCGGTGGTGACTTTGTCAACCTGGACGTAGGGGGACGCGCCCATGGGCATCTGGGCAAAGGCGCTGCCGGCCATCAGGGACGTGATCAGGGGGACTCGAATGTTCATACGCTATAGTGCTGAGAGTACGCAGCAGATTAACGCGGAGCGTTTATGCTGGCAAGGATAAAGTGTGTGTGCAGGTGGGGGCTCGCGCCGCGGGCCGGGGCTGCCTCGTGCGCTTCTGCCCGATAGGCGTGTTTCTAAAACCTTAACGTAAAGATTTTTGAGTGGACGCCGCAGCTCGGAGGCGCGCAGGGTGCCTGTCTGCCATGTATGACGCGAAGAGTTCGGGGAGCGGAAAGAGCTCTGTGCCTCGGCAAGAGGCTCCGGCTCGCGAGCTCTAAAGGCATCCCCGGCTGGGGAACGGGAAAACGGCGCGATGTCTACAGCCTTCGGGGAGTATGACGCTGTCAGCCCCCCGCATCACCTCCGAGCTCACTCCGAGAGGAGGCGGCTTGAGACGAGGGCGAAGCGGCGACGGGGGCCGACCGCTTCCCGACGCGAGGGGGCATCCGTCGCCCGGCGGGCGGCGGTCTCCGAGCCCGCGAGCCTCCGGCGCCTCCCGGGCTCTTCGGGTGTTTCCCCTCAGGGCTCGGCCGTACTCGGCGGTGAAAATTCGATGAGACCTTACTCTCGGGAACCCTTGTCGCAGCGTTCGCTGCCGCCGTGCTCCTCTCCGCCGCCGCAGCCGTCACAGTCGTCACAACCCTTGCAGCTCTCCCCGCAGCGGCAGCCCTCGCCCTCGCTCTCTTGCTGCTCCGCCCGCAGCAGGGGCGTGAGGCGGCGGAGCCACTCTTCGAGATCCGCTTCGCCGTTGTCGTCGCTCTTCGTGAGAGGCAGCAGGCGCTTCGCCCCGGCGCGGGCCAGAAAGTCATCAAAGTCCTCCCCCGCCCGGCAGAAGTGCTCGAAGCTGGCCATGCCGAGGGCGAAGACGGCGTAGCGGAGCTTTTCGAAGCGGCGCTCGGTTTTGCTGAGCTGGTAGTGGAGCTCGGAGGCGTTCGAGGGCGGGTCGCCGTCTCCCCAGGTGCTGGTGATAATGAGCAGAAGGCGCATGGCGCCGATCACCTCCGGGGTGATGTCCTCCATGCCGGCGCAGGCCGAGTGAAGACCTTGGCTCTTGAGCTGTGAGACGGCGGACTCGGCAAGCAGGCGGGCGTTGCCCGTCTCCGAGCCGTAGATGATGTAGATGGTGCTCATGGTTGATGTGTCAGGTGCGGGCTGGGTCGGCCACTGGTGGGGCCGACGTAGGCGTGGTCGGCGCAGCGTAGGCGGGGGCGCGAGCTTTGCGGGAGCTGCGGCCGGGTCCCGTCCGAGTCGCAGGACCGGGCGCTTGCCCGCGGGGAAATCAGCCGGGGGGGGCATCCGCCGGCCGCTCAGCGGGCAAAATCAGCGGGAGGGATAGGAGGCGCGTACCGAGCTGGAGGCTGCATCCGGCAGAATGAACTTGTGCAGCTCGACGCGGGCGCTCCGCGCGCCGAAATCCTCGACGATGCTGCGCGCCATGCGGTGGGCGAGGGTTTCGAGCAGGCACACGGGCTGCTGCTGCGCGCTCTCGACGAGCTTGTGCGCGAGAGCCTCGTAGTCGATCGTCTTCTCGATGTCGTCCTCCATCGCAGCGAGGCTGATCGGCGGCACGAAGCTGATGTCGGCGCTGAGGCGCTGGGGTGCGGAGCGCTCCTCGTCCGTCACGCCGATGCAGCAGCTGAACTCCAGAGCGTTGATGCCGACGCTGTCCGGCTCGGGCGCGGCAGCGGCGCGCTGCATGATCTGCTGCAGGGCCGCGAGATCCGGCACGATGAAGTCGGGGCGCGAGGCGCTGAGCTGCTGGGCGTTGTTGTAGCCGGTGAGCACGCCGATGCCGGTGATGCCGACGCGGTGCGCCGCATCGATGTCATGCTGCATGTCGCCGATGAAGGCTGTGTCTTCCGGGCGCAGGCCGTGCTGCTGCATCAGCAGCGGGATGTGCTCCTCCTTGTTGTGGATGCCCGAGTGAATGTGCTCAAAATAGGGGTAGAGCCCCAAGGCCCGCGCCTGAGACTCAAAAGCCTTCGGATCCATGCTCGTGAGAATGAAGCAGCGGATGCCCGAATCGGCGCAGAAGCGGATGAAGTCGCGCGCGTGCGGCAGCAGCGTGACACCCGTCGCCGAGGCGTCAAAGGCCTTGCGGTAGAGATTCTCCAAATCCTCCAGCTTGGCCTCCGGCGTCTTCCATGCGTAATATCCCGGGTAGGGAAGCTGGAATTCGTTGCGGAAGGCCTCGGCCGTCAGCGGCTCGCGGCCGTACTGGGCCAGCACGTAGTTGGTGGCCTCGATGGTGAGGGCAAGGTCGTCGCAGAGCGTGCCCGACCAGTCGAAGATGAGGTTGCGGTACATCATGGCTTGAAGTGCATCACCTGCTCAGGAGCGCCGGGCGCTGCCGCCGGCCGAGCGCCGCGCCCGCAGCGGCTGGGTGCTGATGCGGTTTTTGATCTGGAACTTGCGGATGGCGTGCTTGAGCGAGGGGTTGACGAAGGGATTGTCCTTGCCGTAGCGCGCCCAAGGGCCGCCCGGCACCAGTGAGAAATCGACGAAGCGCCAGTGCACCTTCGCCATGCCGCCCTTGATGCCGAGGTAGTCGCGCACGGCCGGCGAGAGGTCGATGCCGGCAGCGTTGTTGGCGTGGTTTTTCGGCGGAGCGTTGCGGAAGACGTACTCCCAGTCATCGGTGCGGAAGGGGCCGCAGTCCTCCCACTGCGCGAAGCAGTATTTGCCGTTGTAGTAGATCTGCACCCAGGTGCCGCGGCAGACGGACTCATATTTGCCGCCCTTGTCCCGCCGATACCAGGGGATGACGCGGGACGCCTCCGGCTTCGGGCCGCCGCGGTCCACATCGTTGTAGGGCAGGGCGACGTAGAAGGGGTTGAGCTGCGGCGTGAAGCCGAGCGGAGCGTAGGTGACGGGATCGCGGTTGGCGGGGTTCGGGTCATCGTAGCCGCCGTAGTTGTCGTCCCACATGCTGTCCCAGCTGCTGGCGGTGTTGGGCGTCGGGTTGCGCTTGGTGGCCAGCTCACCGATGTAGAAGTAGGTGGCCGTGATGTCAAAGTGCCAAGGCATGGTGCCGGGGCGATTGGTCTGCGGCTGCGTCTTCGGATCGGGGAAGTTGGTGCGGTGGCTCTGGTCGAGCGTCGGTCGAATGGGGCCGGCGGCGATGGCGGCGCGGCGCAGCTCTTCCTTGCTCATGTGGCGCACGCGGCGCTTCGCGGCCGTGACGCTCGGGGATTTGCGTGTGGCGTTGTCGAGCTTGCGCCCGGTGGTGAAGCTCGGGGAGCTGCTGCGGCCGGAGCCGCGGATCTCTGCCCCCTGCGTCGGCAGGAGCGCGAGGAGAGCGAGGAGAGCGAGAAGGGAGAGCAGGAGGGGGGCTTTCATCGTGAGGTGGAGCAGGGCGGGAGGTGGAGGGAACTGCGAAGCGGCGTCGCGGGTACCGATGGCGGCGAGTCGGAGCCTGCCGGGCCGAGCGTGGCGGAGCTGGGGAGAAAAACGCGCAGCCGCCCGCTCCCGGGCGCACCCTCGCGTGAGGATCACCGTCAGCGCGCCGGAGAGTCTGCGGCAGCCAAGGCCGCCTCCACCCTCCGGCGCGCCGCGCGGCGTCACCAGTTGTGAATGACGCTCGGGCGAGCGACGGGCAGCTTGTCCGGCGCGTCGAGCGTGTAGTGAAGGCCGCGGGACTCCTGGCGGCGGATGGCGCAGTCAACGATGAGCGAGGCCGTCAGCGCGAGGTTGCGCAGATCGATGATCTCGGGCGTGACGCGGTAGCCCCAGTAATACTCGTTGATTTCGCGGTTGATGTTGCGCAGGCGGGTCGCGGCGCGCTGCAGGCGGTGATTCGTGCGCACGATGCTCACGTAGTCCGTCATCGTGCGGCGCACCTCATCCCAGCAGTGGTAGAGGATCGCCAGATCGTCGCGCTCGGCCTTCTCGCCGTGCACCCACTCGGGGATGGGATACTCCTCCATCTTGTGCGCCAGCGGCAGAGTCGTCAGCATCGTGGCGATGGCGCGCTTCGTGATGACGACGCACTCGAGAAGCGAGTTGCTCGCCAGACGATTCGCCCCGTGCAGACCCGTGCAGCCGGATTCGCCCGCGCAGAAGAGCCCGCGCAGCGTCGTCTGGCCGTTCGTGTCCGTCTGCACGCCGCCGCACTGATAGTGCGCCGAGGGCACGATGGGAATCATGTCCACCTCGGCATCGATGCCGTAGCTCTTGCAGGTCTCGTAGATGTAGGGGAAGCGCTCGGCCATGAAGCCCTTGGGCTTGTGCGTCATGTCGAGGTACATGCAGGGATGGCCCGTGCGCAGAATCTCGCTGTTGATGGCGCGTGCCACGATGTCGCGCGGCGCGAGGCTCTTGCGCGGATCATACTTCTGCATGAACTCCTGGCCGTCCGGCCCGCGCAGCACGCCGCCCTCGCCGCGCACCGCCTCGGAGATGAGGAAGGTGAGGCCCTCGCGGTCGTTGCTCTTGGGGTTGTAGAAAGTCGTCGGGTGGAATTGAACAAACTCCATGTTTGAGATGTTCGCCCCGGCGCGCCAGGCCATGGCGACACCGTCACCCGTCGCCGTCGGCGGATTCGTCGTGTACATGTACACGCGGCCCGTGCCGCCCGTGGCGAGCATGACGCGGTCGCAGCGGAAGATATCGACCTCGCCCGTGGCCGGGTTGAGCACGTAAGCGCCCAGTACGCGATCCTCCGTCACGCAGCCGAGCTTGGCCGTCGTGATGAGGTCGATGGCGGTGCGGTGGTCGAGAATCTCGATGTTGGGGTGCTTCTGGGCGCAGGCCAGCAGCTTCGAGCTGATCTCGAGCCCCGTCGTGTCCTTCGCGTGCAGGATGCGGCGCTTGCCGTGCCCGCCCTCGCGGCCGAGCTCGAACTCGCCGTCTTTCTCCAAATCGAAATCAACGCCCCAAGCCAGCAGCTCTCGGATCGCCTCCGGAGCCTCCGTGACAATCGTGCGCACGGCATTTTCATCGCAGAGTCCGGCGCCGGCATCCAAGGTGTCGGCGATGTGCTCCTCAAAGCTGTCGTTGGAGCTCATGACGGCGGCGATGCCTCCCTGAGCCTTGGCGGAACTCGAAACGAGGGGGTCGCTCTTGCAGAGAACGATCACCTTGCCGTGCTCAGCGGCGCGCAGGGCGAAGCTGAGGCCCGCGACACCGCTGCCGATGACGAGAAAGTCAGATGTAATCATCTTGCGGAATCTTGTGAAGAAATTGTATCACAGTTCCATCTGTTCGTCACGCAGAATGTAGCTGCCTGTTTCAGAAATCAATCGTGTTCGGATGCAGACCCGAGGCGCCGCAACTGCCGAGAGCGTCAAGCTCTTGCATGTCCTCGGGCGTCAGCTCGACGTCCGGCAGCTCGAGGTTGTCGCGCATGCGCTGCGGGGTGGACGACTTCGGCAGCGGCAGAATGCCCTGTTGCAGAATCCAGCACAGGCAGAGCTGGGCGGGCGAGCAGTGGTGGCGCGCCGCGACGCGGCCGAGAATCTCGTTGCCGAGCACGCGCCCGCAGCCCAGGGGAGACCACGCCTCGACGAGGATGCCGTGGGCGCGGCAGTAGTCGACGCATTCGGGCTGCTTGCAGCCGGGGTGGAACTCAATCTGGTTGACGGCCGGCACCACATCGGCCGTGCTCAGCAGCGCATCGAGGTGGTGGGGCATGAAATTGCTCACGCCGATGGCGCGAATCTTGCCGGCCTTCATCAGCTCCTCCATCGCGCGCCAGGTTTCGGCGTTGATGTGCTGCCAGTCGCCGAAGCGGTGCGGCGAGGCCGGCCAGTGGATGAGGTAGAGATCGAGGTAGTCGAGCCCGAGATCGCTCAGGCTGCGCTCAAAGGCCTTCAGCGTGCTGTCATAGCCGCGATCGGTGTTCCACACCTTGCTCGTCACGAAGAGATCTCGGCGGTCGAGCCCGCTGCGGGCGATGGCTTCGCCGACGCTCTTTTCATTGCCGTAGCAGGTGGCCGTGTCGATATGGCGGTAGCCGATGCGCAGAGCCTCGGCGACGGTCTGCACGGCGGCGGGGCCGTTCTCCACTTGCCAAGTGCCGTAGCCGATGGAGGGGATGGTAATGCCGTTGTTGAGTGTGAAACTTGTGATCATATCGTGCATGGGGGTTGAAAGCGCAGCGCCGCACTTGCGGAGCTCGCCGAAGCTTCCTTAGCACAAGGCCGGGGCTCCCGCAAGCCTTTTTTGCCGCCCTCCGCGCGTACGGAATCCCCGGGCCTGCCACGAAGCCCGTCCTCCTCCTCTCCGTCCCGCAGCGCTCAGTCGAGATGCATCGCGGGGCGAAGGTCTGGGGCAGGCGCCGTCACCGGAAAACGAAAACCCGCTTGCCCGAAGGCAAGCGGGGAAGAGGGTTGCGGAGGGGCCTGTCCGGTCGTCGGCCTCAGCCGCTTCACTTGTGCACCGCCTCACTTGCGCGTGACGTTGCGCATGGCCTCGCGCTGCTTCTGCTGCTCGGCCAGAGCCTGCTGCTGCGCCTCCATCATGCGCTCGAGGAAACTCTTTTTGCCGCGCTTCTTTTTCGCGGGAGCCACCTTCGTGAGCGCGGGCGTCGGCAGGCGACGGATGTACCAAGTCTGCGCGATGGAGATGATGTTCTGCGTCGTCCAGTAGAGAGCCAGAGCGCTCGGGAAGGTGTAGCAGAAGAGGAAGAAGAGCAGGGGCATGAACTTCATGATCTTCTGCTGCATCGGGTCGCCCGCGGCGGGGGACATGTGCATCTGCAGGATCATCGTAGCTGCCATGATGATGGGCAGAATGTTGATCGGCAGATCATAGAAGCCCAGCGGCAGGTAGCAGACCGTGTCCATCTGCGAGAGGTCCGTCACCCAGCCGAGGAAGGGAGCGCCGCGGAACTCGGCAGCCGTCTGAAGCACGTAGTAGAAGGAGAGGAAGATGGGCAGTTGCAGCAGCATCGGCAGACAGCCGCCGAAGGGCGAGATGCCGTACTCCTTGTAGAGCTTCATCATCTCCATGCTCACGCGCTGCTGATCATCGGGGTAGAGCTCCTTGAGCTCCTTCATCTTGGGCTGCAGCAGGCTCATGCGCTTCATGCTCATATAGCTCTTGCGATAGAGCGGCCAGATGATGAGGCGCACCACGAAGGTCATGGCCACGATGGCCCAGCCCCAGTTGCCGAACCAGCCGTGGAAGGTGTTGATGAGCCAGTTCATGGGGTTGCTGAGGATGTAGAACCAGCCGTAGTCCATGATGCGGTCAATCTTGTGGATCTCACCGCCCATGTCCTTGAGCATCATGTTGAGGCGCGGACCCGTGAAGATATCATAGCTGAAGGTGCGCACGTGGTTGACCTTGCCGTCCGAGGCGGGCAGGGTGAAGTCCGGCATGCCGATGCCGAGCATCAGGCCCTCTTCGCGCTCGCCCGTGACGGGCATGCTCACCTGCGTCGGCGCCATGTAAATCGTGCTCGTGCCGTCCGCCTTCGAGGGGGCGATGAGGCTGGCGTAGTACTGGCTCATCACACCGGCCCATTCGAGCTTGTCGTAGTCGGAGCGGCAGCGGCGCAGCTCATCCTTGGAGAACCAGTGGGAGAAGGTGCTGCCGCTCTCCTTGACGAAGTCGCCGTTCTCCAGATAGATGAAGTAGGTGTAGTGACTCATCTCACTGGTGGAGATGCGGTTGGTGGTACCGGCAAAGAGCCCCCAGTTGCCGTAGGGCAGGGTACGCATTGAGGTGTTCTGCACGGCGATGGCGAGGCGCAGCATGTAGGCGTTGCCCTCGATGGTCTCGCCGTCGCTCTCAAGCGGAACAAGGCTGTAGGTCTTCGTGACGATGAGATCGCCGAGGCGCGCGCTGAGCGTGACCTTCTGAGCGTCCGTCAGCTCGGGCACGACGCTGTAGACGGCGTTGTCGAAGATGGGGTCGTGGGCGTTGCTCAGATTGAACATCAGCGTGCCGATGCCCTGAGCCGAGCTGCCGTTGATCAGCACATCCTGCTGCAGGTTCTCTTTGGTGCTGTTAATGGCCTTGCCGACCATCTGCGTGGACTGGAGGCTGCCGCCGATGTCCTGAAAGCGGAAGCGGGCCACCTCTTTGCCCTCGCTGTTGTGCGAAACGAGCTCGGCAATAACCTGCGGCCGCGCCACTTGGGGAATCGGTGTCGGCTGCGGCGTAGCGCTGTTGCCGTTTGCCGCCGCTGCGGCGGGTGAAGCGGCTGCGGTCGGGGCCTGAGCCGTGGCCGCCGGAGCTGCCGGCGGCGTGTCCTGCTTCTTCGATTCGGTGTACCACCAGTTGGCCACCAGACCGAGGATGCAGGCCGAGATGACAATCCATGCTTTTTTGTCCATGATCGAAGTCTAGGGGGGGGTGAAAATCGGGTCGGGAAAGATGAGAGGCGCGTGAAGGCTTGAGGGAAGGCTGCGGAGCGCGGGGGCGGAAGATCGGGCGGTGTGTCGAAGGGCCGGGAAGGGAGGCGAGCCTCAAGCCGTGTCAGCGTTGGCGGTTGCGGCGCGGGCTGTCGGCGCGAGGTGAGGGCCGCGGCGCTCTCATCGGGGCTTTCGCGGCGGCACAGGATCATAGCCGCAGCCGCCCCAAGGATTGCAGCGCAGGATGCGCCAGATACCCATCAGCGAGCCCTTGAGCGCGCCGTGAATCTCCACGGCCTGAATGAAGTAGGTCGAACAGCTGGGGGTGAACCGACAGCCGGAGCCCGGCCCGGCCAGCGCGTGAAGCGGCCCGCTCAAAAAGCGCTTGTAAAAGAGCACCGGCAGAATGACGAGTTTTTTCAGCATGCCGTGCGCCTCCGCAGTTGTCGTGTCAGCAGCTTGAGGAAGTCGGCCTCCAGCTGGCGGTAGTCGGAAAAAGCCGCGCGATTGCGCAGCACCAGCACCACGTAAAATCCACGGGCAATCGGGTCACCGTGCTCGCGCACCATTTCGCGCACGCGGCGGCGCAGCAAATTGCGCAGCACCGCGTGGCCGATGCGCTTCGTCGTGATGATGCCGACGCGCGAGTGCTCGGACTCCTGGCCGGCGGGAAGAGGCGCCAGATTGAGAATGAGAAAACGCCCTGCCTCAGAGCAGCCCTCGGCGCGCACCATGGCAAACTCAGAGGCTCGCTTCATGGTATGGCGCCGCTTCAGCTGCATCGGATACAGGGCGTTTGGTTTTCAGACCATCGGGCAGGGGAGAGCCCCACCGCCCGGCGCGGTCTGACGCGGCCTCAACCGTGCTGAACGGTGTGGCGCTTGTAGTGGATTTCGGCACCCTTCGGCAGAAGGCGCTTGCGGCCCTTGGCGCGGCGACGGGCGAGGATGGCGCGGCCACCCTTGGAGGCCATGCGGGCACGGAAACCGAACTGGCGCTTGCGGCAGCGCTTGGAAGGCTGGTATGTTCTCTTGCTCATGGTGTGTTATCGTTGTTGAAGTCTATAAGTTGTCTGAGGCCGCTGCGCGCGGTCGGGGCGACCCATGTTACCAGAAAATCGGCGGATGTCAAGCACCGATCATGAAAAAATCATCTGCCGCGCCCTCATCAGGCATCCTGAACCATGAATTTGAGCTCGGCCTCGCAGGTGACTTCCCCGTTGACGAGGCAGCGACCGGTCGCCACACCGATGGCGCCGCGCATCTTCACGAGCTCCGTCTCGATGATGAGCACGTCGCCGGGCACCACCGGCTTGCGCCACTTGACCTTGTCGCAGCTCATGAAATAGCCGATCTTGCCCATGTTCTCCGGAATGCGCAGCATCAGGATGGAGGCAACCTGCGCCATGGCCTCGAGCTGAAGGACGCCCGGCATGACGGGGTGACCGGGGAAGTGGCCCTGGAAGAAGAGCTCGTTCATCGTGAGATTTTTCTGGCCGATGCACTTCGTATCACCCTCGAAGCCGATGACGCGATCGACCATGAGGAAGGGGTAGCGGTGCGGCAGAAGCTTGAGCACCTCGTTGGTATCGAGCACCGTGTCGCCCGCCGGCAGCGTCATGGGCTTGGGGCGCATCGCCTGCAGGCTCTCGAAAGTCTTCTGAAGCTTGGCCGCCATCGTCGTGTTGATGCCGTGGCCCGGCATCACGGCGATCACGTGGCCGAGAATGCGGCGGCCGTTGAGAATGAGGTCGCCGATCATATCCATCGTCTTGTGGCGGGCGCATTCATTGTGGTAGCGCAGACCGCCGGCGCAGATGTACTGCTCGCCCTTGATCACGATGGCGTTGTCGAGCGTGCCGCCCTTGATGAGCCCCTTGTCGAGCAGCGGCTGAATATCCTCGTAGAAGCAGAAGGTGCGGGCGCGGGAGAGCTCCTTCTCATAGGTCTCGGGCGTGATGACGGAGTGGAAGTACTGCGTCACGCGCCCCTCGGGACCGGAAACCGTCACGGAGACGCGGAACTGGCGATCCGGCATGATGACAATCATCGAGCCGCTCTTGTTCTCCACCATGACGGGCTCGCGAATCTCCCAGACCTGGCAGGGAGCATCCTGCTCCTCCAACCCCGCCTTCTTGATCAGCTCCACGTAGGGAGCCGCCGAACCGTCGCCGATGGGCGGCTCATTGGCGTCCATCTCAATGATGGCGTTGTCGACACCCATGCCCGTGAGGGCCGAGAGAATGTGCTCAACGGTGTGAACATTCACCGAGCCCTCGGCCAGCGTCGTGGCGCGCTCGACGGTCTGCACGTTGGCGGCGGAAGCGTCGATGAAGGGCTTGTCCGGCAAGTCGATGCGTCGGAATTTCAGCCCCGTGTTCACATCGGCGGGTTTGATCGTCAGCTTGACGGGTTGACCTGTGTGAAGAGACGTGCCCTGGATGGAGACACTCGTACGGAGAGTTTTTTGCATCTGAATAGCCATCGCGCGCCCATATTACACGCATGCAGTCGCTTTGTGAAGTCCAAAGTGTCTCCCGGACCCCGATTTTCGCGCGCCAGTCGTCTGTGAATTTCTCGCCTTTCGCCAAAAAACGCCTTGTCAAAAAACAGCTTCCGACCTATAATCCTGCGCGACTCGCGCACCCCCTCCCTCCCCTCGGCAGCCCGTCACCGGCACCGCCTCCGCGATGCCCGCGCCGCCCGTCTGCCCCGTCGGCTCGGGTAGTCGCGGCGCTCAAGGAGAACAATTATGACATACGCAACGACGGCGACACTGCTGATCTTCCTCATTGCCTACGCCCTCATCATTTCCGAACGCGTGCACCGCACGGTCGTGGCCCTCTTCGGCGCCATGCTCATGGTGCTCTGCGGTGTGATCACGCAGGAGCAGGCAGTCGCTCACATCGACTTCAACACCCTCGCCCTGCTCATCGGCATGATGATTCAGGTGCTCATCCTCAAAGAGACCGGGCTCTTCCGCTTCCTCTCCATCTGGGCCGCCCAGCGCGTGCGCGGCAACCCCGTGGCCCTGCTCGCCGCGCTCTCCACCCTCGTGCTGCTCTGCTCGGCCCTGCTCGACAACGTCACCACCGTGCTGCTGACCGTGCCCATCACCTTCTCGCTGGCGCGTCAGCTCGGCATCTCCGCCAAGCCCTTCGTCATCGCGCAGATCTTTGCCTCCAACATCGGCGGCACCTGCACCATGATCGGTGACCCGCCCAACATCATGATCGCCAGCGCCGTGCCTGAGCTCGACTTCATGGCCTTCATCCGCAATCTCGCGCTGCCCTGCGTCATCTCCTTCATCTTCACCCTCGGCATCCTTCTGCTCATCTTCCGCCGCGACCTGCGCTGCGACGAGCAGAACAAGCGCCATATCATGGCCATGAGCACCAAGGGACTCATCCGCTGCCCGCGCATGCTGCACAAGTGCCTCTTCACCCTCGGGCTGACCATCGTGCTCTTCTGCATGCACGGCCAGATCCCCGGCTGGACCCTCGAATCCGGCACCATTGCCGTCACCGGCGCCTCGCTGCTCATGCTGCTCACCATGCCCACCCGCACCCAGGTGCTTGAAAAAGTCTTCTCGCACGTCGAATGGACCACCATCTTTTTCTTCATCGGCCTCTTCGTCCTCGTCGGCGGCCTTGAAGTCAACGGCATCATCAACTGGATGGCTGCCCACGCCATGGAGATGACGCAGGGGGACCCCACGGCCACCACGGCCACCGTGCTCGGCATGAGCGCCATCATGTCCTCCTTTGTCGATAACATCCCCTTCGTCGCCACGATGATCCCGCTCATCAAAGACATGGGCGCCATGGGCTTCGCCGATCTCGAGCCCCTCTGGTGGGCCCTCTCCTTCGGCGCCTGCCTCGGCGGCAACGGCACCGTCATCGGCGCGAGCGCCAACGTCGTCGCGCTCGCCCTCGCCCGCAAGGAGGGCCTCGTCGTGAGCTTCTTCAACTACATGAAGCTGGCCTTCCCGCTCATGCTGCTCTCCATCCTCATCTCCTGGATCTACCTCTGGATCCGCTTCCTTTAATCTCAGCCCCTCCGCGCCTCACACGCGGCAGAGAACGAGCGCAGAACCGAGCCTGTGAACTTGGTTTTGCGCTTTTTTTGTTGATTGACGGATAAAGTGAAAGAGAATCTCTTGCCCCTCCTGTGAAAATCGGGGAGGCATTATCCGCTTGACATAGAGCGCTTTTTTGCTAAACTCAAACATTAGGCTTGCCTCAACTGCGGCGCGGTATTACAATGCGGGGCATGAAAGCTCTCGTGAAGACGAAGGCCGACAAAGGCCTAGAGTTGATGGAGGTGCCGATGCCTGAGGTCGGCCCCAACGACGTGTTGATCAAGATTTACAAGACGGCCATCTGCGGCACGGACTTGCACATCTGGAACTGGGATCCTTGGGCGCAGAAGACGATTCCCGTGGGCATGCACGTCGGCCACGAGTTCTGCGGCATCATCGAGAAAGTCGGCTCGGCCGTCACCGAGTACAAGCCCGGCGAAGTCGTCTCCGGCGAAGGGCACATCGTCTGCGGCCACTGCCACAACTGCCGCCGTGGCCTCTTCCATCTCTGCCCGAACACGAAGGGCGTCGGCGTGAACCGTCCCGGCTGCTTTGCCGAATACCTGTCCATCCCGCAGACCAACGTCATCCGCATCCACAAGGACATGCCGATGGAGATCGCCTCCATCCTCGACCCGCTGGGCAACGCCACCCACACCGCCCTCTCCTGGGATCTGGTCGGTGAAGACGTCCTCATCACGGGCGCCGGCCTCATCGGCTCGATGGCCGCCGCCGTCTGCAAGAAGGCCGGCGCCAAGAGCGTGACAATCACCGACGTGAGCGACTACAAGCTCAGCCTGGCGCGAACTCTCGGCGCCGACCGCACCGTCAACGTCGTGGAGGGCGACTCCATCGCCGCCGCCCGTGAAGATCTCGGTATCACCGAGGGCTACGGCGTCTGCCTCGAGATGAGCGGCGCGCCCTCCTGCCTCAAGGACATCATCACCAACTCCGCCTACGGCGCCTGCATCTCGCTGCTGGGCATCCAGCCCGGCGGTTCCGGCATCGACTGGAACACCTTCGTGTGGAAGGGCCTCAAGATGAAGGGCATCTACGGCCGCGAAATGTTCGGCACCTGGCAGAAGATGGACGCCATGCTGCGCTCCGGCCTTGACATCTCCCCGATCATCACCCACCGCCTCTCCTACAAGGACTTCAAGGAAGGCTTCGACGTGATGAACTCCGGCAAATCCGGCAAGGTCGTGCTGACCTGGGCCGAGTAAGCCGCCGAACTCCCTCACGGGAGACCACAAAGCACCCCCGCTCGGAATCCGACCGAGCGGGGGTGCTTTTTATTGTAGTCAGCGAAGCTGCCGGGCGCCGATGAACCGCCGCCTCTCTCCCCTTGCCTCACGGCTGCGGCCGGATAGGCAGGGCAGGGGGCTGCGAAGATCACGCCGCCGGATGCTCCTCCTTCGGCAGCTTGCGGGTGCGGTACGCGACGGTGACAATGGCCAGCGCAATGAACAGGCTGAGCAGCCATGCGTTGGCAGCCTTCTCACTCAGCGGGTAGGGCTCGAACACCTGCCCGTAGGCAAAGCCCGTGTAAGCCCGAGCCACGGGAGCCGCCAGATTGAAAATAAGGCTGAGCACCAGCTGAGGGAAGAGCGCGTTGACAATGAACATCGGCAGCAGAACCAAGCGATTGCGCACCAAGCGGCTCCTGCGCTGGAAGAGCCAGGCAATCAGCACCCAGGGAAACACCTGCAAGACCGCCACCGCCAAGGTAAAGGGCACGGCACAGGCCATTAGGTAAAAGGGGCCCTTATCGAGATCCATAATCAGCCACTGCATCAGGCCGAGCATGGCAGCAAGAAAAATGGGGAAATAGACGAAACTGATTTTAATGACGTTTTTCACGGTGGGCGAAGTCTCCTTTCATCTGATACCCTAGCATATCGGGCAGAGTCCGTCAAGAAAACATCGTTGCAGATGTAAATTAACATTTGCACGCATCCCCGCGAAAAAGCCCCTCCCGGCCGAAGCCGAGGAGGGGCTGAAAATGGGGGGAGAGCCAAGCGGCTTACTTCTCGCTGAGCGAGCCGATGCCGGGCAGCACCTTACCCTCGAGGAGCTCCAGCGAAGCGCCGCCACCCGTCGAGCAGAAGGAGAGCTTGTCGGCCACCTTGAACTTCTTGGCCGCCGTCACCGAGTCACCGCCGCCCACGATCGAGCAGCAGTCGGACTCCGCCAAGCACTCGGCGATAGCCTTCGTGCCCTTGGAGAACGAATCGAGCTCAAACACGCCCATCGGGCCGTTCCAGAGCACCGTCTTGGCGCCCTTGATGATCGAGCAGAACTCCTCGATAGCCTTGTTGCCGATATCGATGCCCATGCCGCCCTCGGGAATGCTGCCGCCCTCGGCCCAGGGAGCCGTGTTGAAAGTCTCGGCACCCTCCTCGAACTTGAAGGCGTAGGTCGTGTCAGCCGGCAGGATGAACTTCACACCCTTCGACTTGGCCGTCTCGAGAATCTCGCGAGCGAGGTCCAGCTTGTCAGCCTCAATCTTGGAGTTGCCGACATTGTAGCCCTGAGCCGCCAGGAAGGTGTTGGCCATCGCGCCGCCGATGAGGAAGGTCTGGCTCTTCTCCATCAGCTTCGAGAGCACCTGAATCTTGTCCGAAACCTTAGCGCCGCCCATGATGACAACGAAGGGCTGCACCGGATTCTCAAGCTTGCCCTCGAGGTACTCCAGCTCATGTTCGATGAGGAAGCCCATCGCGGACTTCTCCGCGAAGTGCGTCACGCCCTCCGTGGAGGCATGAGCGCGGTGAGCGGAACCGAACGCATCATTCACATAAATCTTCGCATTGCCGAGGAGAGCCTTGGCGAACTCGGGATCGTTCTTCTTCTCCTTCTTGTCGAAGCGCACGTTGTCGAGCAGCAGCACATCGCCGTCCTTCAGAGCCGCGCGAGCCGCAGAAGCAGCCTCACCGATCGTCTCCGGCACGAAAGCCACGGGGCGGCCCAGGTGCTTGGCAAGGCACTCAGCGGCAGCCTTCAGCGAGAACTCAGCCTGATACCCCGTTCCCTCGGGGCGGCCCAGGTGAGAGCAGAGCACCAGGCGGGCACCCTTCTCCAGCAGATACTTGATGGTGGGCAGAGCCGCCACGATGCGGGCATCGTTGGTGATGACACCATCCTTCATGGGAACGTTGAAGTCCACACGCATGAGGACTTCCTTACCGGCGACATCGAGGTCGCGAACTGTCAGTTTAGCCATAATGTTGTGTAGGTTGAAGGTGTTCCGGGCAGCACCCGCCACCCTGACGGGGTCATTCTACCCCTTGCAGCGTCAGTTTTCAAGGGAAAATTCGCGGCCCGGGTATTTGTTCGCTGCGCCGCGTGCGGCACGGGCCCGTGCGCTGCACCGACTGCAGAGTAAGCCTCGGCCCGGCCCTCGTCACAGAGCCCCGGGGCGCCAGAACACCGCCGCGCGCTGCGCCGTCACCCCCCGCATGCTCAGATAGCGCGAGCGCAGCAAATCCGCACTCCGATGCCCCATCTCCGCCTGCAGGCGCGCGAAATCGTGCCAGCGCTTCACGTGATAGCTCGCAAAGGTGTGCCGCAGCACATCCTGCTGCCAGCGCGTCCCGAGAGCCGCCTCTCGCAGGCGCTTCCAGCGCCGAGGCCAGTTCGGCGGGCAAATCGGCCCCTCCTCCCGCAGGCCGAACTCCCTCAGCCACGCCGCCAGCACCGGGTAAATCGTCACGTGGCGGCAGCCGCCCGTCTTCGCGTGCAGAGGGCGGAGCACCACCACGCGCTCCTCCCAATCCAGATGGCACCAGCCCAAGCGGCAAACCTCCGCCGGGCGAATCCCCGCCCAAAGCATCAGCCCCAGCGGCGGCATGCACGGGCGGTGCTCCGCCCGCCGGGCCAAGCGCAGAAGGCGCCGCAGCGCCTCCCAGTCCAGCGGCTCCACCTCCGCCTCCCGAACCGGCGGCAGATCCAGCCCGGCGAGCGGATTGCCCGTGCACCAGCCCCGCCGCCCCGCGTAAGCCATGACGGCATGCAGAATCGTGCGCATCTTGAGGCGCTGGCGGTCCGACGTCGGCACGCGCAGCAAAGCCTCGCGGCACATCTCCGTCGTCACGAGGCCGAGCGGAGCCTCCATCAGCTTCGGCGCCTCCCGCCGCAATCGCGCACACACCGAGCGAAACTCCGCGCGCGTGCGGGGGCGCCGCCCGGCCTTGGCCTCGAGACAGGCGGCAGCGGCCTCGCCCACCGTCTTCCTCAGCCCGCCGCGGCGCCCCTGCAGCAGGCGGACGCCCAGTAGCATGATTTCGCGGCAGCAGGCCAGCAGATCGCCGTCCGCTCCGGCAGCGTCCCCACCCAGAGCCAGCAACTCCCGCCCCAGCTGTTCGGGCAGCGACTCCATCCCCTTCCCAAGGGAAATTTTGTCGTCTGATTCTGCTATAAGGTTTTCACGATCAGTTTTGTATGAAAAACACTCCTCCATATGCGCTGTGTATCTCTTGCCGACGGATTGCTAATCCGTTGGCAAGCGAAAAAAATGAGGGCGGGCAGAACATGCTGAATCTAAACATTTTTGAATGATCGGGCCGGCAGCGGTGTCTCTCGTTTCGAATCGCGAGATCAGGCTTGCGAAAGTCATAAGTCACAAACAAGCAAGAGAACAAATAAACGAAAAAGACGAGCGGATTAGCAATCCGCTATACTAGCTCCCGAGGTCGGCTCAGAAGCTTGCTGACTCGACCCTTGAGACTGATATATAAGACCTATGGCTAAACGAAGCTCCTACACGTTCAAGAGTACGCCTCTGATGGATCGCTTCATGGACGACATCATGGAGCAGCGCAATCTCGACCGCACTTCCGTCATCAAGCTCGCCCTCTACCTCTTCGCCTACTACAGCAAGCGGGAAGACGTCAGCAAGATGAACCTCCGTCAACTCGTCGACAGCCTCAATGACAAGGGGCGCGACTGCTCATTCTGCTACGGCAACTTCGGAGACTTCGGCGACAGTTGACCCCCCGTCCCACCCCGCGGTAACCCGCCACGCGCCCGAACCGCCCCCACCGCCCCACCTGCCCGGCGGGCGAACAATCAAGCCCGCCTCAGTAAAACGGCAGCTTTGTCACGCAAACCGCG